>NZ_CP014301.1:3023076-3325384 GCF_001562255.1 Bosea sp. PAMC 26642 | reverse complement strand
CAACGGGCTCAGCCCGAGCGAAGACGGGTTTTTAGATCGGATGGGCGAACGCTCCAGACCGCCGAGCAGCATGCTGGCTTCGGCTCGTCCAGTTCGTTGGAGCTCTGGGAGCCGTGCCGATGACCCACTGTTGAATGATTGTCTCGATGATCATCAGCAGGCGATCGGCGTCCTCGCCGATAGGACGGAAGATGTAGATCTCGTCGCTTGGCGAGAGCCTGGTCGGCTGGCCGAAGCGGTAGTCGCTGAACCGCTGATGGTTGCCCGGATCAAGTCCCAGCATACGGCAGTGAGTTTGGCCCGCCGGCGATGCCAGCCAGGAATTCAGGCTCGCGTTCTTCATCGCGACGTGGAGGCGCTTCTCGAACTGGTGGTTCTCAAGGCCCGCCGGCAGGATAACGCTGATCGAACGCGCTTCCAGTTTGATCGGCGCTCCGGCGAGCGGACTGCGATTGGGGGAGATCTGCTGCAGCGCCCAGGTATTGAACCCGAGATCCGAGACGGAGCCCTCCTTTAGCTGACGCCTGACGCCATACCGATCGCGGTTGAGCCCATCGATGCGTCGACGAGGGTCGGCGCATTTCGTGCTGGCGACCTTGTACAGGGGCATCTGGAGGTCGCGGGCGGCGCCGAGCAGGCCAGTGCCGAAGTCAGGCGAACTGATGTCACCGCAGGCGGCGACGTAGGCATGGACGAGAATGCCCGGCCGATAGCGCGTGGTGAAGCCCGGCTGCATGAATGCATCGTCGGGCAGAGGTTTCAGCGCCTTGCCGCCGATCCGCTCCCATTGCGTTGGATACCATCGCGTGACGGCAGCGGCACTATTGGGCGGCTGAATGGTACGGCCGATCTGGCCAGGCCGGGGCTTGATCTTCATAATCTGACTTTCGTTTAGTGCCTGAGCGAAGTTTCCGGGGGTACTCTCCCCAGAGCCTTCATTCCGTCGTTCCCTCTTTCGAACTTTCTGCGGTGGGTACGTCCCGTCGTGTACTCGATGCGAACAGGCGATCATCGGTGTCCGACATCAGCTATGCGCTGTGCGGCCATGAAGCCGATCGACCGCTTTGTCTGGCCTTGGCCGGATACCAGCGCCGCGGCATCGGTGATGTCGCGCTGACGTAATTCCCGGCGTCCGTCCGCGCAGGCGATCGCCATCGCGGCCGGCCAAAGCCGCGTCATCGTCCGGGCGTTGTAGTCGCGGGCGAGGCGAAACAGGCTCTGCGCCGGTCGGATGAAGGTAGAGTCTGCGACCTCCGCATTGGCGCGGTCGAAGATCGATTCCTGGATGGTCAGCCTGTCTGCCTCACCCGGATCGATCGTGAAGACGATCATGCGGTCGACCAGCGAAGGCGGCATCGGGCTCAGGCTGTTGGCCGTTGTGACCCAGAGGATTTCATCGGCCCGGATCGGAAACTCCAAGAACTCGTCGGTGAACGCCTGGGCGTTCTGGCGTTCCAGGAGCGAGTGAAGGGCCTGGAGCGGGTCCTCTGCGGGGTTGATCGGTGATGGCTTGTCGATCTCGTCGAGGATGAAGAGGGGGGCGGCGCTGTCGCCGTCGATCAGCGCCTGCGCGACACGGCCAGGACGTGACCCCCGCCATACCGGCGTGAGTCCGGTGAGCATCGACCCACGGTCGGTCATGACGTTGATGGCGAGTAACTCGGAACGCACGCCCAGCGCTCGGGAGAGCTCTGTTGCGAAGAACGTCTTGCCGATGCCGGCATCACCGAGCAGGCAGCAGGGATCGAGACGCAGGGGGCGGCCGCAGATCAGAGCGAGCTGCATAGCCCGAACGATCCAGCCGATAACGTTACGGAAGTGAGGACCAGTGACGACGAGCGCGGCGACGCGCTCGATCATGGCAACGTCAGGACGGATTTGGTTACGCCACGGTCCACGTGGATCGTTGTGAAGACGAGCCCAGAGCTTGACCTGTCGGTCGAGCCCGTTGTCGTCGGCCACATGTTCGCTTGGATCAACGTGGTAGCCTGGAGACGTACCGAGCCGAGCAGCAAGCGCATCGGCGTCGAACAGAGCGATTTGGTACGGAGGCCGAACGGCGTCTGGCGACGGGGCCGGCGTCTCACTGAGAGTCTTCTGCCTTTTTGCCCGCTTCGCCCTAACAACGCGTGCCTTAAGTGCCGGGTCAGCGAACTGGAAGTCGTATTCGTCTTTGGTCATCGAGTTGGTTCGCGGCGCCGCGAAACCTGAGTGTCCCGCGGGGTGGCCGGTCCGGCCCTCCGCGAGCCCCGATTGAATGCGAAAAGGCGGCACCTCGCGGCGCCGCCCTCTTGATGTGATGTGCTCGTCGGTTGATGGAACCCGTTTGAGCGCCGACGACGGGACTATACGATCTCCGTCCAGGTTGGCATCTTGATGGCCATCCGCTCGGCCCCGAGGAGCCTGGTCAACCAGGTGGACTCCTCGAAGATGTGGCGGACGGCCGCCTGCATATGGAGCGGATCTGAACGGCAGGCGCGATCGTCGATCGCCTTCGCCATCCGGCACTTCGCCTTGACCCCGGCCGAGCCGCGTTCGACCGGCCAGATCGCGACCTGCGCGGCATTCAGGTACGCCATGATCTGCGCGCCCTCGGCAGCCTGGCGCAGCTCGGCATGGTTGTCGCCGGGGCGCGCGGCAAGCAGGAACAGCCGGTCGGCCGTCGCGAGCAGGCGCTCGACACGATCCGCGAGCCGATCGAGATCTGGCGGCGTCGTCAGGAGGGCGGACCAGATATTCGGCTGCTGGTCGGCGAACACCGGCACCCCACCGCGCTGCGGCAGGAGCAGCGTCAGGTCGAGGCCCTGCAGCGGCCAGGTCGCGAGCCCGCGATCGATCGATGCCGGCCCGGCGGGCTGCGGCGGCACCATCAGCTCGCCGACGTTGAAGGCGGCGCGCCGGACCCTGATCCGCCGCGCGGTATCGGGTTCGAGCATGGGGGCGTAGTCGTCTTCCTGGTCGTCGCCATGAACCCTGTTCACCTTGACCAGCGCGAGCTTGGCCTCGACCTCGTCGAGGCTGTCCGACGGCCAGATGCAGACCGTGGCGACGAAGGAGAGTCCGACCAGCATGAGGCCGGCGGCGACGCGATGCGCTGCTTCGATATCAGTGCTTGCCAGCCTGATCCGCATCGACTCGTCCAGGAACTCTTTGGCTTTGCGAGCCGCGAACTTGAGATCCGGCGCGCCGTTGCGAAAGGCGGCGAGCTCACTGAGGCTGGGGTCGTCTCCGATGCTGCCGGTCATCATGGCGATGGGATCGCCAGGGATCTGATGCCCGGGATTTTCGATGGCGCCGGTCTTGCTGGGCGCCGGCACGCCCTTGTTGTTCTCGTTGGTCACGGAGTGATCCTTTACGTGGGTGACAGCCATGTCGCTGCTCCCTGCGATTTTCCCGGACACAAGAAAGGCGCCCCGCGCGGGGCGCCTCCAGGACTGATCGGGACGCCGATCTGAGGGAAATTTTCCCCGTCAGACGATGTCGCTCCAGGCGACGTCCGGGTGGCGCCACCGGAAGGGCGCGCTGCCCAGCCGTACCGCCTCGCGCGAGCGCTCATAGGCGAGCATCACGGTGGCGATCATGTGGGTAGGATCGTCCGAGCTGACGCGGCTGTTGACGAGCGTGATCAAGTCGACCTTCGCGGCGATGTCGTCGGCATCGTCCCGGCTCGGCCAGAGGGCGGCCTGCGCGAGGAGCGAATACGCCGAGATCAGCGCGCCCTCCGACGCCAGCCGCAGTTCGAGTGCATCCGGCCCCAGCCGCATCGCCTGACCCCGAAGCTGGTCGGACGCCGCCAGAAGCTCGCGGGCTCGCTCGATCAGCGGCGCCACCTTGGGACCGCTGAAGGCGAACATCGCTAGGCGCTCGCATTCGGCCTTGCCGTAGGCATCTCCTGTCGGAAGCGTTGCCGCGTCGCTGGCACCGACCTCGTGGCCCACGGGCCAGAACACCAGCGCGCGATCATCCGGGGTCGGCTTCGCCGGCGCCGAGACACGCAGATAGCCCGGATGGAGGGCCGCGAGCACCACGCGAAGATATCGGTCACCGCGCAGGTTGCGCTGGGTTTCGGGATCGGGGTGAAGCGAGAGTTTCGCCCTGGCGATTTCGTTGTCGTCCACCGGCCAGATCGCGACGATCGCCTCGTTGGCTGCCGCCAGCAGTTGCAGGCCGGCCTGGGCCAATCCGAAGAGCCGCCCGAAGCCGACGCCGAGCGGGCTCACCTTGACCATCGCCTCGAAGAACGTCGCGGAGCGGGCAGCCTCTGCCAGATCGGGCGTGGCGCGGCGAAGCGCGATCAGGTCTGCGATCAGCGGATCATGCGGCAGAATCGCCACCAGCGCCCCGAGCGGCTCGGTGATCGGGTGGACGTCCTGGGTGAGAGGCTCGTCGTCGAGAGGAACAGAATGCGTTTCGTCGGTCATGTAAAACTTCCGTGTGGGGTAACAGCCAAGTCGCTGCACCTTTCGATCTCCGGACATGAGAAAGGCGCCCCCGTGGGAGCGCCTTCATTTGGTCTGACGCGGTTCTGACCGTCCCGTTGTCGTGTTGTCGCCGTCCTGGCTCGGTGCCCGGTCAGGATTGTGGTGGGAGCGCCGTCCTGGAGGCCACCTGGCGCCAACCGACCTTTTCCAACCGCCGGCGGAAGCCAGCGATTTGCAAGCCTGAGGGCTTCCTGGCGGCCTCTTGCGAGGTCCTGAGTCGGTTTGCCGTCCTGGGCGCTTCCTGTTGTCGTGTTGTTGGCTACCGAGATCGGGGCACCGCTTCGCAACCCGTCAGACCTCGGCCTTGCTCAGGCGCGCGCGGAGCGTCCCAAGCCCGGCCTCCATCTGTTGCCCGATCACGAACGCGAGTTCGACGATGGCCTTCTGCCGATCCGGGTACTGCCGCGCCCGCATCAGCTCACGCGCCTCGGCCTTGACCCGATGGTCGCCAGGATCGCGGGCGGGCCAGAGCCCGATCCGGCCGAGATCGGCGAGCGCGAGGATCATCGCCCCGGCCTGAGCCCGGCCGAGGCGATCACGCTGGTCTGGGCTGATCTCGCCATCCTCGAGTTCTGCGGCGAAGTTGTCGGCCCGGCGCAGATGGAGCCGGACCGAATCGAGGCGGTACTCGAGGTCGAGGTGATCGCTGACGTAGTCGGTCAGCGTTTTGCCACGCTCGAGCCCGTGAACCCCAGCGGCGTAGTCGTCACTGTCCCTGCTGGGCGCCAGTGCGTTCGTCACGGCGAGGAGACGGTCGGCTCCGGCGATGAACGCCCGCGGCGACGCCAGGGCCGCATTCACCGTGGGCGTATCCAGGCCGAAGGCAGAACGAGCCAGTTCGGCAGTCGCCGTCTTCTGATGCCGCTTCGCCGCCTCGACGACGCTCTCGCCGGCGTCGCCGCGGATCCAGTCGTCGACGGTGTCGCTGGTCGGCAGCAGCGCGACCGCGAGCGTCGCGGCGTGGTTCAGCATCGTCAACGCGACCAGCCACTGCAAGCGGCCCTGGATCAGCCCGTGGTCCTGCGTCCGGCTGGCGAGATCGAGGAAGCGTTCGACCTGGCACGCGTGGTAGCGGGCGCGGGCGGCGACGTCGAGAAGCGAGGGAAGCCCCTGCAGCACGCGGCTGTAGCCTTCGGCGTCGCCATCTCCCCAGGGCCGCTGCTGCGCGATGGCATCGAGCTCGTCGACAACGGCGCCGTTCCACACCTCTGCTTTCACATCAGCGAGGCTGCTCTTGGTCTTGGTATCCGTCATGGTCTGTCCCTTTTTGTGCGGGGTTCTGCCCAGTTGGCAGCGCTGACCTCCTTTCCCCTGGAACGAACGAAGGCCCGCGAGCGGGAGCGCGCGGGCCTTCGTCCTTGTCCGTCCTGTGATGGGGCTAAGCGGCGGATGCCCGCGCGAGTTCCTGCTGGCGCCCCACGAGCCAGCGCTCGATCTCCGCGATCTGACGCAGGCGTTCGTCGTCGCCAGCTTCGGTTTGAGCGCGAAGACCGTCGATCTCCTTCAGCGCTTTCGACAGCGTCAGCCACGGCACATCGTCCTCGGTCTGGAGACGATGGCGCAGCCAGTCCCGGCTTTTCGCCCAGGCCGCCGGCGAGAGGTGCTCGGCGGCCTCAAGGAAGCAGAGCCGATTGGAGAAGGCGCGCAGCCGGGCGTCCGTGAACAGCTGATCGGCGAAGGCCGGGCGCTCAACCCAGTCGATTTCGCGCCAACGGCGGGACAGGCGCATCTGCTCGTCGCTGATGAAGCCACCGCTGTACAACGTAGCTTCCGGCCAGGGCGACGGCTCGGCATCGGCATATTGGTTGGCAAGCGCCTGCAGCAGGTTCTTGCGGAAGCCTGCGTGATCACGGACCTGTCGCGCGCGCTGGCGGTAGACGGCGTCATCAAGGCGATCAGCCGGCAGGGCATGCGCCCCACGCTCCCATCCGACGAGGATCGGCTGGGCATTGGTCCGGACCGTCCGGATCGCGCGCGGTCCTTTGGCGGTCAGCAGCGCGGCGATCTCCTCCAACGAGCCGTCGAGATAGGTTGCAGGGTCGACCGAGAGGTCGGCCACGGCCCAGGCTGCGGCGTTGCGCGGGCTCGGCGCGATGCCGATGACCGGCACCATCGCGTTCATGCCGCCGAGCAGGATGGGCTCGTCACCGGCCAGCAACGCTGCGGGTCCGGACTTGTGCGTATTCTCCAGCATCCGCGCGATGGTGGACGGGGCCACCTCCCGAAGATGCCGGAACAGCGCCAGGGTGGCGCGGGTGTCGGCGAGCGCGTCATGAGCATCCTCCTCGTGGAGGGCGATGCCGTTCGCGCGGCAGACGTCGCCGAGCTTCATCGACGGCTTGCCGTTGACACCGATCGGGATCGTCACAGCGTTTGGTTCAAGCAACCGAACCGCGCGCAACATGACCAGAAGGTCGGCCCGCTTCAGCCCGGGGCCCTGGCTGGAGTACGGCGGCAGCAGGTGCGTGAAGAAGGCATGCCGCAACACCTCCTCGTCGAAGCGCAGACCGTTGTAGGTCACGATCGTTGCCGGGGCCCATTCGTTGAAGGCCCGGGCGATGAGGCCGAGCATGTCCCCGACCGAGAGCGGTGCCTGCTCGAGCATCGCTGGCGTGACGCCTGTGACGAGAAGCGCGCCGGGCGAAGGCACGATGTGCGCCGGCAGCCGCGCCCGGAACGAGAGTTCTGCCTGGATCTTCAGATCGGCATCGGCGTGGATCAAGGCGGCCTGCAGCGGCACATCCCATTGCGGGGCGAGGCCGGAGGTTTCGAGGTCGTAGAAGATGAAGGACATGGTCGCCGTCCTCAGTGCCAGCCGCCTTCATCGGGCATGACGGGGCCTTCGTCGAGAACGATGCCGAGGTCCTGCGCGTCGCGCCGGATGGCGGCCTCGATCATTGCCACCGCGCGCGAACGCTTGAGCTCGTCGGCGTCGATGATCATAGCCTCATAACATGCGATTTTGAGGCGCAGCAGCGGCTCGGAGAACGCCGGCGGCTCGCCCAGAAGCAGCGCGAAGCGGCGCGCCGCGATCCGCGCACCCTCGCCGATCTGTCGGCCGTTGAGGCCATGCTCGGTATGGATCCGGGTCGGATCATGTTCGAGCAGCATCGCGTGGGCGGTATGCAGCTGCCAACGCAGGTAGAAGGTGTCGGCCTCCGCACGCAGCCGGTAGGCGCGGGCGTACATCTCGAGTTCGGCATCGTTCGGGCGCGGTTCGCCGCCCGGAGGGGTCTTCAAGGTCATCGGATATCCAAAGGTCGGAGCATTAGGCCCGGCCCGCTCACTCTCCTTCACAAAGGCTGACGTGCGCAGTTCCGGGGGTTCCCTTCGATGGGTTCCAACCGTTCTGTCTCCTATAGTTTTGGACACGACCTTTTACCAGCGACCGGCTCATCCAACGAGGAAAGCTGGCGCATGTCGTCCCAGAGCGGGAGGACGGCTTTTGCGCATCTCGTCCGAGCGAACGGCTGGCGGTTCTGGCGAAACTCGCCACGAGCGACCGACGTTTTTGGACCATTGCGGCCCTTGGGAGCGTCTGCTTCCGGGTATGTCGATTGCCGTGAGGCGAACGACCGAACTTCGGCCGTGCCGGGACTGGCTTCTTCCGGAAGTTTAAGTGAGAAAGCAGACCTGCCTTCGCCCACGACTGATGGAAAGCCGGCGCGGCTGTCGGCTGCTGAAGGCGCATGATCTGAACTACCAGATGTAAGCTGATCTAGTCATGCCCCTTGACCCACGTTAGCTTCGCCCGAAGCCTTCATTTTGGGGGATCGTACCGGGGTTGGTGATGCTTTTGTCGTCGCGCGCGCGTGCTCTCTTCGCAGGCGTCATCCTTATCAACGTTGCGACCTTGATATCGGCCGATGCCGAGGTGCGGCAGACGACAATTGTGGTCCAGCCGAGCGATGATCCGGCCCGCATCGGACGTCTCGCAGATGAACTCGCGCGAAACGGATCAAATATCATCGTCCGAACCGAAGCAGTATCTGCTCCTGATACGCGCGGTGAGACAATTGCTCCGTCGAGGCCGTTGCCGCCCTGGACGGCCTTCTGGCAGGGGCTTGGGAATGGCTTTACCGGGGTACGTCAAGTCGGCGATGTACTGGATAAGGCATACCTAGCATGGGCTGAAAATCGAAACGGCTCGGGCCGAAGCGCGCTAATGCTGATCATCGCGGTCGTTGCTATTGCGGGCGCTGTAGCGACCGGGATGCGCATGGTGGTAAAGCCGCTCGTTCGCCGCCCGAGGGACGAAGCGACTAGTGATTTCATCTCTCGACTGTGGGCCGCGACAGCAGCGGCTGCTCCCGACATTGCCACTCTTGCCGCTTTCGCGGCCAGCGGGCGCCTCGCGCTCGATGGATTACTTCCACAGGCCGACCTCGCGCGTTCGATCGCCCAAAGCGCTCTCGACGCGTTAGCCCTCTTCGGCCTCTACATCATCGCTGGCCGATTCCTGCTCGCCCCTCAAGCTCCCCAGCGTCGCCTTTTGCCGCTGCCGCACGCCCAATGGCACTGGCGAATGCTGCTGGCGTACGGGCTAATCCAGCCCATACTCATGCAATCCGTGCGGCTGAGCCAGGAGGTGGGCGGCGAGCGTGTCTCTCTCGAAGGGTGGTTCCTTATCGCGAGCACGATCGTTTTGGCACTGAGGCTATCGTGGTTTTGGGGCGGAAGGCACGATATTGCAGCACTGGCGCGAGGAGACGTTAGTTCTGCGTCAAAACCCGGCCTGCTCCGCCGGCTCGCTGGGTCAGCTTTGCCTTGGATCTTTATCGCCGTCGCGGTCTTTATCTGGTCGGTCAACCGGATCGGCGCGGTTTCTCCGACCGTCACGCGGCTTGGCGCTCCCGGCACACTCACTCAGCTGCTGGTCGTCATACTGCCGATACTGACGGCTGGCGCCGGCGCGATCGTTTCCACCTTGACCTCCCGGGCGCTTGTCCGAAGCGGGTCGAGTCCGGCCAGACTCGCCTTGGCAGCGGTCGCATCCAACTTGACGACTGGGGTCATGTGGCTGACGAGTTTCGGCGTATTGGCACTGGTCTGGTCAGATTATTTGAGTGATATTCAGTCCACCGCTGCCGTCGCAGCACTACAAGCCGTGCTGGCTGCTGGCACCGCTTTCGTGACAGGCTGGATCATCTGGACATACTTGTCGACCTACTTCGCTGCGCATGCCCCAAAAGCTCGCTCCGGCATTCCAATCGATGAGGATGGGAGCGAAGCGCCTGTTCGGACTCGGCTTGCGACTGTTCTGCCGCTCTTAAAGGGCGTCGGGCTGGGCGGCGTCGTTGCCGTCACGGCGCTAGTGATGCTTGCAAGCCTGGGAGTCCAGATAGGCCCGTTCCTCGCAGGGTTTGGGGTCATCGGGCTTGCCATCTCGTTTGGCTCCCAAGCACTTGTCAAGGATGTCGTATCTGGCGTCTTCTTTCTGACCGACGATGCATTTCGGATCGGCGAATACATCGATATCGGCAATCTGAAAGGCACGGTTGAGAAGATTACCCTCCGCTCGGTCCAGCTCAGGCATCAAAACGGGCAGGTCCACACAATACCGTTCGGGCAAATCCAATCCACCACGAATTTCTCGCGCGATTGGGCGACTATGAAATTCTCCCTCCGGCTGGATCACAGCGCAAACATTGAACAGGCACGTAAGCTGATCAAAAAGATTGGTCAGGAGATGCTTGAAGATCCCGAACTGGGCTCGGAATTCTTGCTGCCACTCAAGATGCAGGGCGTGCAAGAGATCCAGGACGGCGCGATCGTTATACGGTGCAAGTTCACGGCCAAGCCGAACAATCCAACACATCTGCAGCGCCAGGCCCTTAAGCGCATATATGCCAGATTGAACGAGGCCGGCGTACCATTTGCCTCCAACACCGTCATTGTCAGAGGCAACGAAGGCAGTGGAATGAGCGGCGGCGCAGCGGTCGCATCCGGTCAGCCAGCCCCAACTGTCACTGCATAGAAGCTGCTCAGCATTCTCAGAAGCTCCACCGTGATCGTAAGCGCGGTAAGACATTGTTATTCGCCTTCGCAGATCGTGGCGTAAGCAGCAAAATCTAGAGGCGACCACGAGTTTGGCGGACGTTGGCGATGCAGTCTGACCTGTCTCAACTGTTTGGCATCCCGGCGCTGACCGAACTCATCGCGCTAACCTCCGTTGTCCTGATGGTCATGGTCTCGGCCACTTGGATGCGAAGCCGGAGACGCAATCGAAGCCTTCAGCGCGTTCTGGATCAGCTTTCGCAAGGTGTTTGCCAATTCACCGCTGGACGCCAGTTGGTCATGTGCAACGAGGCCTATCTGAGGCTTTACGGCTTGGACCCCCTGAGGGTGAAGATAGGGTGCTCCCTCCCAACAATCGTTGATCTGCGATTTGCCGCCGGCACTTATCCGAAGATGACGCAGACTGAATACGTCGCGTGGCGAGACAAGATACAAGGGTCAAATGAGCCCTCCGATACGATTGTCGAGCTAATGGATGGGCGGATATTTGAGATCCGCCACCGGCCCACTTCTGATGGCGGCTGGGTAGCGACCCATGAAGACATAACGGTCCGGCAGAGAGCGGTTGCCGAAACGGCATTGCACGAGGAAAAAGACCGGTATCGCGAGCTGTTAGAGCAAGCGATCCGCCGGTTTAAACTCGAGATCGGCGAGACGCTGGCCACCGTTGCAGCCACTGCAACGGCGGCGCGCGATACAGGCACCGCATTATCCCGATCCGCCGATGACACTTCGGCCTACGTTACCGAAGTGGCTGCTACGGCAAAAGCCGCCGCTGCCAACACAAGGGTCGCGGCGCAGTCGAGCGCAGACTTGTCGAACTCGATCAGCTCAATCAACGAGCAGCTCCGAGCTACCAGTTCGCTGGTGGGGGTCTCGCGCACAGAAGCGTCCAGCGCCAATCACGCGATTGAAGGCCTGTCTAATGCCACCGACGCGATAGGTGGCATTGTCGCCATGATCCAGGCGATCGCGGGACAGACCAACCTGCTTGCACTCAACGCGACGATTGAAGCTGCTCGTGCGGGCGAGGCGGGCAAGGGGTTTGCCGTCGTCGCTGCGGAGGTCAAATCGCTTGCCCAGCAAACTGTAACGGCCGCTGGGCAAATTTCGAAACAGATCGATGATGTGCAGCGTTCCACCCGCGGGGCCATCGCGTCGATTGAAAGCAGCGCTGGCCGACTCGGCGAAATCGATGGCAATACAAGAGACGTAGCTGCCTCCGTTCAGAAACAATCAATGGCCACGGCGGAAATCTCGCATAATCTAGCTCTGACCGCGCGGCATACTGAAGAGATTGCCACCGCTGTAGCACAAGCCAATGGACATGTTGGCGAAACACGTCGCTCCGCAAATGACGTAGCTGAGTTAGCCGAGAATATTTTAGTATCGACACTAAATCTTGAGCAGAAGGTACAAGTTTTCCTTCAGGAGGTTGCAGCTTAATTATCAATTATTTAGATCGTGTTTCGGCGTGCTCCCACCGCGCCACACGGCGTAAAACCTGCCGAGGCACTAATCGCCCTGGATGACAAACCAGTGGCAGATCGCCCGGCCTATAGTCCCGACTTCTCCCATCGAGAACGCCTTCGTCAAGCTCAAGGCGCTGCGAATCTCCTGCGCGAGTGTCGTATCGGGCGCCGTCGGCGACTCGCTCGGTCTTCAACTTGAGAGCGCCGGGCGTCATGATGCTCTGGGGCACAGGCGGTTGGCTGCGCGACTGCTCTATCAGCTCGCGCAGGCCGTGCGGCCGGTGGCGGCAACGGAATTGCGATAGGCAGCCGAACGCGGTCGATCGATCAGCGCTGAGGTCGCGCGCTGACAAGAACGATCGGCTCTGTACGTCGGGTTTTGGGCGGGGAGGCAAGGTCAGCTCATGGCGCGGCGCGCCCTTCGAGCCCCTCAGCATCTGTTTGCGGGCAATCTCATCGCTCCTGATTACGCGGCGTCATCGTTCGGCACTGCCTGACAGGGTCTTGGGCTCACGCCGCCGCCCGATCGCCTGTTTGCTCCGCGACGGGACCTACCGGCCGTAATCTACAAGTAACCTCGGCAGCCAGAGCACCGTCGCCGGAAACAGCGAAATGATCACCAGCACGATGAAACCGGCGCCGAGGAACGGACCCAGTTCCCGGCTTTCCTCCTCGAGCGTCACATTGGCGAAGTTGGCGCAGATGTAGAGCAGGATGCCGACCGGCGGCGTGATCAGCCCCAGGCAGAGATTGAACACCATCACCAGCCCGAAATGGACGAGGTCGATGCCGACCGCCTGTACCACCGGCACCAGCACCGGTATCAGGATGAACATCGCTGGTAGCGGCTCCATGAAGATGCCGATGATCAGCAGGAAGACGTTGATCATCATCAGGATGATCGTCGGATCCGAGGAGACCGAAGCGATCCAGCTGGCAATGGCGCGCGGTGTGCCCGAGACCGCCAGAAGCCAGCCGAAGCCCGACGACAGGGCGATGATGAACATCACCAGCGCCGTATCGAGCGCTGTCTGGACCAGGATCGGCCAGATCGTCTTGATGCTGAGTTCCTTGTAGACGAAGAAGCCGATGAAAGCGGCATAGACCACGGCGATTGTCGCGCTCTCGGTGACCGTGACGACGCCGCCGGTGACGCCGATCAGGATGATCACCGGCATCATCAAAGCCCAGCTCGCCGGGAGGATCAGGCGGGGAATCTGGCGAACCGGCACCGCTTCCGAGACGGGATAGTTGCGCTTCACTGAAATCCAGTAGGCCGCGACCATCAGCGAGAGCGCCAGCAGCACGCCCGGCACGATGCCGCCGAGGAATAGTGCGATGATCGAGACGCCTTTGCCCGCCGACAGGCCGTAGATGACGAGCGGGATCGAGGGCGGGATGATCGGCCCGTTGACGCAGGCCGACGCCATCAGCGCCGCGGCGAAGCCACCGCCATAGCCCTGCTTCTTCATCGCCGGGATCAGAACCTTGCCGAGCGCCGAGGCGTCGGCCGCAGCCGACCCCGAGAGCCCTGAGAAGATCATCGCCGCCGTCACCGAGGTCAGCGCCAGACCGCCGCGGAACCGGCCGACCATGGCGTTGGCAAGGTTGATGATCTGGTGGGTGATGCCGCCGCCATTCATCAGATTCCCGGCCAGGATGAAGAACGGGATGGCCAGCAGCGCGTAGGAATCGGCGCCGACGAGCGTCCGCTGCGCCAGGATCGACATCGGCAGCGAGCCATGAGCCATGATCGCGGCGATGGTGGCGAGCCCCATCGCAAACGCGATCGGGACGGAAAGTGCCAGCAACAGGAAGAAGCTGCCGATCAGAATGGTGCTCATCGTCAGAACTCCCCCGCGACGCCGACCGGCTGCCTTTTCGAGGGATCGACGATCTTCTCGACGAAATAGAGCATCATCATCGCGCAGGAGACCGGCGCGGAGACATAGAACCAGGCCGGGGTGATATCGAGCGCGCCATAGGTGTTGGGCAGGACGTCGATCGAGAGCTTCACGCTGTAGATGAACAGCACCACGATGAAGGTCAGGTTGGCGAGTTCGATCGCCCAGAACATCACCTGCTGGGCGCGGCCCTTGAGCATGCCGATGAACATGTCCACGCCGATATGCAGCTTCTGGCGGTAGAGCACTGCCGCGCCGACGAAGGTGATCCAGATGAACAGGATGTTCGAGACCTGCTCGATCCAGGAGATCGGCGCGTTGACAACATAGCGCCACCATACCGCGGCGAGCGTGATCAGCACGATCGCCGCAACACAGAGGCCGAGCGCGAATTTGGCGACCTCGGTGACGAGGTCCGATAACCTGCCGATAAGCGCCTTCATGCGCAAAGCTCCGCTGTCTTGCCGGGATTTCTTGCCGGGGGCCCGAGACGCTCACGCACCGCTCCGGCCCGTGACCGAAGCGGTGCGCAGGTGCGGCAGAGATGACCGCGTCAGGCGATCTGGCCGATGCGGTCGGCCCATTTCTTGCCGGCCGGGAACTCGGTGGCCAGGTTCTTCACCGTCGCGGTGAAGGCGGCCTTGTCGACCTCGGAGATCACGATCTTCTTGGCCTTGATCAGCTCCAGGATACGGACATCGTCGGCGATCACCTTCGGCCGCATCTCCGCTTCCATGTCGCGCGCCGCCTTATCGACCGCTTGGCGCAGCTCTGGGGTCAGCTTCTGGTAGGCGTCGTTGCCCATCAGGATGCAGTTGTCCTGCATCATGTGCTCTGTCAGCGAGAGATGCGTATTGGCGTCGAAGATGCCGGAGTTGAAGGTCAGGCCCATCGGGTTCTCCTGGCCATCGATCACGCTCGACTTCAGGGCCTGGAAGACCTCGGGGAAGGGCAGGGGTGTCGGCGAGGCCCCGAAGAGCTCGAAGGTTCGGCGCCACAGCGCCGTTTCCGGCACGCGGATCTTCAGACCCTTCATGTCGGCCGGAACTTTCACGACCCGGTTGCAGGACAGCATGCGCGGCATCCGCGGGATCGCACCGAGCGGCCTGAGCTTGCCGGTCTTGGCGATGTCCTCTTGGTATTCGGCCCGCATCGTGTCCCAGACGCGGTCCTTATGGGCAACGTCCTTGAACAGATAGGGGTGGGTCCAGACCTCGGCCGGGCGATACCAGCCGGCGACCACGCCCTGGCCCGGCGTCGCGATCTGGATCGCGCCCTGCAGCACGGCCTCGACGTGCTCGCGCTCGCCGCCGAGCGCACCGCCATGATGGCTGGCGACCTCGATCTGGCCCTTGCTGAGTTCGCCCAGGCGCTTGCCGAAGAAGTCGAGGCTGATGCCGATGAAATCCTGCTGGGAGGCGGCGTTGGCGCCGATCCAGCTTATCTTCTGGGCCCTGAGCACGCCCGGCATGGCGATTAGCGAAGCGCCTGCGGCAAGCCCGCCGAGCGCCGCGCGGCGTGTCGGAATGAATCGTCCCTTGGTGGTCATGGTGTTTCCTCCTCTGTTATCGTTTGGCCCGTTGCTCGGGCTCTGGGATGCCAAGACGGAGCGCGGATGCGCGCCCCGTCAGCGCGTCGGTCACGCCGCCTGTGTATTGGGGCGGGCGAAGGCTGCCTCCATTTCGCGCCGGACCTTCACGGCAATGTTGGCGGGGTCATAGGCGACATCGCTCCATTTCAGGCGCTGGCCCTCGGCGATGTCGGCCTTGAGCTTGACGTTGTGGGCAAGGCCAAGCGGCAGATAGCCCTGGTCGAGCGAGGCCGACGCCGGGGTCTGCTTGCCCCAGACGCAGAACCCGCCTTCGCCGTCGAGCATCTCTCCGGCCTTGAGCGCACGCTTCGCGGTCGCGACGACGTCGGAGTTGAACATGATGGGGGCGCCGGTCGCTTCCTTGCGCAGGGCAGCCGACGCGACCGAGATGCCGAGCTCGAGCCCGATCATGTGGATCGGCCGATAGAGGCAGGAATACTTACCGCTCTTGTCGGGAAGCATGCTGTATTCGCGGAAGCACTCCTCGCTATAGGCGCTGTCGCTCTCGAACACGACATAGGTGCCCATCACCAGCGAATGCGGCACGTCCGTGCCGTCGCGATAGACCGAGGACGTGACCTCGGTGACGCCCGCCCGTTCGAGCACGCCGCCATCGGCCTTGGGCTTGCAGATCTCGGCATGCTCGAAGCGCGTTGCCGGCGGGAACGAGAGCCCCTCCGCCTGCGAGTGCAGGCCCGTCGCATTGCAGACCGCCGTCATCTCGATGCCCGACTTCGTGCCGTCGACGAAGGAGTTGAACATCTTGGGATTGATCGAATTGCGATCCTTGATCTTCATATACTTGTCGAGGATGTCCCAGACCGTGTCGGGCGTCGACTGATGGTAGGTGGGGTGGTAGCGCGTGCCCTTGCCGGCGCTGACGACCTTGAAGCCCGCGGCGCGGGCCCAGTCGACATGGTCGGCGATCAGGGCCGGCTGGTCGCCCCAGGCCAGCGAATAGACGACGCCGGCCGCCTTCGCCTTGCGCGCCAGGATCGGGCCGGCAACCGCGTCGGCCTCGACATTGACCATTATGATGTGCTTGCCGTGCTCGATCGCCTTCAGCGCGAAGGCGATGCCGGCGCCGGGATCGCCGGTCGCCTCGATGATCACCTCCACGGCGGGATGGGTGATCAGACTGTCGGCATTGTCGGAAATGAGCGTCGCGCCGTTCTTGAGCGCGTCGTCGATCGTGGCGGCCGCGTACTGCTCGTCGGGCCAGCAGGCGAGCTTGAGCTGTGACCGGGCCCTGTTGGTGTTGAGATCGGCGACGCCGACGATATGCATGCCGTCGGTGTTGCGGGCCTGCGAGAGGAACATCGTTCCGAACTTTCCGGCGCCGATGATGGCAACCGTGACCGGCTTCCCGGCAGCCTTCCGTTCAAGCAGCATGCGATGCAGGTTCATGTCGTCTCAGCCTTCCGCCTTGGCCGATCGGGGATCGGGCCAGCCTCATCGAGCGAGAAACCGACATACGGAAAAGCTTGCGCCGCGCCGCCATGGCGGCCGGTTGCGACTGACGGGCGGACTAACGTCTTCCCGCCGATCTCCGCCCCCCGCCTGTCGCGGGCGACGTCTTCTCCCAGTCGTCAGCAGCTTCTTTTGATGAGCTGCATTCCTCATTGGCAAGTGCTAGCATAGGCTAATAGTCGAGCAATAACGAATAAGGATGCCGGTATTGATGAGCAGCATTCGCTGATGATCGGTGGACTGCCGCCCCTGCAGTGGCTCTCGACCTTCCGTGCCGTAATGGAGGCCGGCAGTTTCGCCGGCGCGGCCAAGCTCTTGAGTCTGACGCCGTCTGCGATCAGCCATCAGATGCGCGCGCTCGAAGGCATGCTCGGCCGCCAGCTCTTCCTGCGCGTCAAGCGCAGCGTCGTGCCGACCGAGGAAGCGCTGACCTACAGTGCCTCGATCGGGGAGAGCTTTGCCAGGCTCGTGACCGCCACCAGCCGCGTCGCATCGGGGGCAGGCGTGCGTCGCCTGCCGATCCACTGCTCGCCCAGTTTCGCGACATTGTGGCTGGTGCCGCGGCTCGGGCAATTTCTGCGCGAGCATTCGGCGATCGACATCGCGCTCTACGCCAGCCATGAGCCGGCGCGGCTCGGCCAGGACGGCATCCTCGTCGATATCCAGTATGCGCGCCCGGTGCCGGAATCCTGCGAGGCGGTGCCGCTGGCCGAGGAACTGATCGTGCCGATGGCGTCCGCGAGCTTCATCGCCGAGCACCGCCTGACGAACCCCGCCGACATCGCCCGCGTGCCGCTGATCCATTCGCTGCGCTGCGTGGTGCCATGGGACCAGTGGTCGGCCAGGCACGCGCCGCTGGTGCCGCTCAACCCGCGCGGCCTGCAGTTCGACCGCGCCCATCTCGCGCTGGCGGTCGCGGCGGACGGGCTCGGCCTCGCGCTTGAATCGACCTTGCAGGCGCGCGACCACCTGCGTCGCGGCACGCTGGCTATGCCGTTCGGGCCGCTTGGGATTTCCGCGATTGCACATCGCCTGCTTTATCGCCGAGAAGATCGAACCAATCCCGACATCATCGCCTTCGTCAACTGGATCACTGGCATGCTGGCGCACGAACGCCTACGAATCAGCGCGAACGTCCTGTGACGGCGCGGGATCGGATTTGAGTATCGTTCAGGCGGACTGGTTGAGATGCTATCTTGGTAGGGCTGGCGAGCGGCCGAACGTCTCCGGCAATCGCACTGCAACTGCTTGCGGCGCGTTTTAGCTGCGCCAGGAATTGTCCGCGCCAATATGACCTGTCTTTAATATGACCTGTCTTTGGATGTCCGCTTTGCGGCAGGCGGCCAGAGTCAGTTTATGGCGCATCTCGCACGCGACGGCGATATCGTTTGTGGCGTGTTTTCGGCGGAAGCGACACGACTGCGACAGTTGCCGCCCGACTTCGGTCGAGACCTCTGCCTTAATTGGAAATAATCTGGGAACAGCGAGACGGCTTAGCGGACCAGCCGGCATCTATGGGGTGGATACCTCAGAGATACGCCACAGATGCAAATCCTATATGCTCGCCCCGCCTTAGAAGAGACCTTATCGCTCGGGACCATTCCGATTGCGAGTGGGTTTCCGCACGGCACGGACCCGTGTCGTAGCAACAGTGGAGTCAGCGGCCGTACCTCGCCGCCTCCGACTGTTGATCATCTGTATGCGCATCTTCTGGGCGCGTCGAGCCTCCTCCTGGCTTTTACGGATGAAGGCCGCGCGCCTGGCGAAGAATGCCCTGCCCGCATTCCTGACTTCCTCCACCAGAAGGGCCTGATCCGAATTCCGCTCGGCGTTAGCCGCCTGTCTCACCCTTTGCGCATCGCGACGATCGGGCAGAGCAGCAACAACCATTCCTGCGCCGATCAACGCTGTGACAACCCCAGCGCCTGTCAGCACAGCAGCGCCGGCCGCGAGAAAGAACACGAGTTTTTTCATCTGGGGGGTGGCGAATATCCGAGCGGCCAAAAACGCGCGATTGACGCGCGCTTTCCGAATCCGATCGCGCTGGCGAAAGCGATCGCGAATAGCGGCCTGCCGATTTCGGAGTTCGAGGCCCTCCTGGTCAGACAGGCGGTTGGCAAGGCGAGCTTTAGCAGCCTTTGCTTTCGCGTCCACGATGGTGTCGCCGTCGGCCTCGCATTCCCCGATAAACCGATCGAATTCAAACTCGACGGCCTGGCCAGCGCGCTGAACGGAGCTTCGGGCGTAGGTGCCTTGGAGTTCTTTCAGAGTCGGAAGCCGTCCCAGCACTTCGCGGACATCGCGCTCGAGCAGCCGGGCCCCCTCACCATGAGCCTTGGAGACAAGGTTGACATGCCGAACGAGCGAGGTGGGCAGACCACTCTCGAGGTGAAAAAGCGTCACGGATTTGTGGCCCATGGCAATTCCAAACCCGGCCTCGGGGCATGCCGCTGCAAAGCGCCTCAAATCGCTGCCGCTGCTTCGCCAGAGCGCAAGCAAGCGCTCGTCGATCTCAATCAGTGTCACGTCACGGCGCGCAGCCTCCTGTACGGCCGGCTAGGGGTGGCGCATGCCGCGTTCGGCCTTAGGGCCACGCGCGACCACTTCGGCCAGCTCGATCTCCTCACGCTCCCGCAACAGCTGCGCAACGCGCTCGACGCGAATGCTGGGCACGAGAGCCTCACCGAACTCGACCTCCAGTTTACGGGCGATCAGTTCGTCTCGCTCCTTCGAACGGGTATTGCGCAGGGCCCGGCCGGTCGAAGGATCTACAGCACTGTAATTAATATGAAAATGCGGCGGCCTTCGCCCTTTTCGGTGCTCGACGACGTGGCGGAAAACAGCCCCGCTGATACCATATTCAGCCTCGTAAACCTCAAGGACGCGCTTCAGCTCGGCATCTGTCAGATCATGGTTCGGGCTGATCTTGACGTGCCAGAAATCGTACTTCACCCGCGGCGAGGCCCGCGAAACGCCAGCCATGAGCCTGAGTGCCAGGCTGATATCACTGGGAACGCCGCGCAGTTCATCCTGGCGGATGACCACGAGCTGGTTACTCCCGCGGCCAACCTTTCCCAGGTGCTCTGCGAGATTGCCGATCGACCTGACGTCGGTGAAGACCATCATCAGACGGTGGTCTCCACACCCAGCGCATCCAGGACGAGGCTGGAAAGTGCGTCGAGCTGGCTCCTGATGACCGCAACGTCAGTCGCGATCATCGTGTCGTCGCTCATGTTAGCTGCCTTGGCGAGCTGGTTGAGATTCGAGCCCTGGCGCCGCAACTCGACCAGCGCCTCGCGCAGCAACTCGGCGTGCGGGATCCTGCGATATCGAGGCGCCTTCATCGCGCTCCCGAGCAGATCGATGACGTATTCGCGCACCAGCGCGGCGGGCTTCACGCCTCGCGCGCTGGCGGCGTCGCAGAGCTTCTCGAAGGTCGCCCCATCGAGCCTGAACGCCAGGCTATGGGGGAAGCGGTTTCCTTCTGTCGTCATTGGAACTCTCCTTGGTCGGCGGAGCCGGCGCCCCGCAGGGCGCAACCGCTCGAGCGGTTTCGGGGTCAACGGGGCGGAAGCCCCTTGCAAGTGCGAAGTTCAAGCAACGCGCCGTAAACTTCGCCCACACTTGCGCATTATAGACTCTATAGATCTCTAATTTCCAGTTGTATTAGATTTATCCGCGTTAATATCAAGGTCATATCATATCAATTAACCGTCACGTATCATGAATTATCGCGATATAAATGAGATACGATAAATACAACTACACGGCGAGTATCGATACATGTAACTATACGTCCAGGAGAGACTTATGTCCGACTTAGATGCGAGCGGTGCAGTGACGAAAAGCAGCATGGAAGAGATCCGTGCGGCGATGGCTGAAGAAGCGCGTGCAGTGACCGGCACTCGAATTTTAAAGCCAGGTTACGTCTGGATGGTGGTGGCGGCAGCCTTGCCCGAGATTGACGCTATTTTGGCGGCGGCCGAAGGCAGCGGCGAGGGCGGCAAGGCGGTTTTCGAACGCATCGCTGCCATGCTGCGGGCAGCCTCCGGCTTCTCCGACCTTAGCGGAGAGTCGGTCCGGCAATATCGGTCCCGGATCAAGCAAGGCGTCTTCGACGAGCGTTTAGCCCGACTCGGCTTTCGCCGCGTCAACAACCGGATCGAGCCGATTGTCGCGTCGGCTGGAGCGCTCGTTGATGACGGTTCCGAAGCTTCGTCAGGCTCGTTCGACGATTCTCGAAGTCCGTCGGTCGAGGCAAACAAGCCTAATACCTCATCCTCAGGCGACGCTGGAACGACAGCCGTCGCTAAGCCATCCGTTCGCGTTAGCGCGCAGGCATCCACCGGGCACCGATCGACAGACCAGCCCTTAGACCGAGCCATGGATGAAGCGGCACCCGAGCGGCTGAAGTAACGGCGCGCTTGTCAACCCAACGAAAGGAAATCCGATGTCGATAAAGCTTCCTACCAAGCCACCCGTCACACCCGACCAGAAGACCATGGTGCCACCGCCATCAACTTCTCAAATCTTAGAGAAGGCCGGCAGCAACATTCGCGTCAAAATCATCGCACTCGTGCTGGAGAACAAGGGAGGAACGGGCAAGAGCAGGATTGCCGAGATCTGCACCTACACGCTGTCCAACGGAGAGGATCCTTCGAAAAAGATCCTAGTCGGGGAGACTGACAGCGCCAACAGAACTCAGAAAATGGTCGGAGCTTCCGAATTTATCGATCTAAGTGAGGTCCAGTGGACGGGTCAGCTCGAATACATAGGCGAGCGTGTCGCGTCGGGCGAATTTGACCACGCGGTGATCGACTGCGGCGCGCGGGATGAAACCGCTATTCGAGCGTTTCTGCCCGAGTATGGCGATTATCTGGCTTCAATGGGCATCCGGCTCGTTGTCATCAGACCGCTAACGCTTTCTACCTTCGTTCAAAATAATGCCTATCGCTTCGTCAGCCGCGTCAAGACTAGCAACATCGGTGTCGTTGCTGTCCGAAACCTCAGCCAAGGCCGTACCCTTGCTATGTTCGCCGGCTGGATCGCGAAGAAGGCTCGCGCCGAGATGCTGGCCAAGGGCGTGATCGAAATCGACATGCAGGATGCCGGCGCTCGCTGGTCGGATGAGGCGGTGGGTTATGGCCTGTCCTTCGCTGACATAGCCTTTGGTCGCTTCTCCAAAATCAAAGACGCCGAGGATCGCCAGGACGCGATTGGCATCTTCGACCGCCCCGTTCAGCTGTTTATCGCGAGCTGGTTGCGCAAGCAGTCTTCGTCCTTCAACACCGCCCTTCAAGCGGCCTCCGAGGGGCCTTGAAATGAGCAAAGATGAGCTGGACCGGCGCATCCGGGAACTCGAGGCTAGCGTCCCGCTCTGGAAGCGTATTTTCGTTCCTGAGGACGCGCAGCGCACCGTCGTTGAGCGCCTCATGATCAAGCTCTGGGCGATGGGGTTGCCTCAGGCTTTGATCGGGGCGGCGATAACCTTGGCAGGTATTGCCGCGCTCCCGTCTACAGGGGTTACGTTGGTCAGCAGCGTAGATGCGAGGCTTGCTGCCGTAGTGCGGGCACATTTGCCCGACGCGGATCGACTAGCCCCCAATGACTTGATGGCGCGAATTTCGGTTGGTGACCGCGCGGTCAAATTTGTGAGGGATGTCGTGGGCGAGCCGCTGCCGCCGGACACCCTGTCCTGGATAGGTCGGCTCAGCTTCAAAACGCCGCCTCTCGTTCGCGGTGATCGGGCTGAGGCCCTGGCGGATATCGTCCGGTTGCTCGGCGATCTTCCCACGGCGGAGCGACTGACTCGCCTGGATTGGCTCGTCACCTTCGCCGCCGAAACATCCAATCCGCATTCCGGCTTGGCCCACGCCCTGCAGGCGTTGTCGAGCTTGCCGGTTGCGCTACGCCAGCAGCTGCTTTTTGGCGACGCCGCGGAGTTGAAGGGGATCATCCGGCTCAAGCAGGAACGCGATGCCAACCGCGCCTCACTTGGCAGCGTGGAACAGGATCTCTCGGCGGAAACGATTAGGCTAGCGCAGGAGACAGCGCGCCGGCGCAATACGCTTGATCTCGTCAAGCAGCGCTATGCCAGCGTGTCCGCCATTGGTGCGACCTGCGCTGCCCAATGGCAGCGCTTTGACGCTTGCACGACAGGCGTCCTGTCTTCGGAGGTGCCTGCACTATCCTCGCCCCGTCCAACGACGACTCCGAGGAGGTGACACTTGACCACCCCCGAGCGCGACGAACCGACCGACAAGCCAGATCAATCAAAGGCCTCAAAGTCCGAGGAGCGAGCAAGCGGGACTACGCCTTCAACCGCCCGCCGGGCGATCGATATGATGCTGGAACTGTCGGACGGCCGGCAAATCCCAGACGATCCGCTGACGAGCCGACAAAAGCAGGAAGCAGCGAGGCGTGTTGGCGATGCGGAGTTCGCGCTTGCCCTGTTGGAGGATGATGTCACCCTTTTCCGCGCCGATGGTCAGTCCTATGCTTCCGTCGTTGTCGACGGTTTGCCGCAGGTGATGAACCTACGCTCGGCTGAATTTGGGGCAATGGCCCGCCAAAGATTTTTTGGCGAAGAAAAGCGCTTTCTCAGGAAGAGCCATTTCAGCGCGGTCCTGCAGGCCCTCGCGGACAAAGCGCTGGGCGCTCCGCAAAAGGAAATGTATCTTCGCACGGCTCCCATCGACGATGGCATCTGCATCGATCTTGGGGATGCTGCTGGCCGCGCGATCTCGGTCACTTCCGCCGGCTATTCTGTGGTTGACGAGCCAGAAGTCCATTTCCGGCGGTCATCCAAGCCATTGCCGATGCCAGCGGGCATTGGTAACGTCATGCTGCTGCGGCGGCATCTCAACCTCACCGATGGTCAGTTTTTGCTTGTTGTCGCGTGGCTGACTGCCTCGTTGCGGCCCATCGGGCCCTACCCAGTCCTCATGATCTACGGCCAGCAGGGATCGTCTAAGTCGACGGTCTCAAAGGTCCTTCGCCGGCTTGTAGATGGCGGCACGGCTCCAGGGCGTGCTCTCCCATCGAAGAAGAGCGATCTCGATGTTGCAGCGCTGCACTCGCACCTGTTGGCGTTCGACAACGTTTCCGTGATTCTCAACGCGATCTCCGATTGGTTGGCGCGCCTTGCGACGGGAGAGGAAGATGGCAAGCGCCGGTTGTTCACGGACGCCGAGGAGGTTGTATTGTCAGCCCGCCGGCCAATCCTGATCAACGGCATCGTAAATGTCATCAGCCGTGCTGACCTGGCCGATCGAGCCGTGTTCATCGAGCTCGCGCCAATACCGCCGGCCGCTCGGATCACCGAGGCTGCGTTCTGGCATCGCTTCGAGCAGGATGCGCCGGCCATCATGGCAGGCCTTCTGGACGTCGTTGCGCATGGCTTGAGCCGTCTCCCCACTACTGTCGTTGAAGACCTACCGAGAATGGCCGATTTCGCGGTCTGGGGAACCGCCATCGAGACGGCTCATTGGAAGCCGGGAGACTTTATGGTGGCCTATCGAGAGAACATTTCCGAAGCCAGTGGGGATGTGCTCGATCTCGATGAGGTTGGCAGTGCCATTATCATGTTGATGGGACGGCGCTCGGAGTGGTCGGGTACCGCAACCCAGCTGCTAGAGACCCTTCAGGGGCAGTCGCCGCCGCGGCGCGGCCGGCAGTTCCCTATCAATGCAAAGGTCCTTTCCGGAGAGCTTACCAGGCTCACGCCACTCCTTGGGCGACGGGGCATCGTCGTGACGCGCGCAAAAGCGGCGACCAAGGATCGAAGCCGTTTCATTTTGATCTCTGCATCTGGTGCGGATAGCGCCGCGGAATAGCTCCGCCGACAGGTATGTTTCAGGTCGAACACTTTTACCCTTCAAGGGCCTTGGTAGTTGGTTGGCAGGTGATCGGTTGTCCGGCTGTCGCTATGCCGCGCGTGATACTCGAAAGCATATCGGAAAGGCGTGACGCCAAGGGCGTTTGAAAATCGCTATCTGAATATATGCGTTATCCAAGCCCATAGCCGGCAGCTCTAATAAGATATTACTCGGATATGCCAACGATATAGATTTGCATATATATAATACAATTTGCACCGAAGCCGACCGGTGCCGTAATATATTATTTCAAATGAAATATGTGAACCAACTATGTTCACTTTTGCTGCAAACGAGAGCCTGCATGTTGTCATTCAAGCCATCAAAGGAGCAGTGGGTCCAGCACCTCGCCGAGCAAGCTGACTCGTACACTCAGATCAATGGGAAATATACCATGATCGGTGGAACGACCCTCAAATCCGTAAAATACGATGAGTTCTCTATCGTAGTCGCGAGTTACAAGCAGCTATCGGAAGCTGAAAAAACCAATAAGCCCGATCGCGGGGGATATTTTCCCTCGTCGAAAGACCTCGGCGGCGAACTTGCCATCCGCTACCGCCAGAAGCTCGTTTTGTACGTCGAATGGCAGCCTTACGGCTCCTATCGTATCCTACAGTATGTTCCCGGCGCCTGGGAACGCCGCAAGCTCATGACGATAGACTCGCTCTGGTCGCTTCGTGCCTGGGACGAACGTGCCGCAAAGGCTCGTCTGCGCCGAGCCGCCAAGCGTTCCCCGAACCTCGATGATCCAGCCTAGCCAAGAGATGGATTGAGCCATGGTCAACGCACTGACGCTGTATGCCAGCATTCCACTTCAGATCCCGCGTGTCGAGCAGTTCGTCTCGCGTGTCGCGAAGGAGGGCTTCTCAAAAGCGACCGTGTCGTTGCACGGAGCGTGGCTGGGACGTGTCCCAGAGCAGCAATACTTCGACGAGTCGATGCCCGCCTCTGAGGCCGTCGTCTTCGCTATGACGGCATATGGTGACAGTGAAAGCGCCGCCTCCCTCGTAACGATCCATGACGATTATCGCTACATTCAGCCGACCATTTTCGAGATGCAGATCGATTGGGGTAACGTCGCCGTTCACGCTAGGATGAATCTGATCGAGGCCCTTGCGACCGCGAACCGCTCTCGGGATCCTGAGTGGCTGGCCGATGTCTACGGTCAAGCGATTCTGCCCTATCTGTCCATGTTACGGGACGGGAACCAGTCACCTGAGCAGATCGCGCACCTCGCCAGCCGGGATCAAGATGTTGTGGCCGGACATCTCTATAATAATAAAATACTGAATCACGATGGAAGTTTATATTTGTCGGCATTCAAAATCAAATTGCCCGTAGATCCGTCGCGCATAACTAATGCGTTCATGCTTCCTCCAGGAGATCGCACCCCTCTATACGAACGCCAGGAGACTATAATTCAGATGGAACTTGAAGAATATCTAGCCAAAAATCCCCTGTAAATGACGAAATATATAAGGCTGCTTTGGCGATGGCAAGACCAATAATCCTTTACGCGAGTTTTCCAATTTCCGTTCCGGACATTGAACGGTTTGTGGAGCGCGTCGCAATGTACGGTTTCTCGACGCGGTCGATGAAGAATTTCACAGACTGGTCGCGTCATGCGCATTCGATGGCTGAATTCGTTCAAGTCGCGCCAGGGCAGTTGGCTCAAAAGCGCCCCGTTTACAACAATGGCACGCGCTGGATGACTGTCTACGGTGATCGGGAGAGCGCGGAATCGCTTAAGGCGGTCCGGGATGACCTCCGATATATCCTTCCCACCGTGTTTGAAATTGAGGCGGATTTCGACGACATCGTCGTTGATGGGGATATGTATTTGACGCCACTATTCTTGCGTGTCCAGCAGCCAACCGCGGTGGACTTTCTTGAGCGCATATTCGGGCCCACCGTGCGTCCTTACTTTCTGGAGGCGCTCTCGTCAGATAACGAAGGCTTCCGAAAAACGTTGGCAGAGGCGGCATGCCAAGACGCTAAAGTAATAGCCAGTCATCTTCGGAATATAGTTGTGCTCGGCTGTGATTATTTAAGTGCATTCCGTTCAAGCTTCAAATTAAAATTTCCTGTACCTCCCAAATCGGTTGTTAGGGCATACCTTATAAACTCAAATTCGAAATCACTGGATGTTGAACGCGAACTTGATTATTTAATTAGCAGCTTTAATGAAATGATAGATTATTAATTGACATAAAAATAGAATTTAAGTCACTTAATAAGTGAAATTCCAAGATTCCATTTATTCAATAGTTTGAGACGCCTTTTGTAGGAGCGGTGTGCATAGCCGATAACGTATAAACATTCTCCATTAATTAACATGTTGAAAGCCCATGATGGCCCTTTTCTGACGGGTCGAGACTATAACCACGGTGCAGCGTCGGCGCCGTTGGTCAACGGCCGAGGAACTCCGCCTCGCCGAGGACGCGATGAAGCAGGGCATGAGCGTGTATTTGCGACGCCATGTCCGACAGCTGCCCCCAAATCAGTACCCGTCCCGGCGATGCAGGGGATGAATTCAATTCATCTATTAAGGTCATATAGGAATTTGATTTCAGGCTCGGAGCACCTCCATTCTTGCCTAGCACGCGCCTCGATGCGCTGCCTCAGAACGAGGGGTATCCAACATGATTTCCAATACATGCATTTGGCGTTCGATGTTGCTCGCGACCCTGATCGGTGCTGCGCCCATCGCAGCCGTAGCCGCGCCCGTGGAAACGCTCCGCGTCGGGATCAGTACAGATCCGGACACGCTCGATCCGATGTCAGGCTATCTGCCGATCAGCACAACCGTCGATCTGCTCCTGTTCGACGGTCTGTTCAAACTCGACGCCAAGAACAATGTCGAAAAAGATCTCGCGACAGACTATGCCTATTCGGCCGACGGCCGGATTCTGACGGTAAAGATGGTCACGGGCCGGCGCTTCGCCAGCGGCGCACCGTTGAACGCGGCGGCCGTCGCCGCGTCTTTCAAGCGGCTTCTCGATCCGGCCAGCGGATCGATCTATCTCGGGCTCTACAAGGTGCTCGGCGAGGTGAAGGCGGTCGGGGAAGACACCGTCGAATTCCATCTGTCCGAGCCGAACGGCCATGCGCTGGTTCTACTCGCCGCTACCGCGGGCTCGATCGTCGATGTGGCTGCGGCCAAGACGCTCGGGGCCGAATTCAACCGCCGTCCCGCCGGCAGCGGACCCTATGTCGTCAAGGACTATATCGGCGGCGAGCGCTTCACGCTGGTTCCCAACCCCAACTACAACGGGCCCAGGCCTGCCAAATTGGCGAAGATCGAGTTCGTGACGGCGCCGGAAGACGGCTCACGCATGGCGCTGATGGAGACGGGGGACGTCGATATCGTCGAACGCGTTCCGCCTGAATCGATCCCCGCGATCAATGCGATGCGCAATGCGTCGGCGGTCGTCATGCCCGGCATGTTCTCGATCAACGCCGAGGCCGTCCTGCGCGGTCCGCTGCTCGACAAGCGCGTTCGCGAAGCCCTCAATCTCTCGATCGATCGGGACGGGATTACGAAGGGAGTTCTTGGAGGACTTGGAACCCCCTCGGTCGGATTTGTCGGGCCCGGAACGCAGGATGCGCTGCGGCAGACCTTCCCGCAGTTGCCCTACGACCCGCAAAAGGCCAAGGCCCTGCTCGCGGAAGCCGGCTACAAGCCCGGCCAGTTGTCGCTCACGATCACCTGCCCGACCGGTCGCTACATCAAGGACGCGCAGATCTGCCAGGCCCTCCAGGGACAATGGCAATCACTAGGCATCAACGTGAAAGCCGACGTCATCGATCGCGGCAGCTGGCTCAAGATCATCGGCCTGCCGCCGGAGCAGAGAAAGGACAATCTGGCCTTAGTTGGGCGGGGAACCGCCGGCATCGACTACACGCTCTACCGGCTGTTCTACACGGGCGTCAGCACGAACCGCACGGGCTACAGCGATCCGCGCATCGACACGCTCCTGACCAAAGGGCGCGCCACCGCCGATCCCAAGGAGCAGGCTGGGATCTATGGCGAGATCCAGACGATCCTCTGGAACGATCAGCCCTTCGTCTTCCTCTGGTACCAGAACCAGGTGCTCGGCGTCTCCAAGGCGGTCAGCGGATTTCAGGCCCGCATGGACGAGGTGATGATCTTCGACGAGGTCAGCGTCAAACGCTGAGACGGACTCTCGCGAAAGGGCACCACCAGATGTTCGTCCTCAAACGGCTTGCCGAGGCGGCGCCGACACTCTTCGTCGTCTCCGTTCTCGTCTTCTTCTTCGTGAACCTGATCCCGGGCGATCCCGCCGCTCAATTGGCCGGGCCGAACGCCTCGAATGAAGAGATCGCGGCCCTGACAGAGCATTTGGGCCTGAACGAACCGGCTCCCTCGCGCTATTGGCGTTTCCTGCGAGGCGTCGTCGATCCGTCCGTCGCGAAGTCGTTCAAGACCGGGCGCCCGGTCACGGTCGAAATCGCCGAGCGCCTCCCCAAGACGCTCGCGCTGGCCTTTGGCGCCCTCGCAGTTGGGCTGCTGCTGGGGACGATCTCAGGGGTATGCTGTGCGTTGTGGCAAGGCGGCTTCGTCGATGCGCTGGTAACGGTCCTGAGCCTGGCGGGGATCTCGATGCCGATCTACTGGCTCGGCCTTCTTGGGATTTGGCTGTTTGCGATCAATCTCGGCTGGTTTCCTGCGGCTGGGGCGAGCACGCCGCTTCACTTCGTCCTTCCAATTCTCGTTCTCTCGACGCGTCCCGCAGCCCTATTCAGCCGCTTGGTCACGGCAAATCTCCTTGAGGTCATGGGAAAGGACTACCTGGACACGGCCCGCTCGAAGGGGCTCAGCGAGATGCGGGTCATTTTCCGGCACGCGCTGCCGAACTCCTTGGTCGCGGCCGTGAGCGTGGCCGGCGTGCAGTTCGGCTCCATGCTTGGCGGATCGGTGGTGACCGAGAACGTCTTCGGCCTGCCCGGGCTCGGCCGCCTTCTGGTCCAGGGCGTAAGCAGCTCCGACTATCCGGTCGTCCAGTACACCGTCCTGATGTTCGCGACGTTCTTCATCGCGATCAATCTGCTTACCGACCTGCTGACCCAATGGCTCGATCCGCGCACCCGCGGTGCGGCGTCATGAATGTCTTGTCCGAACCGATACACGGTCGAGAAGGGCTGCCGCGCCGGGCGTCGCGTCCGGGCGTGCTGTTCCGACTGATGCGCCAGCCTAAGGGCGCGATCGGCACCGTGATCGTCACTTTTTACCTTCTGCTGGTGATCTTCGGGCCGATACTGGCGCCGCACGACCCGCTGAAACAGGATTTCGCTGCAACCCTGAGGTTTCCTTCCTCAGCGCACTGGTTCGGCACCGATCAGTTGGGCCGGGACATCTTCAGCCGCATCCTGGCAGCCGCGCCAGTCTCCCTGGGGATCGGGATCGGCGGCGTCGCGCTCGCCTTCGCGGTCGGCGTGCCGCTCGGCCTCGCCGCCGCCTGGCGCCGTGGCCCCTTCGATGCCGCCATCATGCGGGGCGTCGATGTGATGCTCAGCTTTCCCGACATCGTGCTGGCGCTGGCGATCGTGGCGATCCTCGGGCCGAGTACGCAGAACGTGGTCATCGCGGTCGGCATCGTCGCGATCCCGGTTTTCGTCCGCACGACCCGCGCCGTCGCGTTGAGCACGATCGCGGAGCCTTTCGTCGATGGCGCGATGGCGCTGGGGTGCGCACCATCCCGTGTGGTGCTCCGGCATGTTCTGCCGAATATGGCTGGAATTTTGGTGACGCTGGCGAGCCTTTTGTTCGCATCGACCCTGCTTTCGGCTTCCGGCCTCGGCTTTCTCGGTGTTGGCGTCCAACCGCCGGCTCCGGAATGGGGCACCATGCTGGGCGAAAGCCGCGCCTACATTCGCACCCACGCTTTCCTCGCCACGTTCCCTGGCCTCTTCCTCGCCTGCTCCGCGCTGGGCTTCAATCTCCTGGGGGAAGCTCTCCGGACCATCTACGATCCCATCGCTGCGAAAACGGCGCGGCGACCGCGCCGCCCGGATCTACCGCGTCGAGCGATCGACGATTTGGCCATAGCGGTGCCAGGACCGGCAGGGGGAGCAGCGCTGACCGCGAGCAGGCTGGAGGTGTCCTATTTCGGTGAGAAGGGGGCCATCGCCGCAGTGCGCGGGGTCGATCTCACCATGCGGCCGGGCCGCACCTTGGCGGTAGTCGGCGAGTCCGGCTCCGGCAAGAGCACCCTTCTGCGAGCTCTGGCGACATTGCTGCCGCAGGGTCGAGCCGGCGTCACCGACGGTCGGATCTTCATCGGCGACCGAGATCTCGCCCGCCTGTCCGATGCAGCCATTCGCGACCTGCGTCGCCGCGACATCGGAATCGTCTTTCAGGACGCCGCCTCTGCATTGAATCCGGTCATGACGATCGGTGAGCAGCTCATCGAGGCGATCAACGCCGGTACGAGCGTCCCCCGCGCCGAAGCGCAACGCCTCGCGATCCAGTTACTGACCGATGTCCAGATCTCCGATCCGCAGCAGCGGCTCGACGCCTATCCGCATCAATTCTCGGGCGGGATGAAGCAGCGCATCGTGATCGCCATCGCGCTGGCGCAGTCGCCGCGCATCCTGCTCGCCGACGAGCCGACCAGCGCGCTCGACGTCACGATCCAGCAGCAGATCCTGACGTTGCTGCGCGAGATGCAGCATCGGCGCGGCATGGCGATGCTGCTCGTCACCCATGATCTCGGCCTCGTCGCGCGTTACGCCGACGATGTCGCGGTGATGTATGCCGGCCGGATCGTCGAGACAGGCCCGGTCGAGGAGGTTCTGGGGAATCCGCGTCATCCGTATACTCGCGCGCTCCGGCTTTCGAGTCCCAGGCTGCGCAACACGTCGGGGAGCCGCTATTTGCCGGCCATCGCTGGAGAACCGCCCCTGGTCGGCGCCATTCCCGCAGGTTGCAGCTTTGCCCCTCGTTGCGAGCGGCGCGCTGGATTCGAGCGCTGTATGACCGACGATCCCGGACTGCGTCAACTCGCGGGCAGCGCCGCCGCATGTCACCGCGCGGAGGAGCCGGTATGAGCCGCTCTCAGGCCACGCAAGCTGCTCGCGCGTCGACGGGGGAGGATGCCGTTCTCGTTGTCGATGATGTCAGCGTGAGTTTCACGATCGGCGGCGGGTTCTTCGGCCTGGGCCAGCGAAGATTGGTTCGTGCGGTCCAAGATGTCTCCTTCCGCAATCCGAAAGGATCCTGCTTCGCCATCGTTGGGGAGTCCGGCTCCGGCAAGACCTCGCTTGCTCGCACGCTGGTCGGCCTCAATCGACAGACGGCGGGGACCATACGGATCGACGGCATTTCGCTCGGTGAGCTGAACGCGATCGAATTGCGCGCCCTGCGGCGCCGCGTGCAGATGGTCCTGCAGGACCCTCGCGCGGCCATCGATCCGCGCCTGTCCGTGCGGGAGGTTCTGCGCGAAGCGCTCGTGGTCCATCGGTTCTGCGCTCCCGCGGAATACGAGACGCGCATTCGCGCCGTTGTCCAGCAAGTTGGTCTCTCCGCTGCTCACCTCGACCGATATGCCACCGAGCTGTCCGGCGGGCAGCGGCAGCGCGTGGCGATCGCGCGGGCGATCATTTGTGAACCGGAGGTGCTCGTCCTCGACGAGCCGGTGAGCGCGCTGGACGTGTCTGTCCAGGCGCAGATCATCAACCTCCTGATCGCGCTGCAGGAGCGCCTGGGACTGACCTATGTTCTGATCACCCACGACCTGTCCCTGGTCGGACACATGGCCGATCTGGTCGGCGTGATGTATCTCGGCCGCTTCGTCGAACAGGGGCCGGCGCACGAGGTCATTGCCGCTCCCGCCCATCCTTACACCGCCAGCCTGCTTGCGGTGGTCGCAGAGGATGACCCGATGGCGGAAAGGCGCCGCACGGTTCAGCCTCTGGACGGCGGCATTCCCAGTCCGCTGTCGCCTCCTACCGGATGCGCTTTTCACACCCGTTGCCCGCAGGCCCGTGTCGTTGCCGCCAGCCTTGCTCCCGAACAGGTCATCGAGTCGGACGGTCGGCTCCTGCCGCGCCGCTGCATCGAGACAAGGCCGGAAGAGCGTTGTCCCGATGGCAACGCCGCCCGTCTTGCCGCCTGCCACTTCCTCCTGGAGGCGTAGAGCCGAAGGCGGCGAGGTTCGCGCCCGCCGCCATGACCTACCGAGCATGACCAAAGGATCGAGAGCCGATGCTGAGACGGATCGAGGACACGCAAGCGCGCCTCGCCTTCACCTTCGAAGGACGCAAGGTCGAGGCGCGGTACGGTGACAGCGTCGCGGCAGCCCTGATGGCTGCGGGATTTGGCGATCTGCGCGCCAGCGTCGTGACGGGCGCGCCGCGCGGTCCCTACTGTCTGATGGGCGCATGCTTCGACTGCCTGGTCCGGATCGACGGGGTCCACAATCGCCAGGCCTGCATGACGACGGTGGAGCCGGGAATGGATGTGCATCGCACGCCGTTTGCCGCGACGGAGCTGTGTTGATGGTCCGCGACGTCGATGTCGCGGTGATCGGTGCAGGACCCGCCGGACTGGCCGCCGCGACGCGGGCTGCGCAGGCAGGCCTGCGCGTCGTCGTGCTGGACGAGCAGGCGGCTCCAGGGGGCCAGATCTATCGAGGTGTCGAGGCCGCGAGCGCCGCGCGGCGGCTTATTCTCGGGCCCGACTATGAGAAGGGTCTCGATCTCATTGCCGCGTTTCGCCAGTCCGGGGCGAGCCTGATCAGCGGCGCGACGGTTTGGAACGTCGCCACCGACAAGCTGCTCGACTATTCTCAAGCTGGGAGAGCGCAATCTCTGCGCGCCCGCGCCGTTGTGGCCGCCTCCGGTGCTCTTGAGCGCCCCAGTCCGGTGCCCGGCTGGACGCTCCCGGGGGTGACGACCGTCGGCGCCCTGCAAATCCTCATCAAGGGCGCAGGCATGGTGCCGGACGCCGTCGTGCTCGCCGGCGCCGGTCCGCTCCTGTGGCTGGTTGCAGCGCAACTCGTCGCTGCCGGCGCTCCGCCCCTCGCCATCCTCGATACCGTTCCACCCGGCCAGATGCTGTCTGCGCTGCGACATCTGCCGCAAGCATTACGGTCCAAAGGGTACCTCTCCAAGGGCTGGGACATGCTTGCAGCGGTTCGCGCCTCGGGCGTGCCTGTTCACCGCCATGTTCGCGACATCCGGATCGAGGGAGACACCGCCGTCGAGGCGATTTCGTTCAAAGCCGGCGGACGGCGGCGGCGGATCGCGACAGGCGCGGTGGCGCTGCATCAAGGTGTTATCCCCAACCAGCAGATCGGCCGCCTTCTGCGCTGCGAGCATCTATGGGATCACCGCCAGCAGGCGTTCCGTCCTGTCCTCGACGAGAATTTCGAGAGCAGCGAGCCCGGCCTTTACATCGCCGGAGACGCCGGCGGGATCGGCGGCGCGCGCGCGGCCGCCCTGCAAGGGGCGATCGTCGGGCTACGGCTGGCGGAGCTCGCCGGCAAAGGGAACCCGGCAGAGCTTCGCGCCGCCCGCGCCGCTCTCTCGCGCGACATGGCCATACGCCCTTTCCTCGAAGCGTTTTACGCGCCGGCACGGGAGGTCCTGGCGCCAGCGGACGAAACGATCGTCTGCCGCTGCGAGGAGGTGACCGCCGGGGCGATCCGCGCCCGCGTCGCGAGTGGAGCGCCAGGGCCCAACCAGGTCAAATCCCTGATCCGGACCGGGATGGGGCCATGCCAGGGCCGTATGTGCGGCGTCGCGGTCTCGTCGATCATCGCCGCGGCCCGCAACGAGGAACCCGCGAAGACCGACTACTACCGGATCCGGCCTCCTCTCAAGCCGCTCCTTCTGACCGAACTGGCCGAGTATCCCGAGATGGCGTTCGAAATCGAGGCGCGCGAGCCATGAGCACACTCTCGGGAACTGGCTTCAGCTCCGATCTGATCATCATCGGCGCCGGAATCCACGGCTGCTCGGCGGCGCTCTTTTCAGCTCTGCGCGGCATGTCGGTTACGGTGATCGAAAAGGACAGTGTCGCGCGTCATGCTTCGGGCGTGAACGCCGGCGGCGTCCGCCGCCTGGGGCGCCATCTCGCCGAGTTGCCGATCTCGGTCAGGTCGATGGAAATCTGGTATCGCATCGCGGAGTTGGTGGATGACGACTGCGGCTTTCAGGTTTCGCCCCAGATCAAGCTCGCTCTGCGCGAGGAGCAGCTCGAGCAGATGCGCAGGCGCGTCGCCGAGCTCCAGGCGCTGGGGTACGATCACGAGACGATGCTGACGCCCGCAGATTTGCTTGCCCATATTCCTGGCGTGACCGATCGGATCGTCGGCGCGATCGGCAGTTTGCATGACGGTTTCGCGCAACCGTACCAGACCACCTTTGCGATCCACAGGAAGGCCCGGTCGCTGGGGGTCCGCTTCTACGAAGGATTGCGCGCGGAGTCCGTGAGCCGCGATGGCGTGGGCATCTGGGAGGTCAAGACGGCTCAAGGTATCTTCCGGGCTCCGAAAGTCCTAGTGGCCGCCGGACTATGGGCTGGCGCGTTTGCGGAGTCGCTCGGCGAGGCAGTACCCATGAGCGACTATGCGCCGATGATGATGGTGACTACGAGGCTGCGCCCCTTCTGCCACGCTGTCGTCGGCGCCGCTGGCGTGCCGCTCTCTTTCAAGCAGATGCCGAACGGAACGGTCGTAATCGGCGGCGGGCGCCCGGGCTTGCCGGATCCCGAGACGAATCGGGCCGAGGCAACCTTCGCCCCGTTGCGGCTCTCGGCCCGGACCGTCACGTCGCTGTTCCCTATCATGGCCGAGGCATCGATCGTCAGAGCCTGGGCAGGGCTCGAGGGGCGGATGGCCGATGAAATTCCGGTCGTCGGCGCGTCGAAACGGCATCCCGGCCTATATTATGCCTTTGGGTTTTCCGCGCACGGCTTCCAGCTTGGCCCTGGCACAGGCGAGATCATGGCCGAACTGATGGCTACGGGGCAGTCACCCGTGGATCTCGCGCCTTTGCGGATCGACCGCTTCGGGGAACTTCGGCAAGCCGCCTGAGCTCGGAGATGCGCTGGCGTTATTCGGGAAGCTGTTTGGGCCTGAACTTGAAGATGTGCTCGCAGAATCTCTTCGTTGCCAAGCTCTGCGGGTTGCGGTTGTTCAAAGCGATATAGATCGGCGTCTTGATGACCGGCCTGAAGGGGATCGTCACGGTCGACGGCCATTTTCCCGAGCTCGCGGTTTCGCTGTCGACGACGCCAATGCGCCGCCCTGCCTCCACGAGGGCGCAGATCATGTTGCTTTGTGTCGCCTCGATGCGGGAGTGAAGGTTGATCCCCTTGCTCAACACCCTTCCGTCCAGCATGCGTCGGAATTCATCCTGGGCGGACAAGAGCACGATCGACTCGTTCTCGAGATCGCTGGGCCCGATGACCTCGTTGCCAGCGAGCCGGTGCCCCAACGGGACGACACAGACGAGCTGCAGCTCCGACAATTTCCGCTTCACGACCGCAGGATCTTCCTCCCGCACCTGGCCGACCCCGATATCAAGCTCGCCCTGAGCGACCCGCTTGACGATGTTCGCCGAACCAAGAGCCGTCAGCACGACCGAGACCTCGGGATAGGCTTCCGAGAAACTCGTCACGACACGCGCGAGCCAGCCGGCCGACATCGCCGGCATGACACCGACGACAAGGCGAGCATGCTCGAGTCGATGGAGCTTTTTTGCGTACTGGCTCAGGCTTTCAAAGCCATTGAGCAAGCGACGGGCCTCGGCGTGGAGTCCTCGCGCCTCATCGGTCGCGTGGAGACCGCGCGTCGTGCGGTTGAACAACTTCAACCCGAGGTGATCTTCCAACGTCTTCAGCGATTTGCTGACCGCGGACTGGGACAGGCCGAGATGATGCGCGGCCTCGGTCACCGAAGCTCGATCCATGATGGCGGAAAAGATCTCAATCTGACGATAGTTCATGGATTCGACATTACTTGAATTCATGCATTCGGCAATAATAGAAATTTGACTGATGACCTGACCCTGATGACATTAGCGAAACGCCGCGAGAGCGATGTTGTGAACGCAAAGGGACAGCCAGCACAATGATCGTGACGAATACAGCCAGCGACCGCTCGTACGAACGCTTGGGCATGCTGATCGGAGGTGAGTGGATCTACGACGCGCCGCTACACGGCGACGTCATCGATCCTGCGACTGGAGAGGCCTTTTCGCGGCTGCCTTTTGCTGGAAGCGCGGAGATCGAACGGGCCGTGGAATGCGCCCATCATGCTTTCCTCGCATGGAAGGACAGTTCTCCACTCGATCGCTCGCTGATCCTGCGGCGTTTTGCCGACCTGGCGCGTCGCGATGCCGATACGATCGGATGGAGCCTCACGCGCGATCAGGGCAAGCCGTTCGCAGATGCCCGCGCCGAAGTTCGTTTTGCTGCCGATCATGCAGATTGGGCGGCTGAAGAAGCACGCCGCATCTATGGCCGGATCATTCCGCCGCGGGACCCTAGAGTTCATCAGTATGTCGTGCGCGAGCCGGTCGGGGTCTGCGCTGCATTCACGCCATGGAATTTTCCGTTCAGCCAGGCGCTGCGCAAGGTCGTCGCGGCCGTGGCGAGCGGATGCACAATGGTCTTGAAGGGGCCGGAAGACTCGCCCTCGGCTGTTGTCGCCCTAGCGCGGCTGATGGAAGAGGCCGGACTGCCGGCGGGTTGCATCAACATCGTTTGGGGCGAGCCGGCCGCGATCTCGGAGGCGCTGCTGCGGCATCCCCTCGTGAAGAAAATCTCGTTCACGGGCTCTGTTGCGGTCGGCAAGCAGCTGGCCGCGCTGGCGGGACTGCATATGAAGCGCGCGACGATGGAATTGGGAGGCCACGCTCCCGTGATCGTTTATGACGATGCGGACATCGATGCGGCTGCTACAGCCTTGGCAATGCAGAAAGTGCGCAATGCCGGCCAGGTCTGCATTTCGCCGACACGGTTCTATGTGCAAGACAAAGTCCACGATCAGTTCCTGTCACAGTTTGTCGCGACAATCGCCAAGACCCGCGTGGGCTCCGGGTTCGAGGAAGGCGTTCAGATGGGGCCCCTGTGCCACGAGCGCAGGGTCGGAGCGATCGAAAGCCTGGTGTCCGATGCTCGCGAGCGCGGGGCGACAATAGCGGTCGGCGGCGAGAGGCTGGGGAACCGTGGATTCTTCTACGCTCCCACGGTCGTTGCGGGAGCCACCGAAGGGACGCGACTCATGACCGAGGAGCCGTTCGGTCCAATTGCAGTCGTATCTCGTTTTACGAACTTCGAGGACGTGATTTGCCGCGCCAACAGTTTGCCTTTTGGCCTCGCATCCTACGTCTTCACGAGATCGCAAGAGCGGGCACAACACAGCTCGCGGGCGTTGGCTGCCGGGATGGTGAGCGTCAACCATTTTGGATTGTCATTGCCCGAAACGCCTTTCGGCGGGATCAACGACAGCGGTTACGGCAGCGAGGGCGGTGCTGAGACCCTGGACAGCTACCTCAACACCAAGTTTGTCTCGCAGCTCGCGCAGTTGCCCAACTAGACTGGCCGGCTGTGAAGAGGCGTCGTGGTCGGCGCTGAGGATCGCTTCATCGCGGCATCGGTAGGCAAAAATTGTCAGGATCGAGCCGTCTTTCTGGATTTCGGCGTCGCCGTCACCTTCGCAATTTGGTCTTAAGAGCGGCGGAGCCGGTCCGTCGGGAGACTTCTCGACGCTCACTTTCGGAGGATTTCTGCGCCTAGCCTTCAAGTTTTTCGAGCTCATAAAACTCTGAAATTGCGCGGTTATATTCCTCTTTCGGTTTGGATTGCTCGTCTTGGTTGAGGAATACTGTGGAGAGGCTTAGTTTTTTGAACTGGCCTACAGACGGCTCCAATGATCCCTCAAGGGTTCACGGAGGACGGTTCCATGGCCATCAGCAAGACGTTGCTTCGCTTCATTGCGAAATCATCATTACGCCTTCTCTTCTGCCTTGCCGGCTCCGTCGCGGTCACGTCGTCATTTGCTCAGAGCGCTTCGGTGCTCGACGGGGTGAAGTCGCGAGGGGCCATTCGATGCGGTATCCATGTCGGTCTCGCCGGCTTCGCCTTTGTCGATAAGTCCGGCGCCTGGCAGGGTCTCGACGTAGATCTCTGCAAAGCCGTCGCAGCCGCGGTACTCGGCAAGTCGGATAAGGTCCAATTCCTTCCGCTGAACGCCAAGGACCGGTTCATCGCGCTGCAATCTGGCGAGATAGACCTGCTGTCGCGGAACACGACATGGACCTTGGACAGGAACACGCGGACCGGGTTGAATTTCACCGGCGTCAATTTTCATGACGGCCAGGGCTTCATGGTGAAGGCTACCTCGGGAATTAAGGTGGCGACTGAACTCAACGGCGCCACTATCTGCGTCGTCCAAGGCACCTCGACCGAAAAGGGGCTTGCTGATTTCTTCGCCTCCCGGAAGCTGAAATACGAACCTGTCGCCTATTCCGAGACCGATGCGGTGCGCGACGCCTATGTCGCCGGCCGTTGCGACGCCGTCACCAGCGATCGCTCGCAACTCGCGGCGATCCGCTCGGTCCTCACCGATGCCAAGGCCCATGTCATATTGCCCGACGTCATTTCGAAAGAACCGTTGGGCCCGTCTGTCAAGAATGGGGATCAGCAGTGGGCAAACATCGTCCGCTGGAGCTTGAACGCCATGATCGAGGCGGAGGAACTCGGGCTGAGCTCACGCGAGATTCGAGCGCGGACGGCGGGAAGCGCCGATCCGGTTATCCAGCGGTTTGCCGGAAAACTGGACAATCTCGGCGAGGCCCTGGGTCTCGACAACGACTGGGCGGTCCGGATCATCGAGCAAGTCGGCAACTACGCCGAAAGCTATGACCGCAATATCGCGCCCATCGGCCTCGATCGCGGCGTGAACCGTCTCTGGCGCGACGGCGGGCTGCTGATCAGCCCACCCTTCCGGTAGCGCGTTCAGCGCTGAAATTCGATCAGCTCTAATCAGCGTTCCGCGCAGCGACACAGGGAAGACGTGATGACAATGGTCAGTATTTTCGAGGCGCGCGCGAATCGCCACCTGCTTCGATACGGATGCGATTTTGCCAAATTCGTTCCGGCGAAAGGCGAAGGGTCCTGGTTATACGATGCGACCGGACAGCGCATGCTGGATTTCACCTCGGGGCAGATGAGCTCCATCCTAGGGCACTGCCATCCTGAGGTCGTCGCGACCCTGCGAGCAGCTGCTGGGACGCTGGATCACCTGTTCTCGGCGATGATCTCAGAGCCCGTCGTCGGCCTCGCCGAGAAGCTGGCCGAACAGGTTCCCGAACTACCCAGGGTGATGCTGCTTTCGACAGGCGGCGAATCTAACGAGGCGGCGATCAAGCTCGCCAAGACCGTGACTGGCAAATGGGAGATCGTTGCCTTCTCCAAATCCTATCACGGCGTCACCGCCGGCGCTGCGGCGGCGACGTTTAAGATCGGCCGTGGGGGTGTCGGGCCGCTTCCCGCCGGCTATTACGCAATCCCTGCTCCCAACGCCTACAGGCCGCGCTTTGTCGGTGTGGACTGGCGGCAAGAGCTGGACGACGCCTTCTCGCAGATCGACCAGCAATGCACCGGCAATCTCGCGGCCTTCATCGCCGAGCCGATCCTCAGCAGCGGCGGCGTGATCGAGTTGCCGCCGGGCTACCTGACCGCCCTCAAGGCACATTGCGAGGCGCGCGGCATGCTCCTGATCCTAGATGAGGCGCAGACGGGTCTCGGCCGTACCGGCACGATGTTCGCCTTTCAGCGCGACGGCGTGGTTCCCGACATCCTGACGCTGTCGAAAACGCTGGGAGCCGGCATGCCGCTGGCCGCGGTGATGACCAGCGAAAGGATTGCGCAGGCTGCCGACGACAACGGGTTCTTCTTCTACACCACGCACGTCAACGATCCACTGCCGGCTGCCGTCGGCCTCAAGGTGCTCGAGATTGTCGTCCGCGACCGTCTACACGAGCGGGCGAAGCAGGCCGGAGATCAACTTGCCGCGGGCCTGCTGCGGTTGAAGCAGCGCCATCCCTGCATCGGCGACGTCCGTGGCCGTGGCCTGCTCCGAGGGATCGAGTTCACCGACCATGATGGCAAAGACGCGACCCAGATTTCGAACGCGGTGACTTACGCGGCCATGGATATCGGCCTGGTCGCCAATCTCGTCCGGTCCGGGACCTCGGGCGGCGTCATGCGGATCGCGCCGCCGCTGACGGTGAAGGACGAGGAGATCGAACAGGGCCTGGACCTACTGGGCCGGGCTATCGCAACCGTCACCCGACACTGAGCGCGCACCATGACGAACAGACCTGCCTCCTCGACCTATCGGCTTGCGCTCGAAAAAGGCCTTCGGACGCTCTGCAGCGGCGCCGACGCTCTGTGCGACGAGATGGCGTCGAGCCCCGGCGTTCCACGGCTCAATGCCATGACCGGCGGCTACAGCTTCGACGCGGATTATGTCTGGAACAGCTGGGCCGATTTCCAGTGGGCTGGTTTCCTCGCTGGGCGCCTCTGGCTCCTGCACGCGCTGACGAAAAGCCAGCGCTACGGCGATGCCGCAATGGACATCTGCCGGCGGATCGGCCCGGTTCTTGCGCGGCATCCCACGGTCTTCTCCTCGACCGGTCTCGACATGTATTACGCGCTGACGCTGGGGTTCAAAGTCACGGGCGATGCCGCGCTCAAGGACTGGATGCTCAAGGGCGGGGATAACTTCGCGAACATCTTTGACCGCAAGGCGCAGGCGTTTCTCCAGATCGCCAATGCGGACCGCATCGTCATCGACACCGGCCTCAACCTTCCGTCCATGCTGTGGGCCGCCCAATGGGAGCCCGCGCGCGGCGAACTCGCCTTTCGCCACCTCGACACCGTTCTCGAAGTAGGCCTGGTCCGCGCCGACGGCTCGAGTTGCCATGCCGCAGCACTCGATCCCAACACGCGCGCCGTGGCCGGGCTCTTCAGCCTGCAAGGCTGGAGCAACGACAGCGTCTGGGCGCGCGGCCAGGGCTGGGCGATGCTCGGCTATGCCCATGGTTTCGAGGCCAGCGGCGATCCGCGCTACCTCGACGCGGCCCGGCGTGCGGCCGACTGGTATGTCGCCAATGTTCCGCCGGGATGGATTCCGCACTACGATTACCAGGATCCAGAGCGCGACAAGCTGCCCTATGATTCCTGTGCGGCGGCGATAGCGACCGCGAATCTGATGCGGCTGGCGCGCTGGCTGCCGGATCGGGCCGAAAGGTACCGAACGGTCGCGCAGGAAACGCTCCAAGCACTGCTCGACAACTTCCTGTCGCCGGGCGGCGTGTTGCTCCACGGCAGCTGGGGCCGGATGCGCCATATCGAGCCCGGAAAGCCGCGCCTCGGCCGCTTCCCGCAGCAAGACGTGATGCCCTACGGCAACTACTGGATCGCCGAATGCCTCTTCCGGGAATTGTCGGACGACTGGTCGGTCCTCGCCCTCAAAGACTGACACTTGAAATGAACGCTGCAGACGGGATCATCCTATGAAGTTTACGCCCAACGGCATCTACACCGCCATCGTGACGCCCCTGACCGAAGCCGACGAGATTGACGAGGCGACGCTCCGCAAGCTGATCGACTATCAGATCGTCGAGGGCGCTGCCGGCCTGCTCGTCATCGGCGGAAGTGGCGAGTTCGTCAGCCTGACGCCGACCGAGCGCCAGCGCGTGATCGATATCGCGCTCGACCAGACGGCGCGGCGAGTGCCGGTGATCATCGGCGCGCTGGCGCCCGGCACGCGCGAGGTCCAGGAGACGGCGCGCTATGCCGCTGATGCCGGCGCGAGCGCGGTGCTCGTCCTGCCGTCCTACTACATCAAGGCCAGCCCCACTGGGATCGTCGAGCATTTCAAGCGGGTCGCCGGTGCGACCTCCATCCCGATCGTCGCCTACAACAATTCGGGGCGGACGGGCATCACGCTCGACATCCCGCTGCTGGAGAGCCTCGCAGCGATACCCTCGATCGTCGCCCTAAAGGAATGCGAGCGGGATTTGGCGATCGTTTCGGCGAAAATCCGCGCGGTCGGCGAACGGATCGCGATCATGTCGGGCGATGACGATCTCGGCTTCCCGACCTTTCTACTGGGCAGCCCCGGCGGCATCTTCATGACGTCGAACCTGGTGCCAGCCTTCCATCGCAAGCTGCTAGAAGTCACGCAACGAGGCAATCTGACCGCCGCGCGGCAGGGGCATTACGCGCTGCTCGGACTGGTCGATGCGCTCTATACCGCCAATCATCCGGGGCCGCTGAAGGATGCGATGGCACTGATCGGACATACGGTCGGCCCGGTCAGGGCGCCGCTGCAGCGCGCGAGCGCAGCAACGCTGGAGCGCGCCAAAAAAGCGCTGGACGAGATCGCGGCGGTCGCGTTCGACTGAGACCGCAACGCTGGATTTGAAATATATCCGTTTTCCCCGCTCACGTCGTCCCGGCAAGCCGTGCCGCGGTGCGGATCAGGGATCCATCGTAAGGCACCACCACAGCCGTAGGATGGATTTCCGGGTCGACCATCGTTCGCTCAGGATGACGGCGGTGGTCCCGAGCAAACTGGGAGTGCCTGCACCGTCCGCCTTCTGGCCGGATCACCAGGCCAGTTATCCTACCGAGCCTTGGTATCTGTCTACGGCCGTCTTGAGCCAGCGCTCGAATGCGTTGACCTGATTGGTGCGGTGCTGCTTGCGGGCCTTGACCAGATAATACGTCGTCACGTCGAAGCTGTGGCCCTCTTCGTCGAAGAGCGCGACGAGCTTTCCGCTGTCCAGTTCTGCGCTTGCCAGAACCCGGCTTTCGAGAATGACACCGGCGCCCTGAACGGCGGCCTCGATCGCCATGTCGGACTGATCGAGCCAGATGTCGTTGGCGCCCTGCAGCCCGTCCTGACCGATCCGTCGCAGATAATCCGGCCAGGTCAGAGCATTCACGGAGTGGATGAGCGGAACTCTCGCAAGATCCTCCGCAGCGCGGATCGCGACGGCAAGTTCGGGGCTGCACATGGGGCGCAGTCTCTCGGTGATCAGGGGCTCCACGAGCTTTTGGCTGTCGGCCGGGCGTCCATAAGCGATCGCGATGTCGAACCGGTCGGCCTCGATGTCGTCGCGGTAGCATAGCGTCGACAAGCGCACCCTGGCGTCGGGGTTGGCGCGCAGGAAGTCCGGAAGACGCGGTTGGAGCCATCTGGCGGCAAAGCTCGGTCCGGCAGCGATCAGCAATTGGCCATGCTGCGCGCGCGGTGCCACGAGGCTGGTCGCGCTCGCCAGAACGCCGAAGGCATGCTCGACCTCGCGGGCGTACAATGAACCGGCAGACGTCAGGACGGTTCTCCCGGCGTCTCTGTCAAAGAGTTTGACGCCTAGGAATTCTTCCAGCCTTTGAATGTGATGGCTGATCGCGGAGGGAGTTACACCCAGCTCTTGGGCGCCACCAGCGAAACTCCGATGATGCGATGCGGCTCGGAATGCCAGCAGAGTGCCAAGCGGAGGTAGGCTGGCACGAATCTTCGTGCCAGCCCGGCCGTTGAGAGATTGGAGCGCGCTCGTTCCCACCATCGACCCCCGAAAGTTCGCTATCAGATTATCATCAATCGGCTCGCGTTTCGCAACGTTTGTCCACGGTTACATTATTAGAGCGCTGTCTCTCGTTGATCAGGCTCGGCCCACTGCAATCTCGCAATGCCCGCTTCTGGGCATCGCACTTATGTCGGCTATTGCTGTTCTACTCGAGTGTGCGGACTTATAATGAAATAGGCTTGTATTGATGCCATTCAAAGACCGGACACATCCTCCTTAGGTGAATGTTCTCGATTCCACTTGCTGTGACGGTATCCAGGGCTTTGTGCGGGTTAGGAAGGTTGCCCGCCTGCTGCCGATTTCGTGGACGGTCCGAATAGCTAAACTGAGGTTTTTCGAACGCGGCGGTGAAGCAGTTCTAGGGCCCGGACTCATAACCAGTAACTGACGGTTGCAGCGATGCAGACGGCGGCGAGGAAGTTGACGGCGAGGCGGTCGTATCGGGTTGCGACCCGTCGGAAGTCCTTGAGGCGGCAGAACATGCGCTCGATGGCGTTGCGATCGCGGTAGAGGACCGGCGAGAAGCAGTTCTTCCAGCGCCGGTTGGCCTTGGGCGGGATGTTGGGCATCGTGCCGTTATCCTCGACCTGCCGACGAATGGCGTTGCTGTCGTAGCCCTTGTCGCCATGAAGGATGCGGGCGGCCGGCATCTGCTTCAGCAGAGCCGATCCGGCCGTGCAATCGGCGACCTGGCCTCCGGTGAGCAGGAAGGCGATGGGCCGGCAGTCGCGATCGGTCAGCGCGTGGATTTTGGTGGTGCGGCCGCCGCGCGAACGACCGATGGCCTGGTTTCGCTCCCCCCTTTTCCGCCCGAGGCCGAGCGGTGCGCCTTGACGGCGGAGGAATCGATCAGCACCTGGGCCGGGGGACCGCCGGCGCTGGCCAGCGCGTGGAAGAGGTCGACCCACACGCCCTTGGCGGCCCAGCGGACATAGCGGTTGTAGAGCGTCTTGCGCGGTCCATAGTCGGGTGGCGCATCGATCCAGCGCCCGCCGGACTTGAGAACGTGGACGATGCCGCTGATCACCCGGCGATCATCAACACGCGGCTTGCCACGCGTATCCGTCGGCAAATGTGGCTCGATCCGCTCAAATTGCGCGTCCGTGAGCCAGAAACGATCCCGATTCATCCGTGCTTCCTCCCGGAAGCCGTGAATCACACCAAGCCGGCGATGCCAACCACTTTATGGGTCCGAGCCCTAGTGGCGCCTGATCTTTCCGCCGAGACTTGCGACGAACTGCGACGCCGAACTGCAAATCAGGAAGTAGACGAGCGCCACAGCGAGATACATCTCGACCAGGCGCCCATTGATTTGGGACATCTTCGAGGCTGCGCCCAGCAGGTCCGTGAGGGACAGAACGTAGACCAGCGAAGTGTCCTGGAACAGGATGATGGTCTGCGTCAGCAGGATCGGGCTGACCGCGCGCACCACCTGCGGCATGATGATGAGGCGGTAAGTCTTGATCGCTCCCAGCGACAATGCGCGCGCCGCCTCATATTGTCCCTTGGGGATGGCGCGAAGGCCTGAGCGGATGATTTCGCAGTAATAGGCTGCCTCGAAAAGGCCGAAGGTGACGAAGGCGGTCGCGGTCGCGCCGATCGGCACGGGTCGGCCGCTGCCGCTCAGATGGCCGATCATCAGCGGCATCAGGAAGAAGAACCAGAACAGCACCATGATCAGCGGAACCGATCGCATCAGCGCGACATAGCCGCGCGCGATCTGGGCGATAACCGGGAGTTCTAGATGCTGCGCCAAAGCCAGCAGCGTGCCAAAGACCATGCCGATGATGAAGGCCGCGGCCGTTAGCGCGAGCGAGAATTGCAAGCCCTGCCAGAGGTACGGCGCGGACTGCCAGACCACGGAGAAGTCGAGCGAGTTCACGGACGGTTTCCTGCGGGAATGTGCGCTTCGGAGGAGGGGAAAAGGCCGGTATCGAGTGGTGGCTCGCGTGGCCGACGCGGCGCGCCCGGTTGATGACTAGGTATCTTCAGCCGGCCATCGATGATGCTCATCAACTGATATGCGGCCAGCGCCAGAGCCAGGTAGATCAACGTCGCCCAGGCGAAGGCGGCGAAAGTCTGAAACGTCGCCTCGCTGATCTGGCGCGCCTGCGCGGTCAGTTCGATGACGCCAATCGTCAGCGCAACGGAGGTATTCTTGTAGATGCCCATGACCTCGCTGGTCAGGCTCGGCACGATCATGCGCAGCGCCTGCGGCACGATAACGTGCCGGTAGACCTGGCCGGGCTTTAGGCCCAGCGCGGCGGCGGCCTCGCTTTGGCCGCGCGGAAGCGCCTCGATGCCCGCCCGGACCTGCTCGGCGACCCGCGCTCCGGTGTAGAAGCTGAGGCATATCAGCGCCGGGACGAAGGAGCCCCAAGGCGGTGGCATCTGCTTGAGCCAGTCGCCGGCCGTCGCCGGCAGCATCTCGGGTAGGACGAAGTACCAGAGAAAGAGCTGCACCAGCAGGGGCGTGTTGCGGAAGATCTCGACATAGAGCCGCGCGGCGAAAGAGACGACCCTGCGCGCCCTGGTGCGGTTGATGCCAACGAAAACTCCGATGACGAAGGCGAACAACCAGCCGAAGAAGGCGAGCGCCAGCGTCCAGCCCAGCCCGGAGAGAAGCCAAACGAGGTAAAGCGCGCCATCGGGTCCTCGCTCGAAAAGAAGGTCGAACACGGCAGCCCCCTAAAGATTGCGATCCGATATGCGGCCTGGAGCTCCAGGCTCAGGGCGTGAGCGCGTCACTGGGGGAGGCCACGCGCGCCTTCAGGGCTTCGCTCATCTCAAGGGCGAGGTTCTGTCCGTTGGGCGGAATCGGCGAGGTGAACCATTTGGCGTAAAGCCTGGCGAATTCGCCCGATGCCATCTTCTCCTTGATCGCCCCGTCGACCACGGCCTTGAATTCCGCATCGTCCTTGGGAAGCATCAGGCCGTAATAGTCGTTTCCGCCATACTGATCCGCCAGGAAGGTAAGCGCTTTGGGATCGGGAGCGGCCGCCGCCAGCCCAGCTTGCAGGATCTTGTCCTCGAACCAGGCCGCCGCGCGCCCTGTGCGCAGCATCAGCAGTGACTCGGCCTGCTCCTTGGCCTGAATGAAGGTGAGGTCGAGACTCCCCTCCTTGCTGATCTTCTGTGCCAGCGCCAGGTTGAGCGAGCCTTGCGTCACGACCACGGTCTTGCCCTTGAGGCCGGCAGCGTTCGTGATGCCCGTGGCTTTCGTCGTCAGCCAGCTCGGCTGGCTCGCAAAAGTCGCCACCGAGAATGCCACCTGCTTCTGGCGGTCGGCGGTGTTGGTCGTGCTGCCGCACTCGACGTCGATGGTGCCGTTCTGGATCAGCGGAATGCGGTTGGAGGCGTTGACCGCCGTATAGGCGACCTTAAGTGCGGGCAGGTTCAACTGCGCCTTGACCTTGTCCGCGACGGCAGCGCAGAGGTCCATCGACAGCCCAACCGGCTTCTGCTCGGCGCCCAGATAGGCAAAGGGAACGGAAGACTCGCGATAGCCCAGCGTCAGCGTTCCGCTCGACTTGATCTTATCGAGAGTCGTACTTGCGGCGTGGGCGGAAGTTGTCGCCGCCAAGCACGCGGCAGTGGCCAGCATGGACAGAACAGCGTGTTTCGTCGTCATTGAGATCACCCCTTTGTCATCGATGGATCGACGTTCTTGGTCTCATGTCCGAGACTGTTTCGGCCGCTTCCCGGGCTGGACCCGGAAGGCGGCCGCCGGTGTCAGGCAGCCTTGGCGGCGGCGAGTTCGTCACGGCTTTCGCGCAGCGCCTTTTCGAGGATGTCCACTGCCTGGTCGATCTCGCTGTGGGAGACGGTCAGCGGCGGCGCGATCCGCCAGACCGAGCCGCGTTCGGGACGGCGCCGAATGTTCATGCTCAACCCGTTCTCGAAGCATTTCTGCGTCGTCAGCGCTCCCAGCGCATGAGCGGGTTTACGCGAGGCGCGGTCGGTGACGAGCTCGACGCCCAGCAGCAGGCCAAGGCCGCGCACGTCGCCGATCTCCTCATAGCGCTGCTGCAATTCCTCGAAGCGGCCGCGCAGGTATCCGCCCATCTCCTTCGAGCGCGCGACCAGTTTCTCCTTCTTGATCACGTCGAGTACGGCGAGGCCCACCTCGGCCGCCAGCGGATCGGAGACATGGCTCGTATAGAAGGCGAACTTCTTGGAGTGGATGTCGTCCTCGATCTTGGCTGTGGTCGCGACTGCGGCGATCGGCAGGCCGCCGCCGAGCGTCTTAGACATCGTCATGATGTCGGGAACGACGTCGAAATACTCGGAGCCGGTCTTCGTCCCGATGCGCCCGAAAGCCGTCTGCGCCTCGTCGAAGATCAGGAGCATGCCGCGGTCGTCGGCGGCCTTGCGCAGCGCCTGCATGAAGGACTTCGGAGGCACCAGTACGCCACCGGCGCTGATCACGGGCTCGACGATGATCGCGGCACCTCGGCCGGCCGACTGCATGTCGAACATCTTCAGGGCAAGGTCGAGATTGGCGAGCGCAGCCTCCTCTTCGGTGGCGCCCTGGATGTAGGGCCGGTAGGCATTGGGCTCGGGGATCACGAAGACGCCGGGTGCGGGTACGCCATAGCCCTTGCGGTCGCTCGCCATCGAGACCGAGCTCGCCCCACCGGTGATGCCGTGCCAGGAGCCTCCGAGCGCCAGGATCTCATAGCCGTCGGTGTACATCTTGGCCATGCGCAAGGCGACTTCCGTCGCCTCCGAGCCGGTGTTGATGAAGATCGAGCGCTTGATGTCGCCCGGCAACCAGTCGTGAGCGAGGGTCTGGGCGAGCTCGGCCACGACCTCCGGGATCATGCCGCTGAAGAAGTGGAAGGCCTTCTCGCCAGCGCGATGCACGGCCTCGACGATGGCGGGGTGGTTGTGGCCGATCGTGGCGCACATCTGCCCGGAGGTGAAATCCAGATAATCGCGACCGGTTGAATCCTTGACGATCGTGCCTTTCGCCGAGGTGAACAGCGCTGGGAATACGTCGCCGCCATAGCGGACCAGATATTCCTTCGATGCGTCCAGAAGCGTCTCGGTCATGATCCTGTCCTTAGCCCTGCCGACGCGCCGCTTCAGGGCCCACCAACCGGCGCACGCGCCTGTCGATCGGCTGCGCGGAACAGCGCGTTCAAGCTTGTCTTGTCCTGTCGGATGGCGAACGCTGCTTTGTCGTGCTTGGCGCACGATTTGCGTTACGTTGCCTGGCGGGAAAAATGTCGAGAGAAGCCGATGCGAGCCAGCGCGAAAATCTCAACACCCGGTGAATTGCGTTCAGCAGCAGGTGCGAAGCGGCCCCGGCTGCCACCGCTCAAGTCGCTGCTCGCCTTCGAGGCGGCGTCTAGGCATGGCAGCTTCGCCCAGGGCGCCGAGGAACTTGGTGTCACGCCGTCAGCGGTGAGCCATCAAATTCAGGTGCTAGAAGACTTCTTAGGCGTGAAACTCTTTCAGCGCCACGCAGGCCGCGCGACGCTGACAGGAGAGGGACGGATTTACAGCCGGGAGATGGAGCATGCCTTCAGGTCCATCGCCGAGGCCACCAAGTTGGTCGCTCCCCAATCGCAACAGGACCATCTCGTCATCGCGTCGGGGCCGAGTTTTGCAGCCAAATGGCTCCAGCCCCGACTCTCCGACTTCCAGAGCGCTCATCCCGCTGTAAGGGTCAGGCTCTCGACCTTATCGAGCACGGATGATCTCGATGCCACCCGCTTCGATATCGCGATCGCCTACGCCTTGCCCCAGACGACCAGGCATGACGTCCGGCCCCTGCTGGTAGAGCGTCTGCGTCCCTTATGCAGCCCAGCGCTGGCAGACGCGTTAGGTCTTCAGACGCTGCGAGACCTTAGTCGGGCAACCCTGATCCACTCGACGAACGCCGTGACCTGGACCGATTATCTGCGAAATCTTGGCCTCTCCGACCTACGCCCGGCCAACGAGTTCTGGCTGGACAGGTCGAGCATGGCCATCGACGCGGCGGTAAGAAGCCAGGGCATCGTTCTGGAAGGCGAGATTCTGGTCGAACAGGAATTGCGCGACGGCACGCTCATCGCCCCATTCGACGATGAGACCTGCAGCATCGTGGCAACATCTTATTATCTCGTGCGCCCAAAAGGATTCAGGAGCGGCAGTCAGATCGCAGCATTCGAAAAATGGCTCCAGTCCGCCTTGGATGATGCGAACCTCACGAAGCAGCGCTCACCTGTCGATGCGTAGAATTGCCAGCGTTTGGCATCGCTTATAGCCGTCCCATTATTCTGTTTCCAAACGATGGGCCGTTCGCAAAGATTCTCTCCCGGTCTTCGGCAGGACCGCCTTTGGTTTCGGAATTCGAGGCCCTTCGACTACCAACCAGCCTTGACGCCGTCAGATCGGGAATGTCCGCTTGCTGGCGCGACCTCAACGTCTGCAACTGTGAAGGGTTTCGGATGCCGGCCCGTGCGAGCGGGTTCGGACCGGGCTGAGGGCCGGCGTTCGAAAGCCTCCAGGGGAGGAAGCCGCGGGCCGGGGCCGTGCGCTATGGGGATTTCGCGGCGCCACCTGTTCGGCGGGAACGTGCGAGGCGCGCGACGGCGGCGCGATGCTCCGACCGAGATGCCCGGAAGCCCCGGGTTTGCGGCACCTGTGAGGGATCCGGAATCGCCGCAAGGTGCATTTCCGCCATCGGGGCGAACAGGATCGCCCGCTCTCTGGCCGAGCCCGGTCGTGGTCTGTCTGGGTGTCGCCGTGGCGCCATCCTCATGATGTGTCGATCCTGACGGCGAAGATGGTGCGCGGCGCTGTGCCCGGAGCGAAGCGCTCGACGAGGATCATGCGGCCACCGCAGCAGGGGTGTGAATAGGCGTCCGCTTTGCCCCCTGCATCGGCGTCCTAAATGACACTGCAAGATTTGAATTGTGTACAATTATATCAATAACATACCGCCGATCTGATGGGGGGAGGCTTGTGCGCCGATCGGGTGTCAAACAGCATGCCGCTTCACACCGGCAATCATGGCGGGGCTGCTCGACCTCATCCTACATGGGTCGAAGATGCTACCGGACACGGTCGTCAAAGGCCTGCCCAGAATGGCCGATTTTGCGCTATGGGGAGCGGCGATTGAAAGCGCCCACTGGAAAGATGGTACTTTCATGGATGCGTATGGGGCCAACATCGCGTCCGCGATGGCCGATGTCCTAGACGTCGACGACCTCGGCGTCGCGATTATCGAACTGATGTCCACTCGGCCTCAATGGTCCGGCAAAGCGACCGAGCTGTTCGAGATACTGCTGCAACGGCAGACGCCCGGACAGCGCCGCTCAAGGCAGTTTCCAACCGATCCGAGGCACCTGTCCGAACAGCTGAACCGCATCAATCCCGTGTTGAGGCGTCGGGGCATCATTGTCGAACGTGTCCGAGCGCCTACCAAGGATCGGACTGCGACGATCACGATAACGCTTGCGGGATAGGAGATTGCCCCCTTCTTCGCTTTGGCGGTACGGTAGATGCAATCGGGTTCCCTGGTCGTCTGTGAAGAACGGTGAGCAACAAGGTAGACCAGCGACGAGTTTAGGCGCTGGTCGTTAGTTTTGCATTGTAAAACTGGCGTATCCACGCCGGCAATCCCTCAGTACGATAAGGCGCTGTGATCGTTGAAGAAGCTGATGGGCGGGTAGGCGTCCTCAGCTGTGATGGCGTCGATGACCGTGGTATTGGGGCGGGCGAAGGCTTCCTTGAGAGCAGGCAGGAAATCGGCCGCCTGCTCGATCCGGACGCCGACGCAGCCCGTCGCCCTGGCGATCGCGGCGTGGTCGACGGGCATGAAATCGCAGGCGTCGCTGTAGTCGTTGAAGATCACTTTCTCGGCGTGCTTCTCATAGCCGAGAATCGAATTATTCAGCACCGTTACGACGACGTTGAGGTTCATCCGGCGGGCCGTCTCAAGCTCCGACCAAACATGGGCGAAGCCACCATCGCCGACCAGCGCGAACACGGTCGCGTCCGGCCGGGCGCATTTGGCGCCGAGCGCATAGGGCAGCCCCCAGCCGAGACCCGCAAGGCCGCGCGGCGTTATGAAGCGCATCCCCGGCCGGCGGCTGGTCAGGAAATTGGCGATCCAGATCGACGAATAGCTCGCATCGGAGACGACGATGGCGTCTTCGGGCAGAACGCCGTCGAGATCGCGCATCAGGCGCTCCGGACGCACCGGGCTGGCGTCGGAGCGCTCCTGAGTGTCAGCGTCCCGCCTGCCGGCGAAGCGGCCCGCGGCGATCCCCTTCTCCACGCCATCGCGCGCCGCACGGCGCTTCGACAGATCACCTGATTGGAGCGCGTCAATCAGAGCCTCGATTCCAAGCCGCGCATCGCCGAGCAGGCGCAGCGCCTCATAGTTGCGGCCGATCTCCTGGCCGTCGATGTCGAGATGGATGTAGCGCGCACCCGCAGGGTAGAGGCTCCAACTGTCGGTGCCGTTCTGGTTGGTGCGGTTGCCGATCAGCAAGATGACGTCGGCGCCCGTGACCATCTCGCGCAGATGTTTCGTGCGGCTGCGATCGGCCATGAAATAACCGACGACGCCGACGGAAAGCGGATGCTCCTCGCTGACGGCGCCCTTGCCCATGACGGTCGTGGCGACCGGGATGCCCGACATGTCCTGAAGCTCAGCGAGCGCGGCGGCCGCGCCCGACACATGCACGCCGCCACCGGCGATAATCAGCGGCCGTTCGGCCTTGGCGAGCCATTCGGCCGCCTCCCGCACCCGGGCGGGATCAGGCGCGCAGCGATCGAGCGGGAAGCTGCCCAGGCTGGCGACGCGAGAGCCCGTCGCCGTCCTGGCTTGGTCCTGGAACAGGTCGATCGGCACGATCAGCACGGCGGGGCCGCAGCGGCCCGATGCGGCGGCGGTGAAGGCCATGTCGATGTAATCGTCGATGCGGTCGACATCGCTCAGGCGCCGGATCCATTTCGCGACGCCCTTGAACAAATCGAGATGGTCGAGCTCCTGGAAGGCGTTCTTGTCGGCGAAGGCGCGCGGAACGTCCTGGACGATCGCAACGATCGGCACGGACGCTTTGTAGGCCTCTGCCAGCCCCGCAACGAGCAGGGTCGCCGCCGGCCCGTTCTGCGCGGTCACGACCGCGACCTTGCCCGAGACGCGGGCATAAGCATCCGCCATCACCGCGCCGGCATTCTCAGTGCGGTAGCCGATCTGGCGGATGCCGTAAGACGGCGCCACGAGGAACAGCGCAGCGGGAATTGACTGCCCGAAGACGATTTCGACGCCGTGCCGGCGCAGGGCGGCGGCCATGACATGGGCGCCATTGAGGTTGGAGTGCTTCATCGGCGCGGGGGCGCTGCTTGCGTTCGTCATTCGTTTCTCCATTCGGAATGGCCCAGGCCCTCGCTGGCTCGCGCCGCGACGACTTGCGTGATCTCGGGTGCCGGATCAGTGGACCACCAGGTTGCCGCCCGTGATCAGCTTCACGATTTCGTCCGGCGTGGTCCCGGCAGTCTCGCGCACGCCGGCCGTCCGGCCCTGCCGAAGGACGTGGATGCGGTCGCTCACGGCGAAGATGTGATGCAAATTGTGGCTGATCAGGATGATGGAGAAGCCGCGCTCCTTCAGGTCCTTGATCAGGGACAAGACCTTTTCCTGCTCGGGCACGCCGAGCGCCGCCGTCGGCTCGTCGAGGATGACGACCTTGCGGCCGAAGGCGACGGCGCGCGCGATGGCGACGCTTTGCCGCTGCCCCCCCGACATGCTCTTCACGGTGAAATGGGTCGACTGGATATGAATCTTCAGCGATTTCAGCAGCTCGGCTGCGCGCTCATGCATCTCGACCGCCTTCAGGAAGCGGATGCCGGGTGTCTTGCCGACCAGTTCGCGGCCGGCGAAAATGTTCTCGGCGACGTTGGAATTATCGAACAGCGCCAGATCCTGGTAGACTGTCTCGATTCCGAGCGCGCGCGCATCGTCGGGCTTGCGGACGGTGACGGTCGCGCCGTTGAAGAGGTAGTCACCGGAATCGGCCGTCTGCGCGCCGGAGATGATCTTCACCAGCGTCGATTTGCCGGCACCGTTGTCCCCGGCAAGCGCCAGGACTTCGGAATCCCGCAGATCGAACATCACGTTCGAGAGCGCCTGAACCGCTCCAAATGATTTCGAGATGCCGCTCAGCCTGAGTAGCTCGGTCATGGGATCTCCCCCGATCGGTGTTCGCGGCCGACGGCGCAGGCGCCCCCGGCCGCCGACACGCTCACTTGCAATAGGTCGACTGGTTGGCCTTGGAGATCATCGGCGTCTGGACGAAGGTCGATTTCTCGACCTTCTCCTTGTTAAGGACCTTCATCGTCAGTTCGAGCGCTTCCGGAAACATGGTCGGATAGTAGATCGAGCCGGTGAGCTTGCCGCTGACGACGCCCTCGCAGCCCTCCTTGCCGCCATCCATGCCGGTCACGACCACGCCTGTGATCTTGCGCTCGTCGAGGACCTTGGCCGCGCCCATCGCCATAGTGTCGTTATGGGCATAGACGCCCTTGGCGTCGCGATGTGCCGTCAACGCGTCTTCCATGGCGGCGACCGCCTCTTGGAGCCGGTAATGGCCGACATAGGAGACGACCCTGAGACCGGCATGCTTGGCGACCTCCTCCTCGAAGCCCTTCTTGCGATCGACCGTGGCGGAGGCGCCGGGCGTGCCTTCGAGCTGGATGATCTTGCCGGTGGTGCCGATCTTCTCGATGATGAAGCGGGCGGCGACGCGTCCCATCTCGATATTGTCGGCGCCGATGAAGGCGGCGTATTTGTCCGCCGGAACGTCGAGCGCCCGGTCGAAGACGATCAGCGGGATGCCGGCGCGGGCAGCGGCATCGGCTGCCGGCGCCAGGGCCTTGGAATCATTCGGTGACATCACGATCGCGCTGACCCGCCGGGTGACGAGATCCTCGATACCCGACAGCTGCACCGCGCTGTCGCGGCGGCCATCGACGATGGTCAGCTGGACGTTCGGGTTCTTGGCGCCCCAGGCCTTGGCGTTCTCGATCCCGCCGACGCGATAGGGGTGCTCGACATTGGGCTGGGCGATGCCGATCTGGACCTTGGTCTGAGCCGATGCCGGTGGTACGACCAGTACCAGCGCCGCCGCGCCAGCAAAAAAAGCCGTCTTTGTTAGTATTGTCATGTTTTCTCTCCCTGTTTGATGGTTATGCTCTCGTTATCGAGAGTCTTCTAGTGACGTGCTTTGCCCTTCGACTCGCGCCTGATGCTGAACATCACCGCGACGACGATGATCAGACCGCGCGCGACATCTTGCGCATAGGGCGAGACCGACAGCAGATTCAGGATGTTGTAGGTCAGGCCGATAACCATCAGGCCGATGAAGGTTAGGAAGACGCTGCCGACACCGCCCGCGAAGGGCGTTCCGCCGATGACGACCGCCGCGATGGCCGAGAGCTCGAACAGCATGCCGCCGGTGGGCTCGCCGACACCGAGCCGGCCCAGGAACAGAAGACCCGCCGCGGCCGCCAGCACGCCATGCAGGACATAGACGCTGCGCACCACGCGATCGACGGGGATGCCGGAGCGATGCGCTCCGACCGGGTTGTCGCCGACCAGGCAGACATGACGGCCATAGACTGTATGCTTGAGCGCGACCGCCGCGACGACGAAGGCGATCGCCGTCAGGAGCACCGGCATCGGCACCGGACCGAGATAGCCACGCCCGAAGACGAAGACGAATTCCGGCGGCAACTGCGCAGGCAGCGTCCGGCCGTCGCTCAGGATAAGCGCCATCCCGCGCGCCGCCGTCATCATGCCGAGCGTCGCGACGAAGGGCGGAACCCGCCCCCAGGTGATCATCGCGCCGTTGAGGAAACCGCAGAGCGAGCCGATGGCGAGGACGACGAGCACCATGCCGAATGCGCCCAGATGCGGCGCCGTCAGGGCGCCCACGACCGTCGCCAGCGCCATGATCGCGCCGCCCGAGAGATCGATGCCGCCGGAGATGATGACGAACGTCAGGCCAATGGCGATGAGCCCGACCATCGACCATTGGCGCAGGACGTTGAAGATGTTGTCGACAGTAAGGAAATAGGGCGACAGCATCGCCGACGCGACGATCAGGGCGATCAGCCCCGTGACCGCGATGTTCTTCAGCGCCAGATCCCGCAGGAATCCGGCGGCGTTGCTGCCCTGCGTCACGGGCACGTCCTTCATCGTCATGGTCCGCCCTGTTCTTCGTCGTGTCAGGCTGGCATGCTCTCGCCGTCAGACCGGGCCGTTGCCCGCAGCCCATCCCGCGGCCGTCATCAGGCCATCGGCGTTTCGCGCCCAGACCTCGAGCTCAATGCGGCCATCGGGTTTCCTGCCAGTCACCAGGCCGAAGACGGTGATCTCGTCGCCGGCGAAGACCGGCTGCAGATAGCTCGTCTTCATCCAGCCGCTGGAGAACCAGTTCGGACCGAAGAAATTGGCGAGCATCTCCGACATCCAGCAGGTCGCCTGCATCCCCTGCGCGAGCCGGGCCCGAAAGCCCGCCGCATGGGCAATGTGGTCGTCGGTATGGATGTTGTGGCGATTGAAGCCAGCGCCCGAGAAGACCGACATCTGGTCCTCCCAGGCGGTCTTGGTCAGGGGCGCGATCGGCGTGCCGACGGTGACATCCCGCGTGGCGCGGGCTTGGAACGCGACGCCCGCCGGGAGCGTTCCCTCGACCCGCCTGCCGCTTCCGCCCGAGGTGCCGGCGCCCATGCGGATGCCCTCGGGGATGCGCATGATCTCGGTCGATTTCTGCCGGACGAGCAGTGTGCCGGCCTCGTCGCGTGCCTCGCAGTCGAGCACGCAGTAGCCCTTGCCGCGACGTTCGTATTTATCGACATAGGCGCCGGTCAGCGACACAGTCGTGCCGAAGACGACGGGCGCGTGGTACCAGACCTCCTCGGTCTGGTGCAGGCCGACGACCGTATTGGGATTGTATTTCGTCAGGAACAGCGCGACGCCGTCGCGCGCCAGCGCCGCCGATGGCGCGATGCGCGCTCCAAGCGCCGGATCGGGCCGGAAATAGCAATCGCTGTAATCGTCCAACGCAAAGCAGGCGGACCGGACATAGTGCTCGTCGATCGCGATGAGTTGCGGCCCGAAGGCCTCGCCGACTTCCACGGATTCGAAGGTCGGATCTTTGTAGGTCGTCATTACATGCCCTCGTCATCGTCGGGGCGCTCAAGGCCACCGGATTCAAGTCCCAAAGGCCGCGAGGCCTTGCGCATCCAAACCGTCTTTCAGCGGCTGTTTGCGCTGACGCTTCCTCCCGGGAAGCCTTTTGTTGTTTTAATGGCTAGATCATAAAAACGTTTGCGCAAACGTTTTTATTCGATAATTCTGCGATCAACAAATTGGCGTGGACATGGCCTCGATGCGGCGTAGCAGGGCGAAACGTGGCGTGACGATCGTCGATGTGGCGCGCGAACTCGGAATCGCGCCATCGACCGTGTCCAATGCCCTGCACGACAAGAGCATCGTCGCGCCATCGACGAAGGCGCGAATCATCGCCAAGGCGCGGGAGATGAACTACGAGGCTTCGGCTGCGGCTCGCGCGCTTGTGACTCGGCATTCGATGACGATTGGTGTGCTGCTGCCCGACTTCGCCAATCCGGTCTACAGCGAGATCATCAAGGGGCTCGACCGCGTCATGGCGCGGCGGGGCTACGCCACGCTGATCGCAAGCACGGAGAACGACGAAGCCAAGCGCCTGGCAGCGACCGACGCCTTCATCCGCAGGCAGGTCGATGGCCTGGTGGTCATTTCCCAGAGCCTTCTCAGTGCCGAACTGCAACGGTTTTCCGATGCCGGCCTTCCGGCCGTGTTCGTTCATCGCAAGCCGATTGACCACCCAGACGGCGCGGGTTCTGTCGCGTTCGACTATGTCGGAATGGACAATGTCGGCGGGCTCGACGCGGCGGTCGCACATCTCGCCAGGCTCGGCCATCGCCGCATCGGACTGATCGGCGGGCCGCAGCGGTCCTCGGCCGCCAAGGAACGGACGATCGGCTTTCTCGGCGCCGTTCGCCGGCTCGGGCTCGACGGCGCTCCCAACCTGATCGTCGACGGCAATTACGAGTTCGTCGACGGGCTGGACTGCGCGCGGCGGCTGCTTGCGCTGCGCAAGCGGCCCACAGCGATCGTCGCGGCCAACGACCTGATGGCGTTCGCCGCCATGGATGTTGCCCAGCAGATGGGGCTCACCGTTCCCAACGACCTGTCCGTCGTCGGCGTCGACGACATCTTCGTCGCGGTCTTTCCGATGATTTCGCTGACCACGGTGAAGCAGCCTGCCCGCGAGATCGGCGAGAGCGCGGGCTTGCGCCTGCTGGAGCGCTTCGACGCCGACAATCTGCCGCCCAAGATCGTCACCCTTCCGGCCGACCTCGTCGTGCGCCACTCGACGTCCGACGCACCAATGAGCGTCAGAAGAGGCGCCACGCTCAGCGCCGAAGCCCTGGAAAGCTATCTCGCCGCGCGCTGGAAGCCGACGACGATCCCCGTAACCTGACTTGAAACGATGGCCAGAAACCCCATGCCGACCCAGCCCGCTTTGCACGGCATCAAGGTGCTCGACCTGTCCCGCTTCATCGCCGGGCCGATGTGCGGCATGCAACTCGGCGACATGGGCGCCGATGTCGTCAAGGTCGAGAAGAAGGGCACCGGCGACGATACGCGGCTGAACGAGCCGCGGCTGAAGGGCGAGAGCACCTATTTCCTCTCCTTCAACCGCAACAAGCGCAGCGTCGAGCTCGATTTCCGTGACCCTGCCGACCAGGAAAAGCTGCGCCGGCTCGCGTCGAAGGCCGACATCATGATCGAGAATTTCCGCAGCGGCACGCTGGAAAAAATGGGCTGCGGCTGGGAGGTGCTGTCGGCGCTCAACCCGCGCCTGATCCTGGTGCGCATCTCTGGCTTCGGGCAGGATGGTCCCTATGCCAGCCGCGCCTGCTTCGACGTGATCGCCCAGGCGATGGGCGGGCTGATGCACATCACCGGCCAGCCCGACGGGCCCCCGACCATGGCCGGCACCTTTTTCGTCGACTACGCAACCTCGCTCTACGCCACCATCGGGGCGCTTTCGGCCCTGCGGGCGCGGGCCGAAAGCGGCCAGGGCCAGCTTGTCGAGGCGACGCTGCTGGAGACCGCATCGAGCATGCTGATGAGCGCGATCCCCGACTTCAAGGAGCTCGGCCTGTCGATGGGGCGGATGGGCAACCGCGACCGCTATTCGGCGCCCGTCAACAGCTTCCGATGCGCCGACGGCGAATGGGTCTACCTCTCGGCCGGCACGGACGCGTTGTTCCGGCGCTATGTCGAGGCAGCCAGTACGCCCGGGCTTCTCGCCGACCCTCGCTTCGCGTCGGCCTCCGCGCGCCTGGAAAACCAGGACGCCGTCGAGGCCGCCGTGCAGGACTGGACGCTGCGGCATGGCTCGGATGCGATCGTCGAGCTCATGGAAGAGGCCGGCGTCCCCTGTGCCAAGATCGCTCGGATCGACGACGTCGTCGCCAATCCGCAGCTGCTCCACCGCAACCAGATCGTCGAGCTCCAGCATCCGGGCGTGGGCAGCTATACGACCCATGGCGTCACCGTCACCCTGCATGGCTCGCCGGGCAGCATCCGCATGCCCGCCCCGATGCTGGGGCAGCACACCGCCGAAGTGTTCGCCGACTGGGCGATCTGAAGGGCTGATGCCCGGCGGCATCAGCCCTTGACGCTGCCGCTGGTCAGGCCTTCGACGAAGCGGCGCTGCAGCAGCAGGAAGACGACCAGCACCGGCGCGATGGCGAGCATGGCGAAGGCCATGAACTGCCCCCAGGAGACGCCGATCGGATCCTGGATGAAGCGCACCAGCCCGACCTGGACGGTGCGGCGCTCCTCGTCGGTGGCCAGCACGGCGCCGATCAGGAAGTCGTTCCAGACGAACATGAAGATCAGGATGGAGATCGCCGCCAGTCCGGGCTGGATCAGCGGGATGATGATCCGCCAGAAGATGCCGAAGGTGGAGCAGCCATCGATCACGGCCGCCTCCTCCAGCTCCCTTGGCACCACCTCGATGAAGCCCTTCATGAACCAGATCGCCTGCGGGATCATCCAGGCCGAATAGACCAGCACCATGAAGACATAGGAGTTCAGCATCTCGGCCTTGACCGCGAGGATATAGATCGGGATCAGGATCGAGATGCCCGGGATCATGCTGGTGGCGAGGATCGTCAGCAGGAGCGACGTCTTGCCGAAAAAGCTCAGTCGCGCGGCAGCATAGGCGGCCGGCGCGGCAACAAGCAGACAGACGATAATCGTCGCCGTGGTCAGGATCGCGCTGTTGATGAAATAGTCGAGGATCGCCGGGCGTGACAACAGCGCGCGATAATGCTCCAGCGACAGCGTGCTCGGTAGCCATTGCGGTGGGTAGGTCGCGACCATCGCCTGGGGTTTCAGCGAGGTGAGCAGGCCCCACAGGATAGGCGCCAGCGCCAGGATGCAGCCGGCGACCAGAACCGCATAGGTCGCGACCGAGGCGACGAGGTCCTGCAATGGCTGCGACATCCGCAGGCGTTGCATCAGGCCGGCACCCGGCGCCGGTAAAGCGGTCTCCGGCAATGCAGTTTTGGCGATCTGCATGGCTCACTCCAGATGGGACTGCCGCAGGACGCGGATATAGGACAGGCTGAAGACGACGTTCAGCGCGAAGATGACCATGCCGACCGCCGCGGCGGCCGCGACCTTGAAGTTGAAGAAGCCGTCGAGGAAGACGAGCAGGCTGAGCGTGCGCGTATTGCCGAGCGGGCCGCCGCCGGTCAGCACATAGATCAGCGTCACCGTGTTGAAGAACTGCAGCGTGACCATGATTGTTGTGGTCATCACCGTCGCCTTGATCGATGGCAAGGTGACGTGCCGGAAGCTCTGAACGGTGTTGCAGCCGTCGAGATGGGCGGCCTCGTAGAGTTCCTTCGGCACGGTCTGGAGCGCGGCCAGGAACAGCACGGTTGGCAGCGGATAGCTCATCCATGTGTTGACCAGGCAGATGATGGTCATCGCCCAGTCCGGGTTCGACAGGAAATTGGCCTGCGAAATGCCGAGCTGGTCGAGGATGTGTTTGGCTGGCCCGAAGGAGGGGTTCAGCACCCATAGCCAGAGCATTGCCGTGACCGATTGCGACAGCGTCCAGGGGATGAACAGGATCGTCCGGAAGGCGGCGCGGAAGCGGATGTTGCGGTTCAGCATGAGCGCAAACAGCATGCCGAGCGGGATCGTCAGCAGCAGCGAGCCGAGCGCGAATTTCAGCGAGGTGACGACGGCGCGCAGGAAGTCGTTGCTCTCGAGCAGGCGCCAGTAGTTCTGCAGCCCCACGAAGGCGAGCTTCTGCATGAACTCGGTGCGGTGCAGGCTGATGTCGACGGCGTAGAAGATCGGGTAGAACGAGATCGCGCCGACGACGATCAGTGCCGGCGCCAGAAGGGCATAAGGCAAGGTGCGTGTGCTGTTCATGGGATCTCTAACCTGCACGAGCGGCGCCTTGGCGCCGCTCGGAGGAGGTTTTTGCCGTCAGTTGCCCAGTGATTTGTTGTAGGTCGTCACAGCCTGGATCAACGCCTTCTCAGGCGTCGCGCCCTGAAGGACGATCGACTGGGTCGCCTCGGCCAAGATCTGCCCGAAGCTCGACCAGCCGGCGGGGTAGGTACCGACGCGCCCGTTCTTGGCGATATAGTCGGACCAGCCGAGCATGAACTGCGACTCCGGCGTCTTGAACCAGGGATCGGCATAGGTCGATTTCCGGCTCGGCAGTTCGCCGCCCTTGGCGAGGTTGAGCTGCGCCTCGGCCGAAGTCATGAACTCGATGAACTTCCAGGCGGCCTCGGGATTCTTCGCGGCCTTGCCCATTACGAGGTTCCAGCCGGTGACGTTGACCGGAGCCGGCTTACCGGGCTCGAAGCTCGGTGGTGGCGCCCATGCGAGATTATCCTTGGCGCCGGCGGCGCGGATCGCTAGATAGCGATGCGTGCCGAGATTGGCCATCGCCACGGTTCCCGAGGTCAGGCCCTCGGTCAGCGAGTTGTAGTTGAACTCGGCAACCGCCTTGCTACTTGCCTTGCACTTGCCTGTCAGGTCCGCGATCAGCTGGAAGAACTTCTTGCCCGAGGCATCGTCGAAGACGGCCTTGCCCTTATCGTCGAATATCTTGCCGCCGCCGGTCGGGATCATGTTCTCGACCCATTCCAGCAGCGCGTTGGCATTGTCGCTCTGGGCGAGGCCGAAGCCGTAGCCCATCACCGATGTCGCGTTGATCTTGCCGGCGCCGGCGCAGACCTCGTCCCAGGTCATCGGCACCGTGACGCCGGCCTTGTCGAGAATGTCCTTGCGGTAGAGCAGCGCGAAGAAGCGGTGCTCATAGGGCATGCCGTATTTCTTGCCGTCGATCGCGGTGGCGTCCCAGGGCAGGAGCCAGTCGCTTTTGTCGATCGCCCCGGCGAACTTGTCGAGCGGCTGGATCGAGCCGGCCTGCGCGTGTTTGGCGAGATATTTGATGTCGATCCGGAGCACGTCGGCCGTCTTGTTGGCAGCGGCGCCCTGGATCAGGTTGGGGTCGATCATCGGCGGCGGAATCACTTCCACCTTCACCTTGATCTCGGGGTATTTCTTCTGGAAGGCCTCGACATTGCGGGCGAGCGCGTCGCCGCGCGGCGAGCCGTCGCCGGGTTTGATGAAGTCCCAGTAGACGATCTCGGTCTGCGCCGACGCCATGGTCGGCGCGACCAGCCAAGATGCCAGAGCGGCGGCGGAGAGCCACTTCAGGCAATGCCTGCGCTGTGTCCGGAAACGTGAAGCCATCATACTGTCCTCCCCTGGGTTCTGTTTTTTGTTGTGCCGGTTCTCGGATCTCAGACGATCGCTTCCTCCGCGGTCAGCGCATTGAAATGGACGCCTTCGATATAGGCGCCCTGGCGCAGCAGCTCGCGCTGGATCGCGCGCACGTCAAGCGCGCGCGGGGTGACCCCGGCGAGCGCGGCAAGCGCGGCGGCGGTCCCCGCCGACTGCCCGGTCGCCATGCAGGAGGTCATGTTGCGGGTCGAGCCGATGCCCTCGGCCGCGACCGAGATGCAGCGGCCCGCGACCAGCAGATTGTCGATCTTCTGCGGCAGCAGCGCCCGATACGGGAAGTCGTAGCTGTTACCGGAGGTCAGCAGCGAAAACTCGGCATCCTTGCCGTCGGAGGTGTGGTGGCCGATCGGCGCGCCATAGCTCGCGATCGCATCGGGGAAACGGCGCATGCTGACGATATCGTCCTTCGTCATCATGTATTCGCCGATGATGCGCCGCGTCTCGCGGATGCCGACGGTCAGCCCGGTCGTGACGATATAGGCGTCCCTGAATCCGGGGATGAAGCGCCGGTAGCAGTCGAGTGCCTCGAGTAAGCGCTTGCGGCATTCGATCTCGGCGCGCGTCAGGTCATAGACGTCGGTGCCGTCAATGCCGGTCGCGCCGGTCATGTTGAGGATGATCTCGCGCGGCCGCGGCGTCGAGTAGAACAGGATGAACCAGTCCATCAGGTATTCGTATGCCTTAGGCAGCTCGCCGCGCTCGTAGTGTTCGCGCAGCGGCCCGCCGATGCGGAACTGATGGAAGCCGGGATATTGCTGGCCATGGGTGTAGTGGCCGTGGAATTCGGGATGGGCCTCGTAAAACTGCGACAGGGCCTCGACATCGACATTGCCGAGCTTGGCCATCAGCGTCGCCGGGTGGAGCTTGTGCTTCGCCGGCAGGTCGAAGGGCGCGCCTGAGCGCGCGGCAACATCGGCATCGCCTGAGGCGTCGACCACGACTTTGGCCGTTATCTCCTCGCGTCCCGACTTGTGCTGCACGACGAGGCCGGCGAGCCGGTCGCCCTCCATGATCACGTCGGCGACGAAGGTGTGAAACAGGATAGTGACGCCGGCCTCGAGCGCCATGTCGTTCAGCACGACCTTCGCCATCTCGGTGTCGTAGATGACGAACATGTCCTTGGTGATGTCACGGCTGACGGTCGCGCCCATTGCATCGAGCCGCTGCATCAGTTCGAGCGGGATGCCTTTGACGACGAGCTTTTCCTTGTCGTTGAAGGTCCAGGTCGTGCCCATGATGCCGGCGGTAAAATTGCCGCCGAGACAGTTCAGCTTCTCGATCACCAGGGTACGTGCGCCGGTCCTGGCTGCCGCGATGGCGGCGATCGCGCCCGAGACGCCGCCACCGGCGACGATCACGTCGAATTCGCTGCGCAGTGGCGCCGCCGAGTGCCCGTCCATATCCGTCCGTCTCCCTGGGATCCGTGCGGGTGGAGCGTGGAAAGGCTCTCGTTATTTATCCCGCATAACGGACTATAACTTCTCCCAAATGGGAATCAAGTATCTTGGAAAGATTTTCCATGATGCTATACCAGATATCGCTTGGGCCATGTCGGTCGGCACCCAACCAAGGATACTGGCGTCATGTCGGGGTTCAGCGTCAGTTCGGCCGAGCGCTGCCTGACCATTCTCGAACTCCTCTCGGAAGAGGCCAACGGCCTGACGCTGAGCGAGATCGCCGCGCGGCTCGGTCTCTCGGTCAGCGCCGCGCACCGCTTGCTCGGCGTGCTGCGGACCAAGCGCTATGTCAGGCAGGATCGTCTGAACGAGCGCTATCTCGCGACGCCGTTGATCGCGGTCATCGGGCTGCGCGTGCTGGCCGCCACCGGCTTGTCCGACGTCTGCCAGCCGATACTCGACGATCTGGCCGAGCGGACCGGGGAACTCGTGCGCCTGTCGATCGTGCAGGAGGGCCACCTCGTCTGGATCGCCAAGGCGCAGGGCTCGCGCTCGAACATCCGCTACGACCCGCTCGATGTACGCAACCTGCCGATCTATGCGACGGCCGCCGGCAAGGTCTGGCTGGCAACGCTGGAGCCCGGCCCCGCCATCGCGGCCGTGAGGGCGCAGGGGTTTCCACAGGCCGGTGTCGGACCCCATGCGGCGACCTCGATCGAAGCGCTGATGACCCAACTGGAGGCTGTGCGAGCCTGCGATTTCGCCCTCGTGCGCGACGAACTCGAGCCGGAGATATCCGCAGTCGCGGTCGCGATCCGCATCGTTAAGCCCCCGGATGAGCTTATTGTCGGCTGCCTCAGTGTCGGGGGGCCGTCCTTCCGCCTCGACAAAGCGCGTCTGACCGGCTTCGTCCCTGCCCTTCGCCAGGCGGCAGCCGAACTCGCGGAGGTCTGGCCTTTGCGCGTGCTGGATGGGGCGACGCCGCCGCAACGCGCAACGATTGCGGCGCAGTGAAAGACAAGGCCGATCTATGACAAAGCCCTGGCTGATCGAGGGGTGGACCGTCGTCACCGGCACCAGTCACATAATAGGCGCGGCGATCGCGCGGCGCCTCGCCGAATGAGGCGCGAGCGTGGTGCTGGCCGATATCGAAGAGGAAGCCGCTGAGGCGGCCGCGCAAGCGCTGCGCGACGACGCACGTCGCTGGCCAACACTGTCGATGTCGCGTCGGAAGTCTCGAAGGAAGAGCTCGCTAAGGCAGCCATCGCAGCCAGGCCGCTCGTCGCTTGGGTCAACGATGCCGGCATCAGCCATCGTGCCAACCCGCTCGACCTCACCGTCGAGCAATGGGACAAGGACGATTTCAAGCGGGCGATGCTCCGTCTTGCGGAGACTGTCAACATCGTCACCTTGCATGAATGAGGCCGGCGGCTTGCATGGCATGGGACAGCCGTCATTGGTCTATGCCGAGCCCGCCGCCCCCTGACCTGCGTTGATCAAAGGCCTAGATGAGCGGCCATTCTGGTGAAATCCGGCGATTTTTGCGTCAATATCCTCGGCGCCAGGGCAAGGGGACCGAGCGCTTTGGCATCAGCGTGGGGCGGCCGTCGATCACGGCGCCCCCTCCAGATCTTTCTGGACCACTCTGATCTAGACTTCGCAGACCCTTCGTCTGCAGGATTCCTAGGCCTCGACCGCACCGCGAGGCCTTTCATCAAATGACGTGCTGTTGCTGCACGCCGAGCCCGTCTATGCCAAGCCGCATCACGTCGCCCTTTTTCAGAAAGAGCGGCGGCTTCATGCCGAGGCCGACGCCTGGCGGCGTGCCGGTCGTGACGATATCGCCCGGCTCCAGAATCATGAATTGGCTGATGTAGGAGACGAGATGGGCGATCGGGAAGATCATCGTCCTCGTCGAGCCATCCTGAACCTTCTTGCCGTTGAGTTCGAGCCACAGCGAGAGGTTCTGCGGATCGGGTACCTCATCGGTGGTGACAAGGTAAGGGCCGAGGGGGCCGAAGGTCGGACAGCACTTGCCCTTCATCCATTGGCCGCCGCGCTCGATCTGGTAAGCGCGCTCGGATACATCGTTGCAGATGCAATAACCGGCGACGTAGCTCAGCGCGTCGGCTTCCGGAACGTGACTCGCCGTTTTTCCTATGACGAACGCGATCTCGACTTCCCAATCCGACTTTTCCGAGCCGGGCGGAATCTGCACGTCGTCGTTGGGGCCGATGATGCAGGAGCGCGCCTTGTTGAACAGAATCGGCTCTTTGGGAATCTCGGCTCCGGTCTCGGCCGCATGGTCTGCATAGTTGAGACCAACCGCGATGAAGTTACCGCTTTCCGCGACGCAGGGCCCGATACGTTGGCCCGCGGGCAGAATCGGCAGTTTTGAAAGATCCGCAACCTTGACCGCCTCGATCAGCCCGGCGGCGAGCGTCTTCGGCGTGATGTCTCCAGCCAAGCTCGATAGATCGCGGACAGCACCGTCGCGATCAAGGACAGCGGGCTTCTCACGCCCTTTGGGGCCGTAACGCAGCAACTTCATCGGGATCTCCAGGAGCTGGATGTTGAAACGAAAGATGACTTCGACCCGGGCATGTGGTGTCAGGCGACCGGCCAAACGGCCTTAGCGGCGAGCGGCTCGCAACGGCGGCGCGAGCTCAAAGACGCCGTGGCATGCCATCGCCGTCTGCAAAGCGGAAACTGAAATTCGAGCCGCTTCGGTTGACGTAGCCGGCATGGGGAGCGGCAAAATGCGCGGGCAGCAGCACGATGTCGGCATCGGCGCTTTCAGCGAGAATGCGTCGTCTTGTCCTGATGGCAGCATCGGGCATCTCGCAATAGCGGCTGTTCCAATCGGGCCGATACACCTGAATCGGATGATGCATGATGTCGCCGATGAACAGGCCTTGCCGGCCTGCGCTCGTCAGGCGCAGCGTTACGGAGCCGACGGTGTGGCCGGGCGCCGGCTCGATCAGGAGAGCGTCGTTGATCGCATGGGCGCCGGCGACCGGGGAGGCCTGCCCCGAGAGCAGGATCGGCAGCACGCTGTCCTCGAACACACCTGCGTTCGGATCATCGGCGCGCCTCGGGTTGCGGCGAGTATCCGCATGGTCGAGCTCGTCGCAGGAAAAGATATAGCGCGCATTGGGGAATGTCGGGACCCAGTGGCCGTTACGCAGCCGCGTGTTCCAGCCGCAATGATCGACATGGAGATGCGTGCACATGACGATATCGACCTGCTCGGGGGCGACGCCTGCTTCCGCCAGTCGCTCCAGCCATGGCGTCTCGAGACGATGGAAGCCCGGATTGTTCGGGCGCTCCTTGTGATTGCCGGCGCAGGTATCCACCAGCACTGTCAGGCCCGGCATCCGGATCAGCCAGCTGTGGAAGCTTGCCATCAGCCGGTCTTCCGTCGGGTCATAATGATCCGGTGCCAGCCAGTTGAGATGCCGTTCGAAGGTCTGGCGGTCGAAATCCGGAAACAGGACCTCGGGTTTTGTCCGAGGTCCTTCGAATTCTCCGATCCGGGTCACGGAGATGTCGCCGATCAGCATCGTGGGCTCTCAGGCGACGTCGGGCAGGAATGCGTTCGTGTAGAAGCGATCGGCCGGCATGTCGGTGACGAGATCCTGGTAGCGCTTCATCAGCTCGAGCGTCCGCGCCCAATCCTCGGCCATCATGAAGCCCAGCCGCTTCTTGCTGTCGCTGGGCGCATAGAACAGGGTGCTGGCGACCTTGAGCTGCTCGGCGAACAGCGCCTTGTCCTCGCTTGGTTTGGCCTTGATGCCGGCATCGACGACTGCGGCGGGATTCTGCTCGGCATCCTTCATCGAGCGGATCATGGCGCGCACCATGCGCTTTACGAGGTCAGGCTGCTTCTGCTCAGTGGCCACGGTCGTGAAGAGCGACACGCCCTGGGTATTAGCGCCAAGATCGGCATATTTCAGAACGGTTTGCTTCAGACCCTTCTGCGCCAGTATGACTACCTGGCTCTCGAGCCCTGCCAGCACGCCATCGACGCGACCGCTGAGGATAGCGACGAGCTTACCGGAGCCGTCGACATTGAGGAGCTTGACGGAAGCCGGATCGATGCCGTTGGCGGCCCAGATCGCCTGAAGCAGCGGCAGCCCTGCCTCGCCCGGCGTGACGGCGATCGTCTTGCCGACGAGATCCTTGATCGTCTTGACGCCGACTTCTTCGCGCATCGATATGCTGTAGGGAGAGGTGTTCATGATGCCCATGACCGCCTTCACCGCCGCGCCCTTGGTCGCTCCGAGGATGATGCTGCCGCCGTCGGCAAGCCCGAAGGTGTCGCCGCCGGCGGCGACGGCCTGGACGGTGACGCCGGACCCCTTGCCTTCGCCGATGGTCAATTCGATGCCTTCTTCACTGAAGAAGCCCTTGTCGCGGCCGTTGTAGAAGGCCGAGAACAGGCCGCTCAGCACCCAATTCAACCGAAGCGAGACACGCTCGAGGGGCGCGGCTCGCACGATGGAGGGGCTGGCGAGCGCGGCGGCTCCGAGGCCGATCAACGCGGTGCGTCGATTAAGTCCTGTGGTTCCTGACATTGTTTTTCTCCTCCTTGGTGTGTTCCGAAATACGCATGCCGGTATTCATGGTGAAAAGGCCGGACAATGGACGAGCTCAGGCCCCGAACACTGCGCGCCTGGAGCTTCGCTCATGTCGGGCTCTTGGCTACCGTGAGGCCGTCGCGGCGCTGCGAGACATGCCAGGGAATGGCCCAGCGCTCGACAAGCTCCACGCATCCATAGAGCAGAAGGCCCAGCATACTCAGCACCACGATCGTGGCGAAGGTCATGCTGGTGTTCATGCTGCCGTTGTAGCCGAGCAGCAGGTAACCGAGACCGTTGTCGGACGCCACGAATTCGGCGACGACAGCCGCAGTGGCCGACAGCGCCGCGGCGACTTTGAAGCCCGCAAACAGGGATGGCAGCGCGCCGGGCAATTCGACCGACCAGAAGACGCGAAGGCGGCTGGCCCGGTAGGTCTTGGCGAGATCGTAGACGTCGGGCTCGGTCGCCTTGAACGCCGAGATCGCGTTGACGACTATCGGAAAAAACGACAGTAAGAACACCAACAAGACCTTCGACGGCAAACCAAAGCCGACCCAGATGATGAAGAGCGGTGCGATCGCGATCTTCGGAATGATCTGAAGGACAACGAGCAGCGGGTAAAATGCAGCCTCGAACGCCGGCGAATAGACGACAAGCAGCGCAAGTGCGACCCCGAGGATCGCCGCAGCGAGGAAGCCCAGAACCATCGGCTGAAGTGTGGCTAGCGCGGCTGGCGCGATGATCGCGGCGTTCTTGAACAGATCGGCGAAGACGCGGGTGGGTGCGGGCAAGATGTATTCCGGCACAAGAAGCACGCGGACCGCCAACTCCCACACCAACAGCGCGCCGACCAGACTTACAGTCGTCTGAAGGCCCGCGCGCCAGCGCCTGATAACGTCCATCGGCCTACTCCCTGAGCGTCGATATCCGGGGCTGAACCTCGGAATGCCGCTTCAAAAATCTCTTGTTGGAACGATGTTCTAGTTGTAACAGATTTCCTGTCAAGCCACTTCGATGGCGAAGCCAAATAGACAACGGGGGAGGCTCTGAGTGCCGGGAATCGAGATATCGGGCGTCACAAAGCGCTTTGGCGACGTCCTTGCCTTGGAGAAGGTCGATCTTCGGATTGGCGACGGCGAGTTCGTAGCCGTGGTCGGGCCGTCCGGTTGCGGCAAATCGACATTGATGCGGTTGATCTCCCGGCTGGCGGCGCCGAGTACCGGGACGATTTCCGTCTTCGGTGACGTAGCGAAACTTCCGCCGGCCGATATGGGCATCGTCTTCCAGGGTCACGTCCTGCTGCCGTGGCGCACCGTTCTCGACAACGTGTTGTTCCCCGCCGACATGACAGGGCGCAGCCGCGCCGAGCTCAAGCCAAAGGCGATGGAGCTTCTGACCAGCGTCGGCCTCAAGGATTTCGCGAATAGCCTGCCGCATGAGCTGTCCGGCGGCATGAAGCAACGGGCGTCGATCGCACGTGCGCTTCTGCTGCAGCCTCGGCTGCTATTGATGGACGAACCGTTCGGTGCGCTTGACGCCCTGACGCGCGAGCAGATGCGCGTCGATCTGGAGGCGCTTTGGCTCGCCAACCGCATGACGGTCGTGTTCATCACCCACTCTATCGACGAGGCGGTGCTCCTTGCCGACCGCGTGATCGTCATGACGCCACGGCCGGGCCAGGTGGAGCAGATCCTGGACATCAACATTCCACGCCCGCGAGGTTTGGCCGCGCGCCGATCGCCGGAGTTTCTTGCGCGCAGCGAGGAGATTACCGAATTCTTCCTCTCCCGCGGCGTATTGCACTGATATCGAGGGACGAAGCCATGGCGGATCTTTCCGCGAGGTCTGGTTGGGGCGGTGGTATCGACAGGGTCGTGGTCGCGATCGAGCTGATGGCGCAGGCTGACGGACCCGTTCGCCTTTCTGATCTGGCAGCGACGCTTGGCGTGCCCAAGAGTGCTGTGCATCGGGTGCTCGCGGGGCTGGTCGAGCGCGGCTGGGTCGAACGCGACGAGGGCGATACTTATGTTCTCACCTTGCGTTTGGCGCTTCTTGGTCAGCGCCTTTTGGCAAGCTATGACGTCGACAACCTTCGGCAGCCGATTCTTGATCGGCTTGCAGCACAGACCAAGGAATTGGTCAGGCTGACGGCCGTTCAAAACGGGGAACTCGTCTGGATAGGCTCGGCTCGTGGACGACGCTCCGGCCTCGTCTACGAAGCGGATATGACGGAGAGGGTCATCCCGTTTGCGACAGCCAACGGAAAGGCTTGGCTCTCAACTCTCTCGATCGACGATGCGGTAAAGATCTGCCTCGATGCCGGACTTGGTCGTGCCACGGGTAGTGACAAAGCCGTGAAAACAATCCCGGAGCTGATCGCCGAACTCGATCTTACCCGATCGCGGCGATACGGGCTCGCGATGGAGGAGGCTGAGCAAGGCGTGGCCGCAATCGCCGTTCCTGTCGAATGCAATGGTGCAGTCGTCGGTACAATGAGCATAGCTGCGCCGATCATCAGGCTGAGCGAAGATCGCATTCAGAATTTGCTACCTGATTTGCGGCGCGCCTCGCAACTTATGGCCCTGGCCTGGTCCCCTTCATCAAAGAAAGCGCCGTCTCCCGCGAAACGCGCCGAGGCATCGCTGTGACGAACCCGGGTGTGGCAATCGTGACGGGGGGCGCCGGGGCGATCGGTCGCTCGATTCTGCAGCGGCTGAATACGGACGGTTTCACCACTGTATCCTGGGATCTTATCGACGACGTAGCCGAAGCTCACTTGGCGCTTTCAGTCGATGTCACCGATGCCGACGCGCTCGCCGCAGCCGTCTCGGAGACGGAAAAGCGGCTTGGTGCGATCCGCGTGCTCGTCGTGAATGCTGGTATACTGGGTCCTGTCGCGCCGGTGTGGCTGGTGGCGCCAGCCGAGGTTCGGCGCGTGCTCGAGGTCAATCTAGTGTCCGCCTTCATGACACTGGGTGCGGTTGTCCCGGCGCTTCTTAGAAACGATGCGCCTAGTCGCGGACGCATCGTCGTCATGGCCTCCGTACAAGGCAAGGAAGGGACCGCCCTCGCCGGCCCTTACGCGGCATCGAAGGCAGGGCTGATCGCGCTCGTGAAATCGCTCGGCAAGGAGCTCGCGGGCGAAGGCATTCTCGTCAACGCCATAACGCCGACCGTCGTCGCTGGGCCTATGGAAAGGTCTCTGGCGCCGGAGCGGCGCGCGGACCTGCTGGGTCGCATCCCGCTCGGCCGTTTTCTCGAGCCGGACGAAGTGGCCGCGACCGTTTCATGGCTGTGCGGGCCGGGCTGCACATTCTCGACCGGCGCGGTCTTCGACCTGTCGGGCGGACGATCCACCTACTGAGGGAAGAGACATTCATGCTAGCCGGCGGCGCTGTCGTTGCGATCTGGAACAACATCACTCCTGAGGGGCGGGAGGAGTTCTATAATTGGCATATCAACGAGCACATCCCGGAGCGGGTCGATATTCCCGGGTTTCTGCGGGGGCGTCGCTACATCGCCGTGACACCCGAGACCGACCCGGAGTTTTTCACGCTGTACGAGACGGCCGATTTCGAGGTCTTGCGCAGCGCGGGCTACGCGGCGCGACTTGAGGCTCCCACGCCCTGGACCCGTACGGCCACCAGTCATTTTCGCAACACCGCTCGCGCTCTCGCGCATGTGGCCGCCAGCAGCGGACCGGGCAGTGGCGCCGGACTGTTGTCCATTCGCTTCGCGGCCACCGAGGAAGCGAAAGCTGAATTGAGCGATCTCGTCGCCAGCATATCCAGGCGCCCGCGGATCTGCGGGGCGCATCTTTGTGTCGCCGACGGCGCCTCTTCGCTGGTCCGCACGGCCGAGTCACGTGACAGGACGGACATCGAGGCGCCGCCCACCTGGTTTGCCCTGATCGAAGCCACCGATACAGATGCGCTCGCCGATGTCGTTGCTCGGGAACAGCTCGTTAAAGCTGGTGCGAGCGAGCCGATACATGTCGGGTTCTACCGCTTGGAGTATACGCGCGACTGACGGATGCCTGTTCAATCTTGCTGAGGCGCATCTTCTGGAACACCTATGTGTCCTGGAATTTCGCGCAGCAGACGCCGCCGCATCCGTCTGGTCCGCCCTCAACATATAGCGAAGACCGCGAAAGGTTGCCCGATCGGCACCCTCGCCGGGCGCGGTCGCCAATGTCGACGATGCTGCGATCATGTCGGAGCAGGCCAAGGCTCGCCATCGTCTCAGATGCGATGACCGACCGAGCCGGCTTGGATGGCGCGGTCGCCGGAAATTCCGCTCGACGGCCGCCTGTTCACATTGTAGACAATCCACCAAATTAAAAACGGGAGGACATCGTGATGAAGAAACTCATGAATGCGCCAGACGCCTTCGTCGACGAGATGCTCGAAGGCTTGACCGCGGCTCACCCCTCGCTTGTCCGGGAGGGTCCTGGGGGACGGGTGATCCGAGGCTCTCACGCTCCGAGAAGGGGCAAGGTTGCGATCGTATCCGGTGGCGGCTCCGGACACTTGCCGCTCTTTACCGGCTATGTCGGCACGGGACTCATCGACGCCTGTGCGATCGGAGACGTATTCGCCGGGCCGTCCGTGGATTCTTGCTCGGCCGCGATCCGGGCAGTCGATGGCGGGCGTGGTGTCCTTAGGCTGTACGGCAACTATGGCGGCGACCGCATGAATTTCGATCTCGCCGGTGAGTTGCTTGAGGATGAGATCGAGACGGCCACGGTTGTCGGAACCGACGATATTGCCAGCGCCGGTGTGGCGGAGCGGCAAAAGCGCCGCGGCGTAGCCGGGCTGATCTTCGCCTATAAAGTGGCCGGGGCGAAAGCGGAGGCCGGTGCTGAACTGTCCGAGGTTGCGCGTGCCGCCCAGAGGGCGGTTTCGCAATGTCGCACGATCGGCGTCGCGCTTGCCTCCTGCCAGATACCAGGCTCGTCCAGGCCGACCTTCGAGATCGGCGACGACGAGATTGAGATGGGCATGGGCATCCACGGCGAGCCGGGAATATGGCGCGACAAATTGAGAGCCGCCGACGAGATCGCTGACGAAATGGTGAGCCGTCTAATGGGCGATGAGGGTGTCGAGAAGACCGGACGCGCATCAGTTCTGATCAACAGCCTCGGCGCGACGCCGCTGGAGGAGCTTTTCATCGTCTTCCGGCGCGTAAAGCAGCAACTGACCAACGCCGATATCGATATTGTCCGCCCGCTTGTCGGCCACTACGCGACGTCGATGGAGATGGCGGGCATGTCCATCAGCATCTTGCACCTCGACGCCGAGTTGGACGCTCTGCTTGCGGCTCCTTGTGAAGCGCCTTTCTGGAGAGCCTGACATGCCAATAGATGCCCAAACGCTGAAGACGACCATGGATCGCGCAGCGCTTGCCGCGCAAAAGGCCGAACAGGACCTCAATGAAGCCGACGGCAAAATCGGCGACGGCGATACGGGCGTCATGCTTCGGCGCCTCTCCGAGCGACTTGCAACAGCAGCCCCGGCAGATGAACAGGACGTAGGCGCTTTTTTTCAGGCTTTGGGAAAGGCCAGCGCAAGCGGCACCGGATCGAGCCTCGGCACGCTGGTGACGGTATCCATGCTGGCGCTCGCCAAGGAAACCCGAGGCCGGACAGAGCTGCCGTGGAGTGAACTTGGGGGTCTGCTGCAAATGGTCTGCGCCACCATGATGAACCGTGGCGGCGCCGCGCTGGGAGACAAAACGGTCGTCGATAGTCTCGACGCGGTAGCGAGAGCCATAGCGGGGCTCGACGAACCGTCCGTCATCGCGCAAGCGGCACGTAAAGCGGCCGATCAGACACTCGATGTCTATCGCGACAAGCCAAACAAGATTGGGCGCGCCAGAATGTTCAGCGAGCGCAGCATTGGGATCGACGATCCCGGTATGCTGGCCTTCAAGGTCTTGCTCGACGGGATTTCCCAGAACGCTGCGGCCTGAAATTCACTTCGCGGCAAATAACCCTTCGGTAGACAACCGACGATGGCATCCGTTTCGGTCGAGAACGTTCGAAAAAGCTACGGGTCGGCGGCAGTGCTGCACGGGGTATCGATCGATATAACGGATGGTGAATTCGTGATTCTCGTCGGCCCCTCGGGTTGCGGGAAATCGACTTTGCTGCGCATGATCGCCGGCTTGGAAGTAATATCCGGCGGCCAGATCAGAATAGGCTCTAAAGTGGTCAACAATGTCCCGCCCAAAGAGCGCGACATTGCTATGGTTTTCCAGAACTATGCGCTCTATCCGCATATGTCTGTCGCCGACAATATGGCATTTTCGATGAAGTTGCGAAAGGCGCCAGCAGAGGAGATCAAGACACGGGTCGGCCGTGCGGCCGATATTCTCGGCCTTGGTCAATTGCTGGAGCGCTATCCTCGCCAACTGTCTGGAGGTCAACGTCAGCGCGTCGCCATGGGCCGAGCAATCGTCCGTGATCCCTCGGTATTCCTGTTCGACGAGCCCTTGTCGAACCTCGACGCCAAGCTGCGCGTACAGATGCGGACTGAAATCAAGGCGCTGCATCAGCGGCTCGAGACGACGACTGTCTATGTCACACACGACCAGATCGAGGCGATGACTATGGCCGACAAGATGGTTGTCATGCGTGACGGAGTTATCGAGCAGATCGGAGCTCCGTTGGATCTCTATGACCGGCCCGCAAACCTCTTCGTCGCCCAGTTCATCGGATCCCCTTCGATGAACGTTCTGACGGGAACGGTCGATGCCGGCAGGTTTCGAGCTGCGAATGGCGCTGCTTTTCTCCTCCCCGCCGCCGCTACCGCGTCGAAACCAGGAGCGGCAATGCTTTACGGAATACCCTGAACATCTGGTGATCTGCGACCCGACCGATCGCGATTGTGTTCCAGCCACTGTGCAGGTCATCGAGCCGACCGGCTCGGAAACGCAGGTCTTCGTGAAGCTGGGCGACGACCAGCTCGTAGCGGTCGTGCGCGAGCGGATCGACGCTCGTCCCGGCGATCTGATCCACCTCAAGCCCGAAGTGGGTCGAGTCCACCTATTCGATTCCGCTTCGAGCATAAGGCTTTAGTCTAAGACCGAAATCGACCTGCCAAGCGGGCGTTCAGGCAAGGATTGATGGTTGCCAGACGACGTTTAGATCGATCTTTCCACGGCGGTCCAGACGGCTTGCCGTGGAATTTTCAGCGCGGCGTCATAGGCTGCCCGGGCAGCCCTTGATGGCCTATGATCGACCAATGGCGCGGTCAAGTTCCGCGAAGCGATCCTTCAGCGCTAAACGCCTACCGGACCGCGCCGATTCCGCGATCGCCTCGGCAACGATCTGGTTTTTGGTTCCATCGACCGCTGTAACCAGCGGCAGCTCATGGCCGCGGACGACCTGCAGGAAATGGGCGCATTGCAACATGTAGGGATCATGGATGCCGGTCGATCTATCCGTCGTCTCGATCGGATAGGTCCATCCGCGCGTTTCCCCATATGACCAGAAGGTCAGGTTTGGCAGCGCGAGCGACGCTTTCGATCCGCCGATCAGGTAGACGTCCCTATCGTAGACTGGATACGCGGGCTCCTCCGCAGCATTCAAATCCCAAGAGTACGGCGATGCAACCGTATCCGAAATCAATATTGTCGCGAGGGCGCCATTCTCGAGCCCGACGATGATGGCAGCGGTGTCTTCCACCGGAAATCCGCGCGTGTTGTTGGCATAGCTCGCCTGGACCGTGGCGATTTCCCCGCCGATGAAGCGGAGGGCGTCGATATCGTGAATGAGGTTTATCAACACCGGCCCGCCCCCAGGAACACGCCGCCATTCAGGTTTGAAATAATCGTCGGGCTTGCAAAACGTCAGCCTCATATCAAGGCAGACCAGCTTGCCGATCTCGCCGGATTGGACGATACGGCGAGCTTCACGGATCGTCGGGCTGTGGCGCCTGTAGTGGCCGATCAAGATCGGAACGTTCGCGTCCGCCGCGGCAGCGGTCAGCTTCGTCGCCGCCTCCACGGTATCGGCGACAGGCTTTTCCATGAGCATCGGCTTTTTATTGGCGATGCATTCGAGCCCAACCTGCAGGTGCAGCACGTTCGGTGTCGCCACGATGACGCCATCGGGCCTCTCATGCCAGACATCGGCTGTATTCGCGAACCATGGCAGGCCCTCGCTCTCGCAGAAGCGTCGGGCGTCGTCGCTCGGGTCCGCAACGGCGACGATTCTGCAACCGGGACTCCGCCTCAGCCAAGCAGCGTGTCGCTTGCCGATGACTCCGGCGCCGATAATTGCGATCCTGGTCGATGCAGTCATGCGCAACAGCCCCCGTCAATAATCGGCTCGGCCACCGGAGACGTCAAAAATCGCCCCCGTTGTGAAGCTGCAGGCAGGACTCGCGGCCCATCCGATCGTCGCGGCAATTTCCTCGACGGTGGCAAGACGGCCCATAGGGATCTTGCTCTTCGCGCTGTCGATATGAGCCTCCGTCATCTGCGAGAGTATCGCGGTTTCGGCCATGACAGGTGTCACCGCATTGACGGTGATGCCGTCCTTCACGACCTCGCGCGCCAACGCTTTCGTAAAGCCGATCACCCCCGCCTTTGACGCGCAATAGGCAGAAACGCCGGGGGTCCCTTCCTTCCCGGCGATCGAGGCCACGTTGACGATGCGGCCGTAGCCTCGCTGCCGCATCGACGGGAGGGTGAGGCGACAACAATGGAACACGCTGGTGAGGTTCACATTAAGGACCCGCTCCCAAGCCTCGGTTGGGTACTGCTCGACATCCGCAACGGGACCGTTGATGCCCGCATTGTTCACGAGGATGTCAATTCGCCCGGTTTCGGCCAGGGCCTGGTCAACGGAATGTTGAATGACGAGCGGTGATGTTACATCGACAACACTCGTCAAAGCCGGTTCAAAGCCACACGCGGCTGCGTCAAAGCCCTCAAAGTCCAAATCCCAAAGGACGATCGAGCAGCCCCTTGCCGCGAGATGACGAGCTGTCGCGAGCCCGATGCCGCGTGCGCCTCCCGTAACGACAGCCGTCTGTCCAGACAGATCAAATTTCATCGGGGCCCCACAGAAGCCAGCCGTTTTCTACCTCACCGCTGCACCGACCCGATCCGCCTGTTGAGGTTCCGGCAGCATGCACCAACAAGAAGGTAAACCGGCGGGGCTCGAGTACAGGCCGCCGACATGGGAGTTTGCGTGCCCTGCCATCGCTCATGGATATTCGTCTTTTTCGAACACCCGCATATCATGCCCGGGAAGCACGACATCAGCGATCTTACGGATCTTGGCGGCGGTCTTGTAGGTCTGCTCAAGATCCACGTACCAGCCTGGCGGGACCTCGTCCTCAAGGTTTTCATAGGTCGGCACCGCGTCGCATGCGATGAGATGACGGCCACCCGTCGTTTTGCAACATAAACCCATGCATCCCGGCGTATGGCCGGGGAGATGGACCAGCTTCAATCCAGGAGCTATCTCTTCGTCGCCATCGATAATTCGCATGCGGCGGCGAGCAAGGAGCCAGCGCGGCAACTCGCCATCCGGGCGCTGCCATTCATAGAGAGGGCTCTGAACCGGTAGCGGCGCGATGCCCCATTGCAGCTCACTGCGTTGAATTATGACTTCGGCGTTGGGAAACAGATCCAATCCGCCGGAGTGGTCCCAATGCAGATGGGAAATCACGACCGTCTTGACCTCGCTCGGGTCGACCCCGAGTTTTCGCAAGGCGTCTTCTGGCTCCACGGCCCGGTCCAGGCTTCGGCCGACAAGCGATTTCACGAATGCCGCATCACCGGGGCCGGTGTCCACGATGACGGTGCGGCCGCCGCCCCGCACGACCCAAATGATCGTGGGCACAGCGGTCTTCTCTCCCATGTGCCGCTTGAGCGTGAGATTGCCCCATTCAGACCCATGGATGATGCCGCTGTTGACCGGCGTGATCGTGTAGTTCGGCTCGGTTGTCATTGGGGCTTTCCAACATGAACTACGTGGGTCAAGGCCCCGCCGTCGGCCGCCGAGCGATAGGCGGCATCGACAACCCCCATCACGAGCGCCATATCGGCGACGCCTGCGGAAGGGGCCCGCCCCGCTGCGAAGTCCGCGAGAGTCTGACGGGCGAAAGTTTCGTAAAAGACGTCGGTATCGAGTTCGACCGAGATGTCCGTCGATGTTTCGCTCGGGCGGAGCGTCACCCGCAGACCATCCTCCACCGTGCGAATATAAGCCCGTTCCGAGGCGCAACTCAGCGTGAACTCCCTCTTCTCCCCTGCATTCTGGGGAAAAGTGTAGCCGACTTCGACAGTGCTGATCGCGCCCGAACCGTGACAAAGAGTCAGTGCGGCATAGTCCTCGATCTCGAGGCCGTAAGTTCGGTTCGAAGTCCGACACGAGACCGCGCTCACCGGCTGGCGCGTCGCCAGAATCGCAAAATCAATGAAGTGGACGGCAAGGTTGATCAGGCATCCACCGCCTGAAATAGCGCGATCGAGCATCCACGGCACGCCCATCATGCTGTAACGTTGAGGCGGCCCGGCAATGTTGCGGATCGACAGGTGCGAAACGCCGCCGCCAAAACCGCCCATCGCATTTTCCATCGCATGGCGTAGGCCACTGATGCGGTAGATGAACGGCACCGCGATGAAAAGCTTGCCGGCAATTGCCAGAGTCGCCGCCACGTCGGCACGCGTGAGGCCGAAAGGTTTTTCCATGACGAATGGGATTTGCCGCCGGATGAGGTTGGCAGCCAGCTGCGGCATCGCCGCATGAGGGGCAAAAGCAAACACGAAATCCGGCTTTGCATGATCGAGAAGTTCGTCGTTCGTCTTGTAAATATTCGTGCGACAGGCCTCGGCGATACGCTCGCAGGCCGCAGGCATCGGATCAGCTACGCCGACGATATCGATCTCATCGTCGGTCAGGCCGGGGAGATACAGCGGGCAGTGCCAGTGTCCAACCCCGAGCAAGGCGACTTTCATGGACTTCTTTCGCTTAGATCAGCGTCAACTGAGATCTTGCGTCGATCGGAGATTATCTCCGATCGACGCAAGTTCAGTCCGGGCGGCGAATGGAGGCGCTACTGCACCTTTGCGATAGCCTCGGCATATTTCGTCATGATTTCGGTCGCGGCATCCTGCGGCGTGCCGTTCTTGAGGATCATGCGCTGGATCGCTTCGCCGACGATCTGGTTGAAGTTGGCGCCGATGACTGTGTAGTTCACGATGCGGCCCCGCGTCTTGATGAGCTCCGCCCACGCCAGCTGATCTTTACCTTCGGCAGTTTGAAAGTACGGGTCTTTGTAGACCGCGCCGCGAGCGACGACCTCTCCGCCACGCGCCGCAATGGCTTGAGCGTCCGGCCCCGCCATGAATTTGATGAACGTCCAGGCCGCGTCTTTTACCTTGGAGTTATTGTTGAGCATGAGCTGGAAGCCGTAAACCACCTGTTTGTCGTTCGCAGTGAAGCCTGGGGGCGGAGCCCAATCGAGATCTTCTCCCGCGCCCTGCTTCTGGATCGAGCGGTAGCGGTGAAGTCCGAACGTCGCCATGGCAACGGTACCGGCTCGGAGGCCATCATGAGTTTCATTGAAGCCGAACTGCAACGAAGCAAGCGGCGTCGCCTTGCATTTCAGATAGAGGTCCTTGATCTGCGTCAGAGCCTTGTCGAGCCGCTCCTTGTCGAAGCCAGGCGTGCGGTTGTCCTCGCCGAAGTATGCGCCGGACTCTCCAGCCATCAGCGTGCTGAACAGGAATTCCGCGAAGGCCTGGGCGCCGCCGATGCCACCGGACGAGCCGAGCGGGATCGCGTAGCCGACTGTCGGCCCCTTGGACAGCTTAGCGCCTGTCTCGCACACGTCCGCGAAGGTCGCGGGAGGCGTGACGGCCGCTTCCGCGAGCTTTGATTTGCGGTATAGCAGAATCGGGATGCGATAATCCTGGTAGAGACCGTAGGTCTTGCCGCGGATGCGGGCATTCTCCAACGGAATTAGGAAATCGCCGACGTCGAGATTGTCTTTTTTGATCAGGTCGTCGAGCGGCTCTACGTTGCCGGTCGCGATGAACTCGGGGACGAGATAATCCATCGCGCGCACCACGTCGGGCGTCTGCAAGCTGCTTTTCAGCGCCCGCGCGGTATTGGTGATCGGCGGATCGAGGAATATCTTGATCTTAACCGATGGGTTCTGCTTTTCGAACTCGGCGATCATCTTACCCTGCTGGACAGCGCGCGGATCGTTGGCGTTGTTGGGGTCCAGGAAGGTGCTGTAGACGACCTCGGTCGTCCCCTGCGCGAAGGCCGCCGTGATACTTAATGCACCCAGGATCACCGAAGCCGTCATGAGGCTGCGAATTCTATGCCGTTTGACCATTGTTTCTCTCCCTTTTTGTCGCGACGCCATCTAGAATTCCGGCGCGGCGCTCTTCTTTTCTGATGGCTCAGCCTTTGAGACCGCCGGCAGTGAGGCCAGCGATGAACCAGCGCTGCGCTGCGATGAACAGAACCAGCACCGGGATCGACGCAACGATGGCGAACGCCATGAAATAGGACCAGGACATGCCGATTGCATCGAAGACCTGATTGACCAGCGCAACCTGCAGCGTCCGCCGGCCGATATCCGGTGCGAATGTCGCGACCGTTATGTAGTCGTTCCAGATCATGATCATGCCCAAGACGATGGTTGCGGCGAGTCCGGGCCGGATCAGCGGAATGACGATGCGCGTGATCGACTGGAACCGCGACGCGCCGTCGATGACCGCCGCCTCCTCGATTTCCTGGGGTACGCCGCTGACGAAATTCTGGATGAACCACACAGTTTGCGGTGCCACCCGCGCCGCCGAGATCACGATGATCGCGAAGGCATCGTTAACAAGTCCCAGCCGATCGAGAATAAAATAGGTGGGAGCAAGTAGAGCGACGCCGGGAACCATCGACGTCATCAATATAGCCAGCATAAGCACGCGCTTGCCGGGAAACTCGAAGCGCGCAGCCGCGTATCCAGCGGGGCCGGCCACGACCAGCGCGAGCGCCACGCCTCCCATCGAGTAGAGCAGCGAGTTGAACAACTCGATACCAAAGGTCTTGTGGGTGAAGACGCGGCCGTAATTCGACCATGTCAACGGATCGGGCCAGAGCGAGGGCGGGTAGGAAACCGCGCCGACTTCCGATTTGAGAGATGTCATGAGGCCCCACACCATGGGTCCCAGGACCAGGATGGCGGCCACAGCCGCCGCGGTCCGGATCCAAATGGTCGAGGCGCCGGACGCCGGTGTCATCGCCCTGTTCATGCGCTGACTCGCCCCGTCAACTTGAGATAGCCCCACCCCAGCACGACGTTGGCGAGCAATGTGACAACCGAGAGCGCAGCGGCCGGCGCGATGTTGACGGATTGCACGGTGCCTCGAAACACCTCGAGGCTCCATGTCGCGGTACTGCCTAGTGGTCCGCCGCCAGTGAGCACGATGATCAAAGTGATCAAAGTCAGGTAGAGGATCGACAAAGTCAATCCGGTGCTACCCAATGCAGGCGCTATATACGGCCATATGACGTAGCGTAGTGCGTGAAATTTATTGCCGCCGTCGATGGACAACGCCTCGAACAATTCATCTGGCACCCCCTGCAGCGCCGCGCTCATCATGACCATCGCGTATGGAAACGACCACCACGCAGTAATAAGGATCACCAGATAAAGAGCTTGATCCGGATCACCGAGCAAAAGGCCGGCATCGAAACCTAGCACCCGAGCCACATATGCGACCGGACCATAAGACGGATTGTAAAGCCAAAGCCAGAAACTGCCGACAACCGCCTGCGACAATGTCCACGGAACCAGCAACAGAACACGAACGACCTTGCCACCACGCGGCAGCGCCTGGATCATTAATGCACTGAGCAAGCCGAGCGGCAGAACGATCAGGAGCGTCCCGAAGACATAGATCAACGAGTTGCTCGTGAGCTGCCAGAAGGCTTCCGAAACAAAAAGCTCGCGATAGTTCGCCAAGCCGGCAAAGCCGATCATTTCGAAATACCGCGTCTGCTGAAACGACATCCAAACGACAAGTATCGTCGGATAGACGGTGACGCCAAAGAGCAGGACTAGGACCGGGGCAAACCAGAGCATCGGCGCATAAGGCCGCCAGCGATCACCGTTCGGCATCCGCGCAGAGGTCGAAAGCCTCGGGCCCGACACGCCAGTCATCGTGGGCATCGTCATGTGCAAACCGCCCCGGCGCGCGGCTGTCCGCTGCACGATGTATCTGCTGGCCGATGTTTCATTCGGGCTTCCTCATTGCCTGCCCTTACGGGCTCGTGTCTACGCACTGGCGATCTCAAATTTGTAGACAATCCACAACGTCGGTCAACTCCTTTTTGATGGCGGCGTCGTGGAATCATAAGCCGAAGATTGCGGGCAATCAGCAATTCGGGTAGCTCTGCAATGTCCGCCGCAACAGCGATTTGCCCTCGCGGCGACTTGACTGAAACCGACTGCCGAAAGTTGAGGAGCCTCCGTGCTTAAGCCGACCCGGCGCAACGTTCTCGCACCGCAAACAACAATGGAAAGTTCCGAATACGCCGCTGGGCAGATTCGGGACGCCATCGTTGCGGGCTTCTACAAGCCGGGGGATCGGCTAGTTGAAATGGATCTTGCCGCCCAACTCAACGTTTCTCGCCATCCGATCCGCGAAGCCTTGCGACGCCTAAGCCGCGAGGGATTTGTCGATGTGCGCCCCAATCGCGGCGCTGTCGTTGCGGAAGTCGATGCGCCCAGCATCCTTGAGATCTACGAATTGCGCTCAGCGATTGGATCGCAGGCACTTCGCCATCTTCTGGCAGATGGAAAACCACCTGTATCCGGTCGCCTCAAGCCGCTCGCGCACATGGCTCAGAAGGCGGTGGCATTTGCTGTCAAAGGCAGCCAGGCGGACATGGTCCGCCACGACCTCGAATTCCAAGCCATGATCGTGGAAGCCAGTGGATTACGCCGTGCATCGGCATTTTTCCGTGAACTTGGCTCGGAGTTGCAGCGGTTTATCAACCTCCTTCGGATCGAGTACCCCGATCGCGCGGGCACTGCGAAAAGGGAAGTCGTCGGCCTCTACGACGCCATCGCCGCCGGCGACCTGAAGGCGGCCGAGACTATATGGCATGACAAGATGACGACGGGAGCCAGCCGCTTGATTGCGCTCGTCAGCGGCAGCGACCTCGCCAAAGATCCGCAGTGGCGAATGTTCACCGAGGCTGCCGCGAGGTTGGAAACAGATCAGGCGGTGGCTGCAGAGTCGGCCCCGCGTAGGAAAGCGAGCGCATCGCCTTGATCAAGAACTCCATTCGACATGGGCCTTGATCGCCGATCCATCATCCGAGACCCAACCATGCGGTGCGGCTTTCGCGATCATCTTCGATAGCCCGTCCTGCCACTCGGCCGTTGCAGATGCCCCGCGAAGGAAACAGACCATAACCCAGGCAGTATGGGCATCGGCAAAATCGACCTTTCCCGACACGCGTCCGGAAACATCGGCCCATGCATCCGACGACGCATCGACCGTAACCTTAAAGCGCGCGAAATCATCGAGATCGTCGATCGCTACGACTCCGCCAGTCGATACCCGCACGATCACGAGGCTTTTCTCAATTCGGCGTTAGTTGTGTTCACCGCTTCCGTGATCGCCTGCATGGAACGGCGAGTGCCTGGCGTCTTGAATTCGCCGAAACGCAGCGTGATGAACAGGTCGGAAATGCCGAGACCGGCAAATCTGGCAGCCTGCCTCTCGATGTGCTCCCGATCTCCGATCAGACTTGCTGCTGACCAACCCGCATAGGTCGGCTCGCCCTTCTCATGGCCGGAAGCCTCGTTGATCCCGCGGACGATTTGATGGCGCTGCTCGCGTAGCCTGACCTGGACGCGATGAAGAAAGCCGCCCGACCGAACGACCGTGTCTTCCTCGTCCTTTGACTCGACCAGATAGCCATGAGTTTGCAGGGCAAAGCGTACCGATTTCGGATCGATCTCGCGCTTCCGGCACTCGGCGTGGAAAGTATCGACCAGCTTCGAAGCCAGGTCCGGCCCGTTGTTGCCGACATTGCAGACGATCGACAGCCCGCGCTCCAGGGCAAAGCCCATAGACTCGGCGGAGCCTGCCGCGATCCAAAATGGCGGATGGGGCAACTGACGCGGCGCGGGCGTTATCGTCAGCGAACCAGTTTTATAATGGCGCCCCTCGAATGGCTGATCGGGATTGGCGAAAAGATGGGTCAAAAGATCGATTCCCTCGACCAGCCGCGGCCCAGCCTCGCTGAAATCAATACCGAGCCGGTCGAACTCATAGGGCTGATAACCTCGGCCGAATCCCGCCTCGAGCCGCCCATCCGACAGTTGATCGACCATAGCCAGCTCTTCGGCGACCAGAACGGGATTTCGCAATGGCAGCAGAATGATGCTGGTACCCAGGCGAATGCGCTTGGTCTCCCGGGCCAATGCCGCCAGAAGCGTCAGCGAATTCGGAACCATCGCATAGTTGGAAAAGTGATGTTCGGCAAACCATGCGCCGTCAAACCCGACCTCCTCCGCGAACCGGGTGTCGTCGATCAGGGTCTGGTACATGTCGCGGGTATCGATTGTCGGCTCGGTCGTTTGGCCGAGTAGAAAGGCATGTAGCTTCATCGTTGATCTCCTTACTGCCGAGAGAGCGCCGCTAGATCGCAAGCGAAGCGAGTTCGCGTGTCTCCGCGTAACGTCCGTTCTGGTAAACCAATGGGGACACCTCTTCGGCAAAGCGCACGCACTCGACGCGGCCGATGAAAATGTCATGGGTGCCGTAATGCACGACGTGATCGGTGAGGCAGAAAAGGTTGGCCTGCGCGTCGGGTAGGTAAGGCAACCCGGAGCTGCCGTCTGTTTCCCAGTCGCCGATCGAGAAACGCTCCTGCCCTTTGAGCTTGCCGCCGAAAGCGCGCGAGATATCCGTGTGGCCGATGCTCAGCATGTTGAGGCAGAATCGACCGCTGGTCTTCAGCGGACGGTTGAGGGATGCCGCGCCATTCACGCAGACCAGTATGGAAGGTGGATCGACCGAGACGGACGTGACGGCCGTCGCCGCCATGCCGTGCCATCCGCTCTCGTCGGCACAGGTGACGATGCTCACCGTCGAGGCAAGTCGCCGCATAGCTTCCAGAAAATCAGACTGGATGAGGTCCGTCATATTTTCCTCCCGCGCAGTTCGTTGCGAACCCTTCGAGATCGCTTGCGTGATGATTGTAGACAATCCTCAATATGTCAAGTCATCTATATGCGGATTTGGCCGTTCGCGTCGAGAATTCGGACTAACTCTCTGAAAATACGACGGTTATCGTAGCCAAGATAAATATCTTGTGAGGATTGTCCACAATCCTTGGCTTGCGCGCTGATTAGGGCTTGTTGACTCGGAACGGCTGATCGGGCGAAGTGTAAAACGCGCCGCCGAGCCGCCCGACAGGGGCTAGGGCCGTAACGCTGACGCGGCCACTCTCCAATATTCCGTCATCGATGAAGACGTGGAGGATTTCGCCAATGATCAGTGTGCCGTCCCCGAGCGCGATGCTTTGGACGCGCTTGCATTCCAACGCCGCCTTGGCCAGCGCAAGCCGCGGCGGCAAGACGGTGCGACTCGGACTGGTTTCCAAGCCGGCGACCGTGATTTCGTCGATCTCAGGCGGGAACGCTTCCGATGAAGCGACCATCTGCGGCGACAGGCTTTTACTGACGATGTTGACGACGAACTCGCCGGTCTCTTCGATGTTCTTCAAGGTGTCCTTCGGGCCCCGAAAGGAAATCACGAGAAGCGCGGGCGACACCGAGACGAGATTGAAATAGCTGAACGGCGCCAGATTTCGGACACCGTTACCATCCTGACTCGTCACCCAAGCGATTGGGCGTGGAACAACGACGCTGTTGATCAGCCGCTCGCATTCGAGCGGCGACAATTCGGAGATCTGCAAGTCCATCGGAAAATCCTGTTGGTAGCTTGTGCGCCATCAGCGCATCAAAAGGCCGCCACTGCTGACTACGGTTTCGCCGGTCATAAACTGGGCGCCGTGCCCATCGACGAGCCAGAGGACGAGGGCCGCGATTTCAGCGGGTGTCGCCGTCCGGCCGAGGGGGACTTGGCTCGCCACCTGCTCCAGGCGGCCAGGTATCGCACGAAGGCCGTCGGTATCGACCGGCCCGGGCGCAACTCCGTTTACCCGAATATTCCGCGAAGCGAGTTCCGCTGCCATGCTCCGTGTCAGGTTGACCACTGCCGCTTTGGCGGCGCTGTAGAGCAGCTGTTCCGGCTTCGCCATGAACGCGTTGACAGATGCGAAATTGATGATCGCCCCGCCGTCCGACATGTTTTCGGCGATCGCTTGGCTGAGAAGGACCGTACCCAGTACGTTGATGTCGAATATCTTTCGATAGAGCTCGACGCTCGCTGTCGCCAGGGCTGACATGGGATAGATGCCCGCTGCATTGATGAGTGCACGAGCAGATCCCGGAAGCTTTGAGGTCGCCTGCCGGATCGAAGCCGGATCGGTCACATCGACAGCAGATACCGACACAGCGCTCACTGGCGACGCGGCGAGCAGTTCATCGAGCCGTTCTTGGTCTAAGTCGAAGGCCGCAACGTGCCACCCATTGGCAATGAAGGCCTCGGCGCAAGCTCGGCCGATGCCTTTGGCCGCGCCAGATATCACCACCAAGGGCTTCTCAACAACTGCCATCGAAGTTTCGCTCCGTAGTCCGAGGAAGGCGAGTGACTACGCTGAGGCTGTCCAGCCGCCGTCGCACATGAGGACGGCGCCGGTGATGTAGGATGCAGCGTTGCTGCAGAGAAAGGCGACGGCACTTCCGACATCCTGGGGCTGCCCGATACGGCCTGCCGGAATTCGTTTTTCGGACCATGCCCGCTGTTCTGGATCAGACAGTCGCGCTTGCGTCATGGCGCTTTCGATCGTCCCTGGCCCGACGGCGTTGACCCGAATCCCGAAAGGCGCGAGGTCAATCGCGGCATGCTTTGTGAATGCGACAACCGCGCCTTTCGACGCGCCGTAATGCGTGAGGCTGGGCAGAGCTACAAACGACGAAATACTGGCCAGATTTACGACCGCACCGCCGGGCTGCATGCGCCGCGCGGCAGCGCGGGTGCCCAGAAAGACACTGCGGCCGTTGACGCTCATCATGCGATCCCAATCGGCGACCGTCAGATCGAGGAGCGCTACGCGCTGGGACATGCCTGCGTTGTTCACCCAAGCGACGAGCGGTCCGAGTTGGACAGCGGCGTCGGCCAGTGCTTCGACCGACGCTTCCTCCGTTACATCGACCCGCCGGGCCTCTGTCGTATATCCCTGTTCACGCAAGGCCGCGCAGGCTGCTTCCGCAGCTTGGAAATCCAGATCTGCAATAACGACTTTCGCTCCCTGCTCGCATAGGCGTTGCGCGATGCCAGCTCCAATACCCCGCCCTGCCCCAGTGACGACGGCCCAGCCGTCGATGTGAAAGGAACCCGTCGTCATTACGCATCTTCCCTCGCGCGGCGATTGGCGCCGTTAAAAAGATTGTAGACAATCGCCACTTTGGGAGCAATAGAAATGCGATGCTCATGAGGTGAGCCGGCGAGCCCGTGGAGATGGAGCGGTAAACCGGCGCCGCCAGCAGGGAGTTACGACAATGACCTCCATGACAGTGCCCGGCACGGGCTACTTGGCGACTATTCTAGCCAGGGCCCGTTCGACGGGACGAAGGGATCTGCCTGACGACGTTGGTCAGCTGGCAGATGTGGCCGACGCGGTGGCAGTGCAATACCAAGTGCTCGAGCAACTCGACGCGGATCCGCCCAAGGGTTGGAAGCTCGGCTCAACCCGCGATGGACAACCCAGCTCCGCCCCGCTCTATCCAGTCGTCCTCGCATCAGGTCCGACAGAATTTCCTTGGCGCCAAGGGCTGTTGCTGGAAGTTGAATTAGGAATGGTGTTGGGAAAGTCGCTGCCGCTCATAGCGGGACATTCCTATCAAGACTCGGAAATCATGGAGGCGGCCGCAGGCGTTTATCTGGGCCTTGAAATCTGCGGGTCCCGCCTGCAGAACGGATCGATCGCACCCTATGCGCTATTCTTGGCTGACGGCCTCGCGAACGACGGATACGTCCTTGGTCCGGAGGTCGACAATCAGCTTTTCATGACAGCCGCGCTCCCCGAGCTTCACGTTGACATCGATGGGATCCGCGTATTTTCCGGCCAAGGAAAGCACCCGCAGAATGTGCCGATGATCCCGCTGACCGCTTATGTCAATGGACATGCGCCTTACATGCGGGATCTGCAGCGGGGACAAATCATCACGACCGGGAGCTTGTGCGGCGTCATACCGATTCCGACTGCCTGCACGACCCGTGTTAGCTTTGAAGACAAGGTCATCGAGCTTCGCTTCGTTGCGACTGCCTGATGTCGAGGTCATCGCAATCGAAATCACATCAGATTAATTTTCAATCAATCACGAACTGTGATTGTCTTTTTTGATTTCGATAATGATGTTGCGACCAATTTTATTGTGACCGCGATCAACAAACGCGACCTCGTATCTGCTGCTGCCGAGAACATATACAGAAATGATCCAATGCAGATTTAAAAACTCTCATCAGCACTATCCTGCCTCATAGGATGGTTTTCACCCATCCTTGAGCCCTCCCGCCGAGAGCCCGGCGACGATTTGGCGCTGCGCCAGAACCGTCACCAGCAGCACCGGCAGGGTCACCAACAGCGCCGCAGCTGCCAGCGGGCCCCACGAGATTTGCTCGAAAGTCAGCGAGTTGTAGACGGCCGAAGGCAGCGTGCGGCTGTTCTTGCCGCCGAGCACGACCGAGAAGATGAAGTTGTTCCAGGAGAAGATGAAGGCGAGGATGCCGCCGACGGTGACGCCGGGCATGGCCAGCGGCAGCGCCACGTGACGGAAGGCCTGCAAGGAACTCGCGCCGTCGATGCGCGCCGCATCCTCAAGTTCCATCGGGATATTCTCGAAATATCCGATCATGATCCAGACGATGATCGGGATCGTGATGACGAGATGGGTGATGACCAGCGCCGTGATGGTGCCGACCAGCCCGGTCATCTGGAACAGCAGGAAGAGCGGGATCAGATAGGACAAAGCCGGCGTCATGCGGGCGACCAGGATCAGGATGGCGAACTTCGTCGCTTTGCCGCGCGCGATCCCGTAGCCGGCCGGCACGCCCACCAGCAGGCCGATCAGCACCGCCCCGCCGGTAACCAGGATCGAATTCCAGAGATACAGGGCAAAGTTGTTCTGCGCGAAGACGTCGACATAGTTCTTCAGCGTCGGCGGATTCGGGATGAAGACCGGTGGAAAGGCGGTGTTGTCGAGCTCGTTCTTGAACGACAGCGAGATCATCCAGAGGAAGACCAGCACAGCCGGCGAGACCAGCACGAAGACGGAGGCGTAGAAGCCGAGCTTTGTGGCGAGGCGCTTCATCACGCGTTCCACTTCGACTTCTGGCGCGCATAGAGCAGCAGCAGCGAGAGCATGATGACGATGACGAAGAAGATCACCACGACGGCCGAGGCGTAGCCGATCTTGTAGAACTGGAAGGCCTGCAGATAGAGGAAGATGTTGAGCATCTCCGAGGCCGTGCCGGGCCCGCCCTGGGTGATCACGAAGATCGTGTCGAGGGCCTTCAGCGCATCGATGGTGCGGATCACGATTGCCACCATGATGAACGGCCAGACCAGCGGCAGCGTGATGTGGCGGAACATCGCCCAGTCGCTGGCGCCGTCGATCAGGGCGGATTCATAGGGCTCGCGCGGCAGGCCCGCGAGGCCACCCAACACGATCAGCATGACCAGCGGCGTCCAGTGCCAGACCTCGACCATGACCAGCGTCGGGATCACTGTGCCGGGATCGTAGACCCAGTTCTGCGGGCCGATGCCGACGAGCGAGAGCAGATAGTTCAGCACGCCGAGCTGCGGATGGAACATCATCGTCCAGACCAGCGAGACCGCGACCGGCGTCGCCATCATCGGCATCACGAAGACGGCACGCAGGATGCCGCGAAACGGAAACTCACGGTGGAAGACGAGCGCTGCCGCCGTTCCGAAGAGGATCGGCAGCACCACCGCCAGCACGGTGAAATACAAGGTGTGCCCCATCGACTCGATGAAGCGCGCATCGCGGAAGAGTTCGGCGAAATTCTGAAGCCCGACGAATTCCGGGCCGCCGCCGATCTTCCAGTCCTGCGTCGACATGTAGAGCGTGAACAGCCACGGGAACACGATCACCGCCGCGACGATCAGCACCGCCGGCAGCGAAAACACCCAGTAGCGCGGCGTGAAATCGGCCGAGTGCTTGAAGAGTTTCGCCTGGGGCGGCGTGGAGGCAAGCAATTTGGTTGGGAACTCGGGCCGCGACGAAACTTTGCTTTCTGCATAGCTCATGCTGGCAGCACCTTGCCCGGGTTGAGAATGTTGTGCGGGTCGAGGCTGGTCTTGATCAGCCGCATCAGATCGACGGCTGCATCGCCATGCTCGCGGCGCAGATATTTCGCCTTGCCATAGCCGACGCCGTGCTCGCCGGTGCAGGTTCCGCCGAGCGCGATGGCGCGGTTGACTAGCAGGCCGTTCAGCCGCTCCGCCTCCCGCAGCTCGGCGGGATCGTCGAGGTCGATGATGAAGCTCAGGTGGAAATTGCCGTCGCCGACATGGCCGAGCGCCGGCACCGGGAAGCCCGCCTTCTCGGTCTCGGCGCGGATTTCGGTGATGCAGGTCGCGAGCTGCGAGATCGGCACGCAGGCATCGGTGCCCCAGATCTTGGCGCCCGGCCTCAGCGCGAGCAGGGCGTAGTGGAGGTTATGGCGCGCCTGCCAGAGCCTTGCGCGCTCGTCGGCACCGGCGGCATGACGCCAGCCGGAGCCGCCATGGCCCTCGGCAATGTCCCGGACGGAGGCCGCCTGATCCTCGACCTCGCTGCCGGAGCCGTGGAACTCAAGGAACAGCGTCGCGGTCTCCGGATAGCTCAGCCCGTTATAACGATTGATCGCGCACATACAGAGATCGTCGAGCAGTTCGATGCGCGCGACCGCGATACCGGCCTGGACCGTTTCGATGGCACAGGAAACCGCACTGCCGACGTCGGGAAAGGAGCAGACGGCGACCGAGATCGCCTCGGGTATGCCCTGGAGCCTGAGCGTCACCTCGGTGATGACGCCGAGCGTGCCCTCCGAGCCAACGAAGAGCCGGGTCAGGTCGTAGCCGGCCGCGGATTTGCGAGCGCGGTTGGCGGTCTTGACGACGCTGCCATCGGCCAGGACGGCGGTCAGCGCGATGACGTTCTCGCGCATGGTGCCGTAGCGCACCGCATTGGTGCCAGAGGCCCTTGTCGCGGCCATGCCGCCAAGCGTCGCTTCGGCGCCGGGATCGACCGGGAAGAACAGCCCGGTGTCGCGCAGATGAGCGTTGAGCTGCTGGCGCGTGACGCCGGCTTGGACTACGCAATCGAGGTCCTCGGCATGGACGGCGACGATCGCATTCATGCGCGACAGGTCGATGCAGACGCCGCCATGCAGCGCCGCAACATGGCCCTCCAGCGAGGTGCCGGCGCCGAAGGGCACGATCGGCACGCGCGCCGTGCGGCATAGCGAGACGATCGCGCTGACCTCGTCGGTGCTTTGCGCGTAGCAGACGACATCGGGCGCGGCGGTCGGGTGATAGGATTCGCCATGGCCGTGGAGCTCGCGATCGGCGGCGGCGAGCGAGCAGCGCGCGCCCAAAAAAGCGCGCAGCGCACGGACGAGGCCGGCGAGCGGGGCCGGTTCCGCGAGTTCAGGCGCCGAGATAGGTCTGGCGGACATAGTCATCTTCGATCAGTTGCTCCGCCGGGCCCGACAGCGAGACCCGGCCATTTTCGAGAACATAGCCAAAATCGGCGACGCCGAGCGCGGCATAGGCATTCTGCTCGACGATCAGGATGGTGCGCCCGGTCCGGGCGATGCGCTGGATGTCGTCGAACATCTCGACCGTGAGTTTTGGAGAGAGCCCCATCGAAGGTTCGTCGAGCAGCAGCACGCGCGGCCCGGCCATCAGCCCGCGCCCGATCGCCAGCATCTGCTGCTCGCCGCCCGAGAGCACGCCGCCGAGATGGGAAGCCTTGCGCGCCAGGACCGGAAAAAGCTCCAGCACCTCGTCGAGCCCTGCCTTGACGGCCGCCTTGTCGTGTCGGCGCACATAGGCACCGACCTCGAGGTTCTCGCGCACCGTCATCGTCGCGAAGATGCGCCGGCGCTGCGGCACGCAGGTGACACCGTCGGCGACGATCGCCTCGACCGAGCGGGTGTGGATCGGCACGCCATTGAGGCGGACCTCGCCGGCGCTCGGCCGCACCCGCCCGATGATCACATTGAGCGTGGTCGACTTGCCGGCGCCATTGGCGCCGATCACCGCGACGACCTCGCCCTTGCGCACCTCCAGCGACAGATCGAAAAGGATCTGCGCCGGCCCATAGCCGGCATCGACATGGGTCAGCGCCAGGCTGGCCGCCACTTGCCGGGACGGCGCCGCGTTGAGAAGGCCGGCCTGTTCCATGGCGGCCTTTCAGAACTTCACCGTCGAGCGCACGACCGGCTGGCCGTCCTTGACCTCGACGATATTGATCTGCTGGTTGCAGTCGCCATTCTCCTGGCAGGCATAGGTCGCCAGGACACCGTCATATTTCACCTTGTCGAAGGCCGCGCGGACCTTATGGGGGTCGGTCGAGCCGGCGGCGTTGATGGCGCGAGCGGCGTAGTGGGCGGCGTCGTAGTAGGTCGCGGCCCAGATCTCGGGCAGCGAGCCATATTTGGCCTCGTATTTCTTGACGAATGCCTGGACGTGCGGGGCTGGATTCGAGGCGACGAAATCATTCGCGCTGACCACACCCTCCGATGCCGCGCCGGCGAGCTTGATGAAGGTCGGCTCGCTGGCCGAGGTGCTGCCTCCGAACTTCATCTCGAGGCCGAGCTGGCGCGCCTGCCTGACGATCAGGCCGGCCTCGTTGTCATGAGTCCACATCAGGACGAGGGCCGCTCCAGCGTTCTTCAGCTTGGCGAGCTGGGCCGAGAAATCCTTGTCGCCGGCATTGTGGCTCTCGACCGCTACCGGCTTCAGCCCGGCCGCCTCGAGCACGGCGGTGATGCGGGAGAGGCCGCCGCGACCCATGTCGTCATTGATCGCGATGATGCCGATCTTGTCGGTCTTGAGTTCCTTGCGCGCGTATTCGACCAGCGCGCGGGCCTGGATGTTGTCGTTGCCGCGAATACGGACAACGAATTTGCAGCCATTGGCCGTGACCGGGATGCCGGTTGCGCCGGTGATCGAGACGGTCGCCCCGGTGCAGTACGTCTTCTGGGTGGCGAGCTGCGCCACCGAGAAATGCGGGCCGAGGATCACGGGCGCCTTGCTCACCTGCATCAGCTTGGTCACGGCGTTGAGCGCGGCGTTGGGATTGTCGCCCTGGTCGTCCTCGAAGGTAATCTGCAACGGCTTTCCGAGCACGCCACCAGCGGCGTTGATCTCCTCCAGCGCCAGTTCGACGCCCTGCTTGTAGTTGCGGCCGAGCAAGGCGCGCGGGCCGGTCAGCGGCGCGGCGGCCCCGATCACGGTCTGCGCCTGCGCCTGGCTCGTCCATGACAAAGGCAGCGCCGCGGCAGCGAGCGCGGCGATGGCGATGAGGCGGATGGCGGCTTGGTTCTTGTTCATTTGTCCCTCCCGTGGTGGTGGCTGGTCATGTCGCGGATCGTTCGGGCGATCTGTCGTTCTGGATGGGGCTGTCGTCGTGGCGAGGCGCGGGCCTGGCCCGGCGGGCGACCTTGCTGCCGAGATAGGCGTCGATGACGCGCGGATCGCGCGCCACCTCGGCAGGCGCGCCTTCAGCGATCTTCTCGCCAAGATTGAGCACAACGACCCGGTCGCACATGCCCATGATCAGCTTTACCCGGTGCTCGACGACGAGGATGGTCATGCCCTGGTCGCGCAGCCGCATCAGGATATCGCCGAGGTCCATGACGAGGCCGCCGCGCAGGCCCGCCGCCGGCTCGTCGAGCAGCAGGAGCTTTGGCTTGCTGACAATGGCGCGTGCGATCTCGACCAACCGGCTCTGGCCGAAGGAGAGCTCGCTCGCCCTGCGCTCGGCCAGAGCCCCGACGCCGATCAGGTCGAGCGCGGCGAGCGCGGCCTGGCGCGCACGCGTCTCCTTGGCGCGCAGGCCTGGACCGCCGACGACCGCCTCGGCGAGCCCGCAGGAGCGCGACGCCTGATGCGCCAGCATGACGTTCTCGACCACCGTCATCGAGCCCCAGATCCGAACGTTCTGGAAGATGCGCGAGACGCCGGCGGCATGGACGTCCCAGGCCGGCAGGCCGGTGAGGTCGCGCCCGGCGAGCGCGATCGCGCCATGCGACAGACGCACGATGCCGGAACAGGCATTGATCATGGTGGATTTGCCTGAGCCGTTGGGCCCGATCAACCCGAGGATTTCGCCGGCCTTGACATCGAAGGAGACGGCATCGAGCGCCGCCACTCCGCCGAAATGGCGCGTCGCCTCCTCGATCGTGACGAGAGGCGGCCCGGCGGGCGAGGTCGGCTGCGACGCGGCTGCGGTCTCGGGTCCGCGGGCAAGGGACAGGCCGCTCGTCTGCGCGACACTTTCGGCCGGCCCTTCGCGCCAGCCAGGCGTGAAGGGCGCCAACGCCCAGTCGGCGAAAACGCCGAGCCCGCGCGGCGCCACCAGCAGGACGACGACGACCGAAAGACCGAACATGGCTAGATAGATCAGTTGCAGGTCGCGCAGCGCTTCCGGCAGTACGGTGACGACGAGGGCTCCAAGAAAGCTGCCGCCGATCGAACCGAGGCCGCCGATCACCACCATCAGGAGCAGCTTGATGCTCTCGACAACGACGAAGTTGTTGGGCGAGATGAAGCCGATGCTGAGCGCGTAGAGCCCGCCGGCCAATCCGCCCCAGACGGCACAGATCACGAAAGCCGCGACTTTCGTGCGCTTCGAATTCACGCCCATCGATTCCGCCGCCAGTTCGTCGTCGCGGATGGCGCGCATGTCGCGGCCCAGACTCGTTCCGAACAGGCGCAAGGTGACGACGTAGATCGCGAGCGTGACGAGCAGCAGTGGCAGATAGAGCTGTTCCGGCGTGGTCTTTCCGAGCGCGGGCAGTTCGATGACGGGGATGGCGCGCAGGCCAAAGGCGCCGCCGGTCAGCCACTCCTCGTTGAGCACGACGAGGCGGAAGATCTCGTTCAGTCCGAGCGTCGTGATGGCGAGGTAGTGGCCGCGGATGCGCACGCTGAGCAGACCGAGCGCTGCCCCTACAAGGCCCGTCCCAGCGATTCCGAGCGGCAAAGCGAGCCACCAGGGCAGGCCGCCTTTGAGCATCAGAAGCGCGGTGGAATAGGCGCCGAGCCCCATCATCGCAGCCTGGCCGAGCACGATCTGGCCGGTGATGCCGGTCGCGATGTTCAGGCCTAGCGCCGCGATCGCGGCGATCCAGGCGAGGTTCAGCACCTGGATGTAATAACTGTTGAGGCCGATGAGCGGCGGCAGAACGAGCATGGCGAGGAAGGCCGCCAGCGACAGCTTCCTGGTCCGGCCGCTGGTCAGGAGGGTCGCGCCCATCACGGCGCCCTCAGGCCCGGTCCGCCTGCCGCTCGGGCACGAGGCCCTGCGGCAGGAAGGCCAGGAACACCAGCAGCAGGGCGAAGGCAATCGCATCCTTGTAGGCCGAGGAGATCAGGTAGGCGCCGAGGTTTTCGCTGAGACCCAGCAGCAGCGCGCCGATGACGGCGCCGGGCACGCTGCCGAAACCGCCGATGATCATGGCGACGAAGCCCTTGAGCCCGACCAGCGTGCCCATTTCGGTGGTGACGAAAAACAGGGGCGCGAGCAGGATGCCCGCCAGCGCCGCCAGCACGGCCGAATAGGCGAAGGCGCCGGCGAGCACGCGCTCGACCGGAATGCCCATCAGCCCGGCGGTATCGCGGTCGAGCGCCACCGCCCGCATCACTTTGCCGATCATAGTGTAGCGCAGCACGAGATACTGCCCGGTCATGCTGACAACCGCGACCGCGAGGATCAGCAATTGCTGGTAGGAGACGACGATGCCGGCGAGCCTGAACGAGGCGATGCCCAGCGGGCCGTCATAGAGCAGCGGCTCGGGTCCGTAGATGATATGAGCCATCTCCTTCAGAAAGATGCCGAAGCCGACCGTCGAGATGATCGCCACCAGCGCTCGCTGCCGTTGCAGCCGCGAGAACACGATCCGGGAGAAGGCCGCACCCATCAGGGCCATCAGCACGATGATGCCGACGAGAGCGAGTGGAAAGGACAGGCCGAGTTTCGTGACCAGCGTGGCGACGAAAACAAAGGCGGCGAAGGTGATGAATTCGCCGGCAGCAAAGTTGACCAGGTTCATCGTGTTCCAGACGAACACGTAACCGAGGGCGACGAGGGCATAGATCGCCCCCATCGCCAGACCGCTGGCGATGATCTGCCCGAGCATCGTGTCCACCCTAACCGCTCCCAAACGGAAGCGTTTTTGATTGTACTGCGGCTCTGCGGCCGGCTTTGGCGGGGCGCGCGGTTCGCGCGCCCCGTCATCGTTCGCGGTTCAGGCTGCGGCGACGCTGCGGATCGTGGCGGCCGGCTTCAGGGTGATCGGGAGATTGGCGAGCGCCTTGTCGATCACCGCCTTCTGGGCGTCCGTCACCGGCTGCATCGGCGCTCGCGGCTGAAAGAAGCCAATGCCCTGGCGGCTCTGCACGTATTTGACGCAGGCCGGAAGCGAATCGTGCGGCATGGCGTTCCAGAGCACATTGATGCGCTTGTGCAACTCCAGCGCGGACTTGTGGTCGCCGGCCTTGACCAGATCGAACAGCTTGACGCAGACGCCGGGAACAGCGGCCGTCAGGGCCGTGATCGCGCCATGAGCACCCAGCGAAAAGGCCGGATAGAGCAAGGCGTCGATGCCCGACAACACGACATTGCCGGGCTTGATCGCGCCGAGCAGGTCGGAGACCGATTTCAGGTCGCCCGAACTCTGCTTCATGCCGACAACGCCAGGCACCTCGTCCATGATCTTCAGCATCATCTCGACGCTGAGATAGTTCCAGGGAATGACGTTGTAGATCAGGATCGGGATGCCGGTTTCCTCATGGATCGCGCGGAAATGCTCGATCGTGCGCTCGGCATCGGGCTTGAACAGATAGTGTACCGGTGTGATCTGCAGGGCGGCGATGTCGAGCCCCTTGAGCATCCGCATGCGGGCGATCGCCTCACGGGTGCTGTTGACGATCAGCCCGACCAGCAGCGGCTTGCGGCCCGCCATGGCGGCATGGCTCTCCTGCATGACCTTGGCGAATTCGTCGCGATCGAGCGTATGGCCCTCGCCGGTGCTGCCGCCGACCACGATGCCGTTGACGCCCTGCTCAACGGCGTAGTCGACCTGCTCCTTGACGGCGGAATAGACGATCTCGCCATGCTTGTCGAAGGGCATCGTCAGGGGCGGGATAATGCCGGAAAGGGCGGCTGTGCTGGTTGTCTGCTTGGCTTCGCTCATGGGCCTCTCCCGCGGCTGGTCTCGGCTGGTTGATGATCTCCAACCTCTGACTTTGAAAGTAGGACGGCGAAAATATCCCGTCAATCAGTTTTATATTCCATATTACGGGATATCATGTTGTCGTGCAGTGGGTTTCCGCTTCTCTGGCGTGGCGCTCGGCCTATTGGGCTTAGGCACGTAGACGGATCGGCTATATACATCGAATTCCGTTTTACGGGATTATATCCCTTGAAAATGGCACTGCGCCGTGGCAGCTTCAATCAAAAATCCGAGATTGAACACAGCCCTTGGGAGGCAACAATGGATCATCCGAAAGACAAGGCTGGCGCATCGCGTCGTGAACTTCTGGGCGGGCTCGCTGCCGGCGCCATAATGCCGACCGGCGGGGCGGCTTGGGCGCAGGCCGGCTTCGATTGGCGCAAATTCGCAGGCCAGAGCATCGCGGTTTCGCTGGTCAAGAACCCGCGCGCCGATCTGCTGGCGAAGTACACCCCCGAATTCGAAGCTCTGACCGGCATCAAGGCCGAGATGGAGCTGATCCCCGAGCAGCAGCATCGCCAGAAGCAGTTGATCGAGTTCGTCTCGGGTAAGCCCTCCTTCGACGTCACGACGGTATCCTGGCACGTCCAGAAGCGCCAATTCGGCAAGGGCCGCTGGCTCGAAGACCTGCGGCCTATGCTGGCCGACGCCTCGCTGACCGCCGCGGATTTCGACTTCAAGGACTTTTCGGCCGGAGCGCTCGCCTTCGGCACGCAGGCCGATGGCCGCGTAGACTCGCTGCCGCTCTCGCTCGACTATCTGCTGATCTACTACAACAAGGAGATGTTCGAGGCGAAGGGCGTCGCTTTCCCGAAGACCTATGAGGAGATGGTTCAGGCGGCCGCCAAACTGACCGACCCGGGCAAGCGCCAATATGGCTGGGTCGCGCGCGGTCTCAAGAACGCCAACACCTATGTTTGGGCGGCGCTGATGCTGGGTTGGGGCGAGGATGCGATCAAGTCGAACGGCGAACTGAACACCGCCGGCCCGGCCGCGATCGAATCGGCGAAGATGTTCGCCGATCTCTGCCGCAACAGCGCGCCTCCCGGGACGATCGGCTATAACTGGAACGAGTGCCAGACCAGTTTCATGCAGGGTGGGGCCGCGATGTGGCCCGATTCCAGCGGCTTCGCCACACCTCTCGAGGATCCGTCGAAATCGCGTATCGTCGGCAAGGTCGGCTATGGCGTGGTGCCCAGGGGGCCGGGTGCCCAGGCCGTCGGCCTGACCGGCGACGGCATCGGCGTGACGGCAGCAAGCACAAAGAAGGGGCCAGCCTATCTCTACGTGCAGTGGGCCACTAGCAAGCTGAACCATGGCCGCTTCCTGCAGAATGGCGCCGGAGCCGGAGCGCGCGACTCGATTTACAGCGACCCGAAGGTGCTCGCCGAGGTCAAGACCTCGAAGGACTGGGTTTCGGGCATCCAGGCCTCGGCGCCGCTGGGCCGGCCGGCTCTGCCCAATATCATCCCGGTGACAGAATTCCGCGACGTCTTCGGGGTGGCACTCACCAATATGATCTCGGGCGCCGACCCGGCAACCGAACTGCGCAAGGCGACCGAGGCGTTCAAGCCGACGCTGGAGGCCAGCGAGAGATAAACGGACTCCCCCCGGGGCGCGAACCTGCGTTCCCCAACTGCAAGGGCCGCGGCTTCCGCTGCGGCCCTTTTTTCGTGCCGGTTGGCTTCTTCTCGACGGGTTTGCCGTCATCAGTTTCCGTAGAACAGTCGCGGCAGGAACAGCACGACCTCGGGAATGAAGGTGATGATGGCGAGTACGATCAGGAGTGGCGGAATGAATGGCAGGATCGCCTTGGCGAGATCCGTGAACGGAATGTCGCCGACGCGGGCCACGACGAAGAGTGCCATGCCGAAGGGCGGCGTCAGCAACCCGATCATCAGGTTCATCACCATAACCACGCCGAAATGCACCGGGTCGATGCCGAGCTTCAGCACCACCGGCAGCAGCACCGGCACGGTCAGGATCATGATCGCCATGCCCTCCATGAAGCAGCCGAGCACGAGGAGCAGGATGTTGATCAGCAGCAGGATGACCCAGGGCTTGTCGGAGAAGCTTAGCAGCGCATCCGCCAGATGTTGTGGCACTTGTTCGCGCGTCAGGATCCAGGTGGTGAGGTTTGCGCAGGCGACGATCATGCCGATCACGGCCGTTGTCATGGCCGAATCGCGGAAGATCCGCGGCAGGTCGCTCCAGGACAGTTCCTTGTAGATGAACAGCCCCAGCACCAACGCGTAGACTGCGGCGACGGCGGCGCATTCCGTCGCCGTGAAGATGCCCGCAACGATACCGCCCATGATGACGAAGGGGGCGAGGATGGCGAGCCAAGCTTCCTTGAAGGCGATCCAGATCTCGGACTTCGTTGCGCGCTCGTAGCGCGGATAGCCCCGCTTCTTGGAGATGAAGTAGACGTAGATCATGAGGGCGATCGCCGTGAGCACGCCGGGCACAGTGCCGGCGATCAGCAGCCGCCCGGCTGAGGCGCTCGCCGTAACCGCATAGATCACGAGGATGATCGAGGGCGGAATCAGCGGACCCAGGATGCATGCGGCGGCCGTGAGCGAGCCGGCAAAGGGCGCGTCGAAGCCCTGCTTCTTCATCTCCTTGATGATCAACGTGCCGATTCCGGCAGCATCCGCCAGCGCCGAACCTGAAATTCCCGACATGATGACGTTGGCGACGACGTTGACATGGCCGAGGCCGCCAGAGATGTGGCCCACGAGGACGCGCGAGAATTTGAAGATGCGAGTCGTGATTCCGCCGGTGTTCATAAGTTCGCCGGCCAGCACGAAGGCAGGCACGGCCAGCAGCGGGAACGAGTCGAGTCCCGCAAATAGGCGTTGTGGCGAGCTCACCATCGAGCCGCCTTCGATCCAGAGGAAGAGATAGCCAATCACGCCGAGCGTAAAGGCGATCGGCATGCCCGCGAGCAGGAGGCCGAGCCAGCCGGCAACGTAGAAGGCCATCAGTCGATGCTCCGTATTGATGCCGCGCTGAGCGCATCATCGGCCGTGCCGCGCGCATCCTCGACGAGCGCTACGAGCGTGCGGGCGATCATGCAGAACGCCGTGATCGGGAAGACGGCGTATACCAGCCCTTGCGGCAGTTCGAGCGTCGCCGTCGGGATGTCCCACATCCGCTGGACACTGAGCGCGCCCCAGTAAAACAGGTTGCCGAGGAAGAACAGGACCAGCAAATGCGAGCCGACGGCGGCAGCGATTCTCGCGCGCCGAGGCAAGGCGTTGAGCAGCACGTCGACGACGACATGGCTGCGGTTCGCGATCGCGCCGCTCGCCCCGAAGAAGACCAGCCAGATGAAGAGGTGGCGCGCCACCTCCTCGGTCCAGGCCAGCGGGCTGTTGAAGACGTAGCGCGTCACGATTTGCAGGCAGAGCACGACGAGGATCGCCATCATCAGCAGGCCGGCTATCTCGGTTTCGAAATTCCTGAGCTTGTCCTTCATGGCGTCGGTTCAGCCGAGCTTCTGCAGTTCGGCGAAGGCGCCCTTTCCCCAGATCGTCTCGTTCTTCTCGTAGACCGGCTTCATCGCGTTCTGGAACGAGGCGCGATCAGGCTCGACGATGGTGACGCCCTTGCTCCTGAACTCCCCGACGAGACTGGTTTCGAGGTCGATCAGGATCTTGTCGTTGACCTCGCCCCCGGCATTGAGCGCATCGACGATCAAGACCCGGTCGGCCTCAGGGATCGCATTCCAGCGCTTGGCGCCGGCGATGATGATCTGCGGCGTCACGATATGGGCCGTCAGATTGACGAACTTCTGAACCTCGAAGAATTTCTGCGAGTTGATCGTCGGCAGCGGGTTCTCCTGGCCGTCGACCACGCCGGTCTGCAGGCTGAGATAAACCTCGGCCAGCGCCATCGGCGTCGGGACGGCGGCGATGGCGCGGATCATGTCGAGGTAGAGCGGCACCTCCGGCACACGCAGCTTCAGTCCCCTGGCGTCGGCAACGGTCTTCAGGGCGCGATCGCGCGTGGTGAAGTGCCTCGCACCATAATACCAGGGCTTGCCGACGCGCTGCATGTTCTGCTTTTCGGCGAGCATCTTGAACTGCGCCAGCGACCACGGGCTGTCCATCATCTTCACCAGCGTGGCAAAGCCGTCGCACAGGAACGGCGCCTCGAAAATCGAGACCGGGCGGTGCCAATTGCCGATGATGCCGGGGCCGTCGATCGAGAAATCCAGCCCGCCATCGGAGACCTGCTGGTCGAGCTCCTTGCCGGTGCCGAGCTGGCCGGCGGGAAAGATGACGATCTCAACGCGCCCACCGGACTTCTCCTTGACCAGTTCGGCAGCCTTGGCGGCGCCGATCGTGACAGGGTGGTCCAGCGGATATTGATGGCCGAGCTTCAGGCTCAGTTTCTGCTGGCCGCGCGCGGGCAGGATCGAGGCGGCAAGGCCGATTGCTGCCCCGGCGAGAATCTGACGACGCGTGGATGATGACTGCGACATGGCTTCCTCCGCTTTGCGGCCCTCGCTATCGAGGCCTTATTGCGGACTATAATCCCGCTTTTCGGAATTGAAAGCGCAAATTGCGTTCGCTGGCTGGCGCGCAGGCGGCCGCCCGCGCTACACGGCCACAGCACAACCCGGAGCTGCCTAGGGCCACGCTGGCTTGTCCGTTTGCGAAATCTGAAGGAAGGGGGATGCGCGGCGCGACGTATCGCACCTGGTGTCGTCAAAGCTGCGCTGAGACGGCGTTGGCGTTGTAGACGACCATCTCGGCGAGCGCGTCGATCTGGGCGTCGGGCAGGCGGAAAGCAGGCCCGCTGATGCTGATGCCGGCGATGACGCGGCCGTGCTGGTCGCGGATCGGCGCGCCGATGCAGCGCAGGCCCGGCTGGTGCTCGGCATTGTCGATGGCGTAGCCTCGCTGCCGCGTCGTCTCGAGTTCGCGGCGCAATTCGTCGGGGTCGGAGATCGTTGTGGTCGTGAAACGGCGCAGGCCCGCCTCGATGATCCGTTCCAGCACGGATTGCGGTTGGAAGGCCAGGATCGCCTTGCCGACGCTGGTGCAATGGACCGGCGCGGCTTCGATATGCGTGATCGGCGCATGACTGTCGGCCGATGGGTCGGAGCGGTGGATCACCACGGCCTGACGCCCGTCGAATACAGCCAGATGCACGAGATGGCCCGTCAGGCGACCGAGTTGCTCGACGAAAGGCCGCGCCTCACGATGCAGATCCATGCTCGACAAGACGGTGTTGCCAAGCTCGAACAGCTTGATCCCGAGCCTGTAACGGTCGCGCTGCTTGTCCTGGTCGAGAAAGCCGACTTCCTTCAGTGAGGCGAGCAAGCGGTGCGTGGTGCTGCGCGGATAGCCGGTGCGCTCGCAGACCTCGGACAGCGAGAGGGCGCGGTTGGTCGTCGAGAAGCAGTCGAGAATGCGGACGACCTTCGAGAGCGACTTGAGCGTGTCGTCGGCGCCGCGGCTAGCGACCATCTGTCCGTCCTTTTGCACGAGCTTGCGTTGCCTTTGCCTGTTCTCGTTCCAGAACTCGTTTGTCAGCGTCCCGCCTGCATTCGTCAAGCGGCCGGTCTTATGCGGGAATTCACCGGCAAGGCCGCCTTTCGCTGCCGGACGCACCCTCGCGACCCTGCCGCCGATATGCCTTCGATCGGCCTGTCGTCCGAAACAGCGGCCACCGAAAAGGCTTGATCCCAGATTGACATTATTACGGGATCAAATCTTATAATACGGAATAGAGCCCGGGAAACGGGCGCGACAGGTTCGGGAGGGAACCATCATGGCGATCACGCGGAGACGGTTGATCCAGGCGGCGGGCGCAACCCTCGCTTTGCCGGGCATTGCGCGCGCTGCGGGCTATCCCGAACGCGACATCACTCTTCTTGTGCCCTGGCCGCCGGGCGGCGGTACCGATACGCTGGCGCGGACATTGGTGAAAAACGCGCAGAAATATCTCGGCGCCTCTGTCACGGTGGTCAACCGCACAGGCGGCAACGGCGTCGTCGGCATGCAGGCCGGCGCCCAGGCCAAACCCGATGGCTACACGCTCTCGCTGATCACGCTGCACCTGTCGAGCTACCGGCTGCTCGGCGTCAATCCGCTGTCCTATCGCGATTTCGAGCCGCTGGCGCTGCTCAACCGTTCGCTAGGCGTGCTGGCGGTCAAGGCGGACTCGCCGTTCCAGACGCTGAAGGATCTGATCGAATACGCCAAGGCCAATCCCGGCGTCGTCACGGTCGGCAATTCGGGCGCCGGCGCGCCGCCCCATCTCAGCGCCGCGCTGATCGCCAAAACATATGGTTTCAAATGGACGCTGGTGCCGTTCGAGGGCACGGCGCCGGCGCGCACCGCAGTTGCGGGCGGCCACATCACGGTGCTGGCCTCGGGCGCCGACGAGGCGCTGCAATTCTACAAGACCAAGCAGATGCGCTATCTAGCGATCACGGCCGACCAGCGCCATCCCTCTTTCCAGGAGGTTCCCACGATCGCCGAGGCCGGCTATCCGGTCGACGGGCTGATCCTTGACTGGCGCGGCATCGCCGTGCCCAAGGGGACCCCGCCAGAGATTCAGACGGTGCTGATGGAAGGCATCCGCAAGATGGCGAATGATCCGGACTACATCCAGCTGATGGACAATCTCGCCTTGCCGCGAGCGAATATGGAAGGCGAGCAGTTCAGGCAATTCCTCGAGAGCATGGAGCAGAACATGGCTCCGGCCCTCAAGGAAGTCGGGCTGCTCAAAGCCTGATGACGCAGCCATCGTTCCTGAGGGAACCCTGGCCGAGCGATATAGCTCGGCCAGGCGGTTCCGCAGCGCGTTCGGCCGAGCAGGCGTTCGCCCTGGTCGAGGCCCGGATGCGCGTCACTCTTGCAGAGGTCGGCACCGGCTGGCCGCATTATGCCGACCCGGAAACCGGCCGCTGGACGACGACCTCGCGAGGGGACTGGACCGGCTGCTACTGGGCCGGGATGCTGTGGATTGCCGAGGCGGCCGGTGCTCCAGTCGAAGCCTCGGCGACGCGCAAGGCACTGCTGCGGCAGACGGAAACGAGGGCCGGCGACGACACGGTCTCGCGCGCCTTCATCTTCTATTTCGGCGCGGCGCTGGGCGCGATCCTCGGGCGCGACCGGGAGGCGGAGCGCATTGCGGTGCTCGGCGCCCGCGCCCTAGCGCGTTCCTATAACCCGCGCGCCCGGATCATTCCGATCGGCTCCGATTCCGAGGAAGAGCACAGCATGGGGCCGCAGCACGTCACGATCGACGGGCTCGTCGGCAGCCTGCCGCTGCTGGCCTGGGCAGCGCAGGTGACGGGCGACGGCGAATTGCGCCATATCGCACGCGAGGACGCCTTGCGGCATCGCGAATTCTGCGTGCGCGACGACGGCTCGGTGTGCCAGTCGGCGCAGTTCGACCCGCGCAGCGGCGATCTCGTGCGGCGCTACACCCATAAGGGGTTCTCGCACGACTCGACCTGGGGCCGCGCCCAGGCCTGGGCGATCGTCGCCTTTGCCGCGGCAGCGAAATGGTATCCGGAGGAGCCGCTCTTCCTGAGCACGGCCTGCGCCGTCGCCGATTGGTGGCTCGCCCACGCGCCGGCGGATGATTGCGTGCTGTGGGATTTCGATGCGCCGCTCGGATCGTTCCGCGACAGCTCTGCAAGCGCGATCGCCGCCGCCGGCCTGCTCAAGCTGGCGCCGCATCTGCGCGAGGAGCAGGGCAAGCGCTATCACGCCGCGGCCGAGCGCCAGATCCTGGCGCTCTCGAACCGCTATCTGACGCCCATCGGCGCCGGCGAGGTCCGCCCACCCGGCATGCTGATCGAGAGCTGCTACAATCCCCATGTCGCTCTGGCGACGCGGCACGAACTGATCTGGGGCAGCTACTACTTATATGAGGGTCTGGCGGTCCTGGCGGGCCGGCTGCGGCCCGATGTGATCTGACGTCTCAGATAGCGGCTTTGGAGAGCGACCGGCGCGGCCCCTTCGCGTCCGGCTGGGTCGTCTCAAGGGCCATTGGTCTCAGGCGGGCTGGGCCTTCGCGATCCGTGTCCGCCGCGCCCGGCGGATCGAGGCAAAGAAGACCAGCACCGCCACCGCCAGGATGCCAAGCGCGATCGGCCGCGACAGGAAGAGCCCGAGATCGCCCTGCCCCATCACGAGCGAGCGGCGCAGATTGGATTCCATCATCACGCCGAGAATGACGCCGAGCACCAGCGGCGAAACCGGAAAGCCGTTGCGCTGCATCTGCCAGCCGATCACGCCGAAGGTGAGCGTCACCCAGATGTCGAAGGGGTTGTTGTCGATCGCATATGCGCCGACCAGGCTGAGCAGACAGACGATCGGCACCAGCACACGCCGGTCGATCTGGACGATGCGGGCAAAGAAGCGGGCTCCGGCGAGACCGATGACCACGAAGGCGATATTCGCGCAGATCATGCCGGCGAAGATCTGGTGGATCAGATCGGGCCGTTCCTGGAAGAGCAGCGGGCCGGGCTGGAGGTTGTGGATCGTCAGCGCACCCATCAGCACGGCGGTGGCGGCATCGCCCGGCACGCCGAGCGTCAGCATCGGCAGCAGGTCCCCGCCGGTGCTCGCGTTCTCGGCGCTTTGGGCCGCGGCGACCCCCTCGGGCGCGCCCTTGCCGAAGCGGTCGGGATCGGGATCGGAGCGCTTGGTTTCGGCATAGGACAGGAAGCTCGAGGTTTCCGCGCCTACGCCCGGCGTCACGCCGACGACGATGCCGAACAGGCAGGAGCGGACATAGACCTTCCAGAAGCCAAGGATCTCGCGCAGCTTCGGCAGGACGTTGCGAACCGCCGGCGGCGTCGGCGGCAGATCGCGCATGCCCTCCATCTGCCGGAACACCTCCGACAGTGAGAACAGCCCGATCATCACCGCGACGAAATTCACGCCACCCGAAAGCTCGCCGAAGCCGAAAGTCAGGCGGGGAAACCCGCCGATCGGATCGAGCCCGATCATCGCGACGAAAAGACCGACCAGCACGCTGGCGAGGCCCTTGACCGGCTGGTCGGCGGCCAGCGTCATCGTCACGGTGAGGCCGAAGACCGCCAGCGCGAAATATTCCGGCGCCGAGAAGCGCAGCGCAAAGGACGCCAGCAGCGGCGCGAAGATCGCCAGCGCCAGCGCCGAGAACAACCCGCCGATGCCTGACGAGATCGTGGCGATGCCGATGGCGCGGCCGGCTTCGCCCTTCTGCGCCATCGGATAGCCGTCGAGCAGGGTAGCCGCAGCGGCCGGCGTACCCGGCGTGCGGATCAGGATCGAGGCGATGCCGCCGGCATAGATGCCGCTGGCATAGATCGCGAGCAGCATCACGATCCCGGCGATCGGCGTCATCGCGAAGGTGAAGGGGATTAGCAGCGCGATCGCCATGGTCGCCGTCAGCCCCGGGATCGCCCCGACGATGATGCCGAGCACCGTGCCCAGGATCAGGAAGCCGAAGATGCGCGGCTCGAAGACATGGACGAAGCCTTGGGCGAGAAGTCCGAGGTCGAACATTGCAAGCTCCGTCGCTCAGAGGCCAAAGGCCGCCGTAAGGGAGGTCCAGATCGTTCCCGCCGGCAGCGGCACATGCAGGAGCGTCACGAAGGAGCCCCAGATCAGCGTCATCACGATGACGGCCGCTACGATGGCGCGTTGCCAGCCGACGCCGTTCAGGCGCTGGAGGGCGAGCAGCGCGAACACGCCGGTCAGCGGCAGGCCGAGCCAAGGCATCGCCGCGCCAAAGGCGGCCATGATCGCGACGGCGAGCAGCACCTTGCCGGGCTCACCCGTGGCATCGTCGGCCAGGCCCGGCCGCAAGAACAGGATAGCCGCGATCGGCAGCATCAGCATCGCGAGCGCGCGCGCGACCAAAGTCGGATCGCCGGCAACATCGACCGCCTTCGGCCAGCCTCGCGACTCGATGAAGATCACGGTGGCAAGAGTGAGCAAAGCCAACGCCGCTATCCGGTCGAAGCACAACAGGCCAGGGCGCCTCGGCTGCATGACAACCGGAGCTGCGGTCGCGGTTTCGCGTTGGCGCGCATCCTGAATCGTCATTGTGCCTCCCGCCGGACGATCATTGCCTGTCGTCCGTTATTTGGATTTATATCCCGCATATAGGAATTAGATTGCCGGGGTTCGTCAAGCCTATGATTGCCCAAGCTTGCGACCTGACCCTCCTTCCTCGCCAAATATCTTCCCGGATTGCGGAATGCAATTCCATCTGATAATCGTCTCCGGCTTCCGCCGGCTCAGTCCCCGTCGCGGAGAAACGGCCGTAGAGCCGAACAGGACACCAGGGAGCCAAAGCGCATGAAAAAGATCATGAACGCGCCCGACCGTTTCGTCGACGAGATGCTCGATGGACTGGTAGCGGCCCACCCATCGCTGATCCGCAGCGGCCGCGTCGTCCGGGCCGCCCATGCGCCACGCCAGGGCCGCGTCGGCGTCGTTTCCGGCGGCGGGTCAGGGCATCTGCCGCTGTTCACCGGCTATGTCGGGCGCGGCCTGCTCGACGCCTGCGCCATTGGCGACGTTTTCGCCGGCCCCTCGGTCGATGCCTGCCAGGCCGCGATCAAGGCCGCCGATAGTGGGCGCGGCGTGCTGCGGCTCTACGGAAACTATGGTGGCGACCGAATGAACTTCGACCTCGCGGGCGAGCTCCTGGAGGAAGACGGCATCCAGACCACGACCGTTCTCGGCACCGACGACATCGCCAGCGCTGGCCCCGACGAGGCGCATAAGCGCCGTGGCGTCGCCGGCATCGTCTATGCCTACAAGATCGCCGGTGCGGCCGCCGGGAAAGACCTTGATCTCGACGCCGTCACGGCGCTGGCGCAGCGCGCCGTCTCGCGCTGCCGCACCATCGGCGTCGCGCTGGCGCCATGCCAGATTCCGGGCGCCGCCGGCCCGACCTTCACGCTGGGCCCGGACGAGATCGAACTCGGCATGGGCATCCATGGCGAGCCCGGCATCTGGCGCGACAGGCTCAAATCCGCCGATGCGCTTGCCGACGAGATGCTCGACCGGCTGCTAGCCGACCCGGTCGAGGGCGCCTCCAAGCGCGTCTCCGTGCTGGTCAACAGCCTGGGCGCGACGCCGCTGGAAGAGCTCTTCATCGTCTATCGCCGCATCGCCGCCACGCTTAGCGAGCGCGGGTTCAGCATCGTGCGGCCACTCGTCGGGCCGATGGTCACCTCCATGGAGATGGCCGGTATGTCGGTGTCGCTGCTGCATCTCGACGACGAGTTGGAAGCCCTGCTCGGCGCGCCGGCGGACTGCCCGTTCTGGAGGGTATGAGGATGGGCATCACGGTTGCGATGCTTGCCCAAGCCGCCAAACGCGCCGCCGCGCGGGCAGTGCTCGTCGAGGACGAGCTCAACAGGGCCGACGGCCAGCTCGGAGACGGCGACACCGGCGTGATGCTGCGCCGGCTGTTCGAGACGATCGCGGCGGCCGTGCCGGACGCCGAGACGGATCTTGGGGTGGCGTTCCGCGCTGTCGCGATGGCCTGTTCGAGCGCGACCGGCTCCAGTCTCGGCACGCTGGTCACGGTCTCGATGCTGACCCTCGCCAAGGCGACCAAGGGGCGAACCGACATCCCCTACGCCGAACTCGGCGACCTGCTGGAGACGGTGCGCGACACCATGCTGACGCGCGGAGGGGCGGCGCTTGGTGACAAGACCGTGATCGACATCCTCGATGCGGTGGCGGGCGCGATCAAGCGGCGCGACGAGCCAGCAGAAATCGCGCGCCGGGCTTCTGCTGCTGCTTCGAACTGCCTCGACAGCTTCCGGCAGCGTCCCAACCGGATCGGCCGGGCGCGCATGTTTGCGGAGAAAAGCGTCGGCCTTGACGATCCCGGTATGCTGGCATTCGCAAGCCTGCTGGACGCGGTCGCGCCGGCCGCCTGACGGCAGCTCAGCGCCAGACCTGACTGCCGAGCTTTGCCAAAGCCCGCCCGAACACATCGACCTCCCCGATCTTGCCAGGCTTCAGAAAGAATGATCCCGGCGGCCCGTCGATGCTGATGCAGGAACCAGCTCCGAGCGCGTCGAAAGGCGCGACCTGCATCTGCCGGACCCCGAGCGCCGCGACGACGGCGCCCGACGTCTCGCCGCCTGCGACGACGAAGCGGCGGACGCCCCGCCGATGGAGCCCCGTGGCGATCCCGGCAAGGACCGTCTCCGCCAGGCGGGCCGCGCCCATGACCCCGAAACGGGCCTGAGCCTCGCTGACCTCATCTGGACCGGCCGCCGTCGTGATTGCGATGTCGCGGCCGGCGGCAAGGTGAGGAGCAGCCCATGCAAGCGCGGCCCCGACCTCCGCCCCGCCTGATTCCGCCCTGCGAAGGTCGATCCGCAGTAGAGGGCCGGTCAGGCTAAAATGGTCGAGCTGGTCCAGCGTCGCCGGTCCGCAGCTTCCGGCCAGGATCGCTCCCAGGCCCTCTGCCGAGCAAAGCTGCGGGCGCAGCGGCGCTCCCGCGTCGTTCGGCCTGCGCTCGCGCCACAGCGTAGCCAGCGCGATCGCGATGCCGTCGCCGCCGGTCATCGCCGGCCAATCCAGCGAGAGTTCTGCTGCCCGCCGGACATCATCATTGTCGACAGAGTCAGTGATGAAGCATGAGATGCCGGCAGCCACTTGCGCGTCAAGCCAGTCCCGCGCTGCAGCAAAGCCCTGATGCAGGATGTGATGCGGCAGCAGCCCGACCCGGCGCGCCGTCTGGCGCTGCAGCACGCGCGCCATGTCGGGATCGTTCATCGGCGTGATCGGATCGAAGCGCTTGATCGATTCCGAAATCAGTCGGTCCTTATAGAACATGTAGCCTTCATGGACGAAGATGCGGAAATCCGGAAAGCCCGGACAGAACAGCATCCGGTCGAGCCCGTATTTCGCCATCAGCAGATCGGCGCAGGGGCCGATATTGCCCTTGTCGGTGGAATCGAAGGTGGCGCAGTATTTGTAGAAGACCTGCCGCGTCCGCAGCGCATCGAGCCGTTCGCTGAGCTCGGCGACGAGCGCGGTTGCTTCTTGCGGAGGCAGGAAGCGGGCGCGCGTCGCGACGATCGCGGCCTCCGCGTCGCCGAGATCGTCGAGCGCGTCGGGGTCGACGATATAGGGACACGCGATACCGGCCCGCTCTAGCCAGCTCGCGACCATCAGGCCGCCGGTGAAATCGTCGGAGATGATGCCAAGCCCGATTGCCATGCCTTGCCTCAGACGGCGGTATAGCCGCCATCGGCCGCCAGATTGGCGCCGGTGACGAAGGCTGCGGCCGGCGAGGCGAGGAACAGCGCAGGTCCCACGATGTCATGGGGCTCGCCCCAGCGGCCTGACGGCGTTCGGTCGAGTACGCGTTGGTAATGTGTCGCGTCGGCGCGGGATTTGGCCGTCTGCTCGGTGACGATGAAGCCGGGGGAAATGGCATTGACACGGATGCCCAGCGGGGCGAACTCGATCGCCAGCGAACGCGTCAACTGGGCGACGCCGGCCTTACTCGCGCCATAGGCCGGCACGCGCGGGCTGCCGAACTGCGCATACATCGAGGCGATCGCGACGATCGCGCCGCGCGAAGCCGAAAGGCTGTCGCGAAAGGCGTTGGCGAGATGGAAATAGCCATGGAGATTGACGGCCATAACCCGCCCGAACATATCGGGATCATATTCGTCGTTGCGCCTGGCCATGCCGGCGCAGTTGACGAGCACATCTAGCCCGCCAAACCCGTCTGCGAAGGCGCTCACCGCCGCGCCATCGGCGACGTCGAGGCTGGCATAGGCGAAGCGGCCGCGATCGACCTCGATCGGCTCAGGCTCGACGCCGGTGATCGAAACCCGCGCGCCACATTGCGAAAAGCCGTCGGCGATGGCGGCGCCGATGCCGCCGCGGCTCGCGCCGATGACGAGCACCCGCTTGCCCGAGAAATCGAAAGCGGAACGATAATCCATCATGCGATACTCCTCCCTTGCCGGCTCACCATCGTGGCGCGGCCTCGAAATCCGCGATGACGGCATGGCCGCGCTCGCCGCAGCGCGCCGCCCCATCCGTCCACTCGCTGGCGGAAGACACGAAGCAGAAGCGCGCTCCGACGGCTTCGGCGGCCTCCATGTCGACGATCGTGTCGCCGAAATAGAGCAATGGACGCTTGAGCAGGCCGTCGGCGAGCAGCGCCTCGATCTCCGCCGGCTTGCCGCGCTCGGCTCCGCAGATCCTGACGAAATGCCGCGACCAGCCGCGTGCCACGACGACGCGGTCGAGATCGGCTTTCTGCGCGGCCGAGACCACGGCGCAAGGGACGCCCTCGCTCGTCAGCCAGTCGAGATAACGATCGATGCCAGGCAGCGGCTGGCAGGCCGTGAGCACCTCCTGCATCGTCGTGGCGAAGCCCTCGCTACTCCGGGTAACCCGCCGTTCCCAATCCGCGTAACCGGCGCTATCGCGAAAATAGCGGGCGAAGAGCGCAAATCGCGTCTGCCCAGGCCAGGCGTGAAAATCCGCGAAGAAACGCGCGATCCCCGGCTCGGACTCGCCGGCGAGGGCCGCACGGAATGCGGCGCCCTTGACGCGATTGGAGTCGATCAGCACGCCGTCGCAATCAAAGACGATGCCACCCGGTCGCGCGAACCCCTTCATCAGGTCGCGCTCAGGCTTCCATCGGCGGCAGCCGGCCTTCGGGAATACGGAAGACCTTGCGAGCGTTGCCCTCGAAGATATCGCGCTTTTCGCTCGGGCTCAGCCAGTCGAAAGCGTCGATATAGGGTTTAAGGTCGTCCATCTGCTTGCCGGTCTCGGGATCAACGACCGAGCCTACGCCGGGAAGTTCCGTGCCGAAGATGCAGCGATCAACGCCGACCGTCCGGATGAGGAACTCGATGGCCTCCTTGGTGTAGAGTACCGTATCGTAGTGCAGCCAGCGCAGCTTGTCGCGGAAGCGGACATTGCCCTTGGTCCGCAGCGAGGCGGCGTCGAACCGGCCGAGCTGATAGGGCACAGCACCGCCCCCATGGGGCACGACGATCTTGAGCGTCGGGAAATCCTGGAAAACCGTCGAGTTCAACAGCCCCATGATCGCGATGTTTTCCTCGTTGATCAGGTGGACGCTGTAATCGGCGCGCTGCGAGCGCGAGGTGGTGGCGTGGACGATGCCCGGCACATCGAGCTCGCACAGCTTCTCCCAGAGCGGATACCAGTAGCGGTCGCCCAAAGGCGGTGCCTCGTTGCCGGAGTTCTCGTAAGGGTCGGGGTTGAACAGGCAGCCGACGAAGCCGAGCCGTTCGATGCAGCGTTCGAGCTCCGACAGCGCGTTCTCGATCGGCGAGCCAGAGCATTGCGGCAGAAAGCAGACGCCGAGAAACTTGTCGGGATACAGCGCGCATTGCCGCGCGATGATGTCGTGACACTCCTCGGTGAACCAGTGGATCAGCTTTTCCGGCTTCTCGTTGTGCATGAGGTGGAAAGGGCGCGGCGAGACGAACTGGACATGCGTGCCGTGTTCCCTGAGCAGATCGAAATGCCCCTTGGCCGAGATCTCCGGGATCTCGAGAGCATGCCGGATCTCGTCGTCGGTGACCTCGACCTTGCCCTTGGCGTGCCAGCCCTGGTGCGCCAAGAGCAAGGCACGATAGGCCCAGAGCTGCTGAGGGGCGCTGACATGAGCATGGCAATCGATGATCATTTGGACACCTTCGCAAAGAATTCCCACAAATCGGGATTGAATTCCAGATAAGCGCTCCTGTTTGAAGCGGCAAGCATTAGTTGCCCGGTCAGAGACGATCGAATGGCGATTGAGCGTCTAGCCACCGAGCTTTGCCACATCTCGTTGAAGGCATTTGACCGTTTCACCCATGGCTGTGAGTAGGCGCCGAAGATTGACCCTACGAATTCTGCCTATACCTCATTGATTTTAATGGCATATTACCGTTCGTAGAGGGGTCACGATCGGCGCCAGTCTTGACGCCTCTTCCGAAGAAGATAAGCTCATAACTTGAATGGTTTAGAGGACAGTTGAGGTGGGTCACACTTCGGTCCTTAAGCACATTCGGCTAAATAAAGCGTTAGTTCGTCCAGAGCTTTTTGGATTTCCGACATCACTGCCCTCCGGCACCGCACGTGAGATCTCTTTTTCCCAAGAAGCTGAGAACAAGCATCAAAAAGGCATTGGAATCCAAGAAAACCGCTCACTGACGCCAGATCATGGATCTGAAAGCGTTGACCAGGGACGCCGATTTCGCTGTCCTCCAGCAGAGAGATTTTCTGTCCCAACGAAGCTGAAAACATTCGTAGCGAAGCTTCCATTTTATCGACGCCAACGTGGCCTACGAGCGTGTCGAATACGAACTTGTCCCAAATGGCCTGATGCCTTTCGACACCTGCGACAGGGCTCGGCTGCGGGCGCCTACTCGGATTTGCAATTTTCAGAGGCCGGCCCATCTCGCACCTTTCGGTTGCACGCAGGCTTCGTTAACGAATCATTAATTTTGTAGAATACCTGATTATTTGCAAAATCGTTCAAGGAAAAAATTCGCGCGGGTATTGTTCATCAGAGCCAAAATAGTACGGTTTCAGCAACGCGTACTTTTGAGAACTCTGCCGGCGCCAAATACGTTTTCAGTTAGGCTGCTCTTGGCAACGATCGATCCGGTGGAATGAGTGCCCGCATCGCCGAGACCAGTTCCTCGAACTGATACGGCTTCTTCAGCACCGGGCGGTCCTGGTAACCCTCGATCACACCTTCGGCGCCATAGCCGGTCGAGAACAGGAATGGCACGCCGCGCGAGGCCAACGCGGTTGCGACGGGATAGGTCCTGTCGCCGTTAAGGTTCAGGTCGAGCATCGCGACATCGAAGGTTTGCGTTTCGACAAGCACGAGGGCCTGCTTGACGGTCGCTGCGGCGCTTACCGTCTCGCAGCCCATGTCCGCAAGCATGCCTTCGATCATCATGAGCAGCATCATCTCGTCCTCCACCACGAGGATGTTTAGTCCGGCCAGGATGCGATCGGTCATTGCGGTCCTTGCGGTGCGGGAATGTCGATCGTGCACGCAACGCCACCAGACAGATATTCCAGATCCACGGTGCCTTCGAGTTCGTGAGCCAGGCCTCGCTTGATCACCTGCGAGCCGAACCCCTTCCGGGTTGGCGGCGACACGGGCGGCCCGTCCTTCTCCTCCCAGCGAATAATGAGCCGGTCTCCATCTGATTTCTCTGCGATCGCCCAGGTGATCAGGATTGAGCCGGCCTCATTCGAGAAGGCACCATATTTCACCGCGTTCGTCGCGAGCTCGTGGAACGCGATTCCCAGCGCCAGGGCCACCTTCGGCGGGACACTGATGTTGTCGCCTGTAATCACGAAACGTTCCTTGCGACCGTTGGCGACGCCAAAGGGCTCAAGGGCGGCATCGAGGAGATCGTGCAATCCGGTCCCTTCCCAGTTCCTCGCGCTCAGGAGGTCGTGCGACCGAGATAGGGCGAAGATGCGGGAGCTGATCGATTCCTTGATGTTTTCGAGTGATGAAGGCGGGCGCAGGGCTTCCGTCACGATCGACTGAACCGTGGAGAGCGTGTTCTTCACGCGATGGTTCAACTCGTCGATGAGCATCCGCGATTGCTCCTGTTCGAGCTTGTGCCGCGTCAGATCGACGAACGAGATGAAATGCTGGACGATGTTGCTGCGCTCGTCGCGCACGGGGCTGATGAACAGATCGGTCCAGAAGACGCTATCGTCTTTGCGACGATAGCAGACTTCAACGCTGCCTTCATCTGCTCCGTCGAAGACGGCTGCAAGATCCCCGAGCACTTCCGGCGTGGCTCCGTACGCCATCATTTCGTCAAATCGCTGCCCAAGGACCTCGGCGCGGTCGTAGCCGGTCAGGCCGAGAAAGCTGTCATTGGCAAAAATAATGGGGTTCTCGGGCGCCTTGGCGTCCGTGAAGACCATCGCCATCCGCGTGGTCTCGGCAGCAATCACTAATGGTCCCAAGTCTTCGCGAAAGCTCTCGACCTCGCCTTCTGCGGCGACCTGCTTCTTAGATTTTGATCTTATTGCAGGCATCACGAATCCCCGTCTCGAGAACCCGGCTGCAGCAACGCTAGATTATTCGGAGTCCCGCGGATAGCGCTATCTACGCCGCCTTGCGCAGAGCCTGGCCGACCATGGCCTCGCTGTAGGGCTTGCGGAGAAACACCGTGTCGGTCGGCATCTCATTAGCGCGAGGCGTGACGCGTCCCGACGCGATGATCAGCACCACGGGGGGCCAGCGATGGCGTATTGCGTGGGCGAGCTTCAAGCCATCCATCGACCCCGGCATCTCGATATCGGTAAAGACGATCGAAATCTCGGGCCGCGTTTCCAGCAGCACGATGGCGTCATCGGCGTTGACGGCTTCAATCACTTCGAAACCGGCGTCCTCGATCATCGAGACGGCATTCATGCGGATCAGTGGCTCATCCTCGACGACGAGGACGGTAACGCGGCTGGCAGTTGGGGTCGAGCTCGTAATCATGCAGGCCATCTCGGCTATCAGCAGAGTTCAGCGACACGTTAGGCGAACGAGATAAAATATCTCGTTTCGATGACGCAAGTGAAACTTGTCAGCCTTCCCCATGACATCGATACGCAGGGTTTTGCCGCAACGAAAGCTAACCCGCTGGCCGGAACTCAAGACGGCATGAGAGGCCGCAGTTCGATCGGCCCAGTTAGAAAATGGACCGGAAGCGCTCTATTGGACGGCGTTTCAACGGTATAAACGGGTGCTTCCGGCCTCGGCTCCCATGCACATTGGTCACGAAAGAGCGCTGTAAGATACAAAATATTGCGTAACATAACGTATAACAATTTGTGCGTCATACTTAGATTAAGTGTATGAAAATATTGATATATTTTTCGAGTTCGAATCCCTCCCTGTCCGCCATTGCCATTCTTAAGATATTGATTTTGCTTGCCTAACTATCCGGCGAGAATCTGGATCCACAAATCAGCCCACAAACAAGAGCACTCTGTCGAGAGCAGCTGTTGTGTTACGCGGTCTGGGGGCGAGTTGTGGTGATCCACGCTGAGCTCAGCCCCGAATGAAGAATCGTGTTGTTTCGTAGTCTGAGCCACGACCTGCTCATGCTTCTTGACAAAATAATATAGGTATAATATCCTATTATAGGCGCAGCGCTTTTGCCCGAGCGCCGCGCCCACAATCTCCCATATCGAAGGAATTATTATGCTCGGCCGACAAGCGAAGACGCTGTCGCCAGCGATGCTGCGCCGTGTCTTGGTGGAGGCACAACGCGGCAGCTGGCCGTCGCGTGACGAAGTGACAATCCTGCTCTCGATTTTTGCGGGCCTCAGGGCCAGCGAGATTGCAGGGCTGCGATGGAGCATGGTGTTGCGGCCCGATGGCCGCATCGCCGATCTGATCTGCATAGAATCTGCGATCAGCAAATACGCAAGTGGCCGGCGCATTCCGATGCATCCGCGGCTTCGGTTAGCTCTGAAGCGCCTGCAAAGCGATCTTCTCAGCGAGTGGCGTAAGCCCGGCGAGCCTGTGGTCCGCTCCTTTCGCAACGGTCCGATGCGCGCCAACAGCATCGTCAACTGGTTCACGGCTTTGTATCGGCAAGTTGGACTGGATGGCTGCTCTTCACATTCTGGACGTCGCAGCTTCGTCACCGCCGCCGCTCGCAAGGCCCATAAGGCGGGCGCCTCGCTTCGTGATGTTCAATTGCTTGCCGGTCATCGGTCGATTGAGACGACCCAACGCTACATTGATGGCGACACTGATGCCCAGCGTAGGCTAGTCGGGCTAATTTGAGCGGCGGGAGCCGCTGGGCTTATCGACAGCGTCTTCTGGCCAGCTGCTCCGGTCCCTCAGTAGGTGCTCAGGCCCGACACCGAGGGCCTTTGCCACCCAATACAGATTGTCGATCGAGAGCGCATGAAGTGAGCGCTCGAGCTTGCTGACATTGGTGCGATGCAGTTCGGAGCGCGCCGCAAGCTCCTCCTGGCTCATTCCTCGTTCAGCCCGCAGCCGTCTGACGTTTGAGGCCAGAGTTTCTCGTAAGGGGCTGATGCGGTCGCGTTTCACCCGCGCATATCTGAGTCTTGACGTGTTTATGACTACAGCGTTTATGCTTCAAAAAAGGAGAACGATGATGAATGAGCAGCCCACCTCACAGGCCGGTGTCCTTACGGGACCAAAGCTGCGCTGGTTCCGGCGCTTTTGGTTCGTGTTCATTTGGATGGCGACGATCGTCCTTCTCTCGAAGGTTGAGCTGCTGATTGCCTCCGTACTTGCCGCGATATTTTTGATTGTGGTCTGGACAGGGGAAGTCGGCCGCTTCCGTGGCGGGGTCATGCCGCACGGCCATAAGGCGTTCATGTCGGCTATGTTGGTGCTCTTACTGGGCTGGGGCTGGATCAATGTTGCCCAAGCTCAAACCCTGCCGCTCGATGAAAACGACTTTCCAATCTGTGACAGCGTCGAGATGAAGCAGGCCGTCAAGCAGACGCTAAACTCTGGACCAGCGGCGCAAATGCAAGGCTTCAAAGCGCTCGAAGTTTTGAATGGGATGACAGCGGCCGAGAATGCCGTGCCGCGACGGAATGATGAGACGGCGGCAGATGTTCGAATCCGTGAACAGATGAACGAGATGATGCGTGGAGTGTGTGTGTATCAGGTTCTCACCAACGAAGGCGCACGATCCATGTCGGCGAACTTCCGTTGGATCGATCGCGCGCGGGGCCGCTATTTCATAGAAGTACGTTAGGCCTAGCACCGGCGAAGCTAAAGACTGTCGGTTCATCAGCCACGCCTTCGACGGTGGCGTACGTCGCCGTCTCTGATGGCTCTCTAATCTGCAGCGCCGTCTGACCGTCGTCCGACGCTGATCTGCTCATACCCACAATACGCGAGTTTTTTAACATGGTCTTTGATCGTGAACGCGGCCGGCTGCCTGATCAGCAGTTCGTCACAATAACAAGCCGCATCGTGACCGTCAGCGTTCGCGGGCGCTATCAGTTTCCGCTGCATAAGATGACGCATCGGGTCATGCTCCTCGATTATCTGGTCGAGGCCTTTTCAGAGCGAACCGATTGGGGAGACGTCGATGCCGTCCTGCTTCCAGGCGGCTTCTTTCGGATCGCACAAGCAATTGGCACAAAGCCACAAGCCGAGCGCAAGGCAATCCTTGCGCTGGACGATTCAGGCCTAGCCGGGGCCGCAGGTTCACGACTGCTGGATGAAGTGTGGCCTGGTGTAACGCTGGTCATAGGCATCGACAGCGAGCCGCTCAGCGGAAAACGTGGTGGCGATCAACTCGTCGCTGCCTGGCAAGGCGGAGCCATGACCGGCTTAGCCCGGAAGGCCTTCCCGGTTCGAGATGAGACCAATGGCGACGCGCCTCGCTACTGGGCATCTTTTCAGGATGCAGACGATCCCGGTCGCATCGTGACCTTGCGCCAAGGTCAGCGTGCGCTGCTGCTTGCCTGCTACGACGCGTTTGCTGTTCGGGCTCTCCATGGCCGCGAGTTCGTCGACCTGCAGGCGCTTCGATTGATTGCCGACAGGGCAGGGCGGATTCGGGCTCTCAAACCTGGCGAGCGCGACGATCACTTGCGCCGCTGGCTTGCCATGTTGAGAGCGTTTCCGCCCGATCTAGGGCTCGTCGCCATCCATGAGTTCGATCGCCCTGGCCGCGAAGGCTATTGGCAGCGCCACGGCATTGCCGGTGCTTCAGCTGCTCTAAAAGGTGCGCCCATCGTGGCGGCCTCGCACTTCAGGCGCCTGCTCCCGTCGCAGATCGATCGAAGTCCCTTGGCCTCGAGTGGCGTTGATGCTGCCCACCTTTGGCAAGGCCAGCGCCGCCTATCCCAGCGCCTGTTTCCAACCGACGGGTTCGTTCTCCACAGCAAAAGCGGCAACCCAATCCTGCTTGCTCGGCTCTTCGTCGCTTCTCATCAAAGGAACATAACATGAACGATACGCCACCATCGCCCGAAGCCAGCACAGCCACTGTCCGTGCGCTGAACGACGCGTTCCGCCAAACTTTTTTAGGCGGTACCGTTGTCATGACCGCGGCCGTCACCGCGCTGGGGCGAGCATCGCAAGCTGAAATCATTTCGCAGGTCCGATGCTATGGAGAGTTCAACGAAGCCAATGACCCTTTCGGAGAGCATGATTTCGGGGCTTTCACCCTCGCCGGCGAGAAGCTGTTTTTCAAAATCGACTATTACAACCGTGACATGACGGCCGGCTCCGAAAATCCCGCTGATCCACGCGTCACGTCTCGCGTTCTCACCATCATGTGCGCCAGCGATTGGTGATATTGGCTGCCGGCCTGACCCGCCCAGCCTTCGCGGTCGTCGGCGTCTTCTCCGGTATCATCAACGTCCTGATGCTTTCGGGCTCGTTTTACATGCTCCAGGTTTATGATCGGGTGCTGAGCTCGCGCAGTCTGCTGACACTAATCGGGATCTCGCTGCTGCTACTCATGGCTTATTGCCTGCAGGGCTTTCTCGATTGGGTGCGGGTGCGCATGCTGGCGCGGATCGGGGCGCGCTTCGACGATCAGGTTTCGCCGGCAGCCTTTGCGGCTGCGCAGAAGCTATGCAAAGGGCCCCGATCGGGGCCCTTTGCATATCGTCTCCTGCGCCGCCACTGGCCTGGTTTTGCTCCGCCCCGCTGGCCTGGAATCCGACCGCCGTTGACAGACAGTGGCAATACCGGCGGTGTTTTCCGCGAAGTAGGGCCGCGAGGCGGTGAGCGCGACAACTACACGACGGTGCCCGACCACACTCGGTTGCCGCCGACAACGACGCTCGGTTCGACCTGGGTTCCGGTCAAGCGGACACCAGACAGCAAGCGCTGATGTAGGAGGAGAGGGCGGCTATGCCGCCACTCTCTCTTTCATCGCATAACGAGAGAGGCTGGCCACGTTGCGGTTCGCATCGATGATCATCCAAAACGACCTTCGCCGCTGCATCCATAAGAGTTGGGCATTACCGCGTTGCGTGCCCATGAACCGTCATCCACTACCTGAGCTAACGTCCAGTGAATACGTAAAACACTGACCAGTTCCGGGGTGCCGCATAGATTGGTTGTAGCTCGCCGAAGCGAGCCTAAAGCCAACGATATCGCCTGACTCGAGCCATACCCGACAGATAGTGCCACTGGGGGTACCGATAACATGCATGCGCAGGTCGGGTTTGAAGCGTAGAAGATACAGTGCGCATCCAGCGAGCTATCAAGCCAATAAAACTTATGCTTCGCTCCCAGCGACCCGTCTACCCACCTGGACAATTGCGGTGCCGGCTTGCGGATACATTGCCTCATATAATTAAGATCGACTAACAAAGCTTTCGTGATTTAAGAAACCTTTGCGCCAGCGCGTCACTGTTACAACAGAAAACAATCCTTGGCGCATATACGGATCATTCTGGATAAAATGCTCGGCATCTTCGCGGATATCGGTATCTATTATATACATACTGCCGATTGCCGTCAGGCCATCGTCGGTCAATCGTGCGCCAGCCGCAATAAGCTTTTCGAGATTGGTTTCAAGGTAAGCAAGATGCTCAGGACGAGCTCTAGCTCGCAATTTTGCTTGATCCGCGGCATCTTCGGCGATGATCAGATAGGGCATATGGAGCCTCAAAGTTAGATGTCGAGCGAGAAGGTCTTGTGAAATTGATCATAGATCGTATTCGCGATTGCATCGTCATCGTCAGGGCTCGCACCGCTGATGCCTATGGCACCGACCATTCGGTTTGATCGTACGAGTGGGACCCCACCAAATAAGGGAACGCATCCCGGCACAGCTAGAAGTGTCGAATTTCCTTCGGCAAGTTGCTGCGCGAAGACTCGTGTCGGGCGCCGGAAGGCAGCTGCAGATCGCGCCTTGGCTTGCGCGACATCGACGGTCGCAGTGTGCACGCCTTCCATCCGAAGAAATCCGGCAAGGTGTCCACCGGTATCGACGACGGCAATCGAAACAGCAACGCCCATACGGGCTGCCGCTGCGACCGCTGTGTCGAGGAGACCACGGATCAAATCTCCATTCAGATCAGGCGCGCTGACTCGGTCATTCATTGAATTGAATCCTGAATTTAAGCGGGAAGCGGCCTATCAGATAAGCTTGGAAGAGCAGGAGTCAGCCAGTTTATGTCGAGGTCGGCTATCGACGGGCATCCGATCATCGCTAGCCCGCGATCGACCTCATCGGCCAATATGGAAACTGCCCGATCGGCACCCACTTGCCCGCCCGCGACGACGCCATACAGCGTTGCCCGACCTACAAAAACGAAATCCGCGCCGAGCGCTCGTGCGATCAGAATGTCCGAGCCGCGCCTAATTCCGCCGTCGAACATCACCGGCATGGATTTCCCGACTGCAGCTTTTATCGCTGCCAGCGAAAACAGCGGGATCGGCAGCATGTCATAGGCTTTGCCACCGTGATTGGAGACAATGATCCCATCAACACCTTCGGCACGGGCCCTGGCCGCATCCTCGGGATGCTGGATCCCTTTCAAAACGAGTCGCCCCTGCCATTGTTGGCGAAAACGTTTGAGGTCTTCCCAGGTTTGGATCGATGGACTTTGGGTCCTGAAGAACTGTCCTACCTTGGCAGGATTAGCTCCTGCCGGCGCATAACGCTGCCAACTTCCCATTGTCGGCAAGCCGCCACTGCGGAAATAGTCAACAATCCAGGCAGGATGGGTCAGCGCTTCAAGTAAGATCGCGGGCTTCAATTTTAGCGGAAGAGCAAAACCGTTTCGGATATCGCGCTCACGCTTGGCCGGAACGGGATTGTCCACGGTCAGCACGAGCACCTCGACACCGGCATCCGCAATGCGCCGCATCAAATCGGCTGAAATCTTCGCATCCTTTGCGGCATAGAGATGGTACCAGAGGCGCCCTGAAGCTTCGGCCGCAACTATCTCCGGTGATGCTACGCTAGCGCCTGACAGGACAAAGGGGATGTTGGAGGATTTGGCAGTCCGGGCCAACGTCATGTCTGCGCCCGGACGGAAGAGACCCGCGAAGCCCGTCGGTCCGATACCAAATGGCTGTCCATAGTGTCGGCCGAAGAGCGACAGACCGGGCTCGCGCCGTCCAACGTCGACAAGATGGCGGGGCATCAAGCGGTAATGGCCAAAGCTTGCTTCGTTTGCAGCAAGCGCGGTTTCGCCTTCGGTTCCTGATTCAATACAGTCGAACAATATTCGAGGAAGCCGCCGCCGCGCGAGGCGATGCAGGTCACCGATATTGAGCGCATTTTGCGCTCTCATTGCACGCCCTGCGATCGGGCTCGCGCCAAGAGATTATCGATGAAGCTTGCGAGCGCTTGTCCAGGAGCAGCGCCAAGCCCCCTTGCCGTCGCATTGACGTGGGAAAGGATACCGTCGCTGTAAATTGCACGTGCATTGCCGATCGGCGCGCTCATAGCTTCGACGGCCCCGGCTGGAATTGCGCGTTTGTCGAGTTCGGGCAGGCGTCTGATGCCTGCTTGATCAAGCCCCACACCTGCATCGTTGAAGAAGACGGCGTGAAGCTGCTGCCTGATTACGTCGTCGGGTTGTCCACGGAACAGTGCGGCATGGGAGCCCGTGATGACGATGGCGCCACTATCGCTATCCTCGAGCATCGGAGCGGCGTCGAGGCAAATCACTTTCGGCTCTCCCAAGCCCTCTCGCATCAGATAGCGCTTACCACCTGAAATGGCCGGAAGTTCTTGCTCGATCGGCTTCCCCCTGGTCATCCGTTCCGCGCATTCCCGCACACTCTGTCCGACCAGGCAGCCAAGCGCCTTTGCTGCTGCATTGACGTAGCTGATGCGGCCATGAGCCAGCATGTGATCGCCATCGGCGATGTGGCAGCTCATAGCGTCGGCAGTCGCAGCGGGCATTCCGATACGGTCGAGGTAGTCAAGTCCATTGACGCCCGCGCGCTGGGCGCCGACGCCTGCATCATTCAGGACGACGCCGCGAAGGCCCCATTTGCCGGCGTGGAAAGCGTTGTATTCGCCGCCATATGACCCGGAAATCAGGACCTGGCCGCGGCAGCTTTCCGTTGCTTGAGCGCTGGACGAAGCCGTGACGATCCGTACCTCACTTGATGACGACATAGCTGGCTTTCTCAAACGTCTGGAGCGCGCCGATCAGCGGGGCAAGTTCGTCGTATTCTTCGGAGGTGAGACTGGAGAGCGGCGGGCGCACGCGGCCGGCAGAACGACCGGCGATATCGACACCCGCCTTGACGATGCTGACGGCATAGCCCGGTTGACGCGAACGGATGCGGCCATAGGGCAGGAAAAATGCCCGCATCATCTCATCGGTCAGGGCAGCATCGCCCGCCTGCACAGCGTTGAAAAACGCCATCGCCGCACTAGGTGCGAAATTATAAACAGCGGAGGAATAGGTCGGTACGCCCATAGCGCGATAAGACGGTGCGTAGATTTCCGCCGTTGGCATTCCGTTTAGAAAGACCAGCCGCCCGGACAATGCTGTCCGCATCGTCCAGAGATCCTCGGCATCGCCGACGCCGTCCTTCAACGCGATGAGGTTGGGGCATTGGTCAGCTAGTTTCGCTAACGTGGGTGGTCGAACGCGACCGTTAGCCCGGCTGTAGACGATGACACCAAGCGAGGTGCTCCGGCAGATAGCCGAAATATGAGCAAACAAGCCATCCTGAGATACCTCCGCCAGATAGGGCGGCAGCAACAGGATGCCATCAGCGCCGGCCCGCTCGGCAAGGCGGATTTGCTCGATCGCATCTCTTGTCGATCCGCCTGCCGCACCGAGAACCGGGACGCCTTCGGGGCGGGCAGCAACTGCTGTTTCAATCAAGGCTGCGTATTCGTCGCGGGTTAAAGAAAAGAATTCACCAGCCGCGCTTGCGACAAACAAGGCCGCGCAACCTTGGGCTCCCAGGAAGCGAACGCGGTCACCGAATGGCTGGGCCGCAAAACTGTCATCGGCCGCAAAGTCAGTCAGCGGGAAACCGAGCAGCCCGCAGGCGAGCGACGCCTTCAGGGCGTCGCAAGAAAGGGATGTGGTCACAACTGGCTCCACGTTTTCAGAAGGATGCCCTCCCGAGGATCACGCCCCCGGGAGGTTCGAACCGATCAGATCAGGGCTTCAGCCGGCCTGTCTTTATGTAGAAGGCGCGCTCACGCTCAGCCTCGGCATTCAAAGCCTCAGCGATATTGGTAGCCTTTTCGAGTGCGGGATCGAAATAGACGCCGAGCTTGGCGTATTCATCACGCAGGCTTTGCTCTTTCATTGCCGCCTTCACCATCGCGCCCAGATAGGCCTTGCGATCAGCCGGCGTTGCTTTTGGGACAACAACGAAACGGACCAGTGTCCAAAGATAGTCCTTGGCACCGAGTCCCTCGTTCAAGGTCGGGACATCCTTGAGATGAGCGAGCCGCTCTTCGGCCGCGACGCCAACACCGCGAACCTTGCCGGCATCCATATGCGGCTTCGCCTCCGCGTAAAATCCAAGGGCAACGTCAACATTATTGCCGAGCAGACCGACAACGCCCGCGCCACCGCTTTGGAAGGGAACGCGGAGGAATTTGGCGCCGGTGTTCGCCTCTACCTGCTCGATATTGTAGTCCCACATGCTACCGGGCACCGTCGCAACTCGGATCGTGCCAGGCTTTTCTTTGGCAGCTTCGACGATCTGCTTGATCGTCGCTCCTTTGAATGGGCCATCGCTCGTGACGAACCAGACCATTGGATCGCTGTTGAGATAACCGACCGGCTCGAGATCGGTGTGTGTCCAGCGACCCTGCGAACGCAGCATCGAGTCGCCCCAGACCAGATTGACCAGCATGCCGATGGCATAACCGTCAGCAGGCGCCTGGGTTGCCAGCCAGGCGTGGCCGACCATGCCGGCGCCGCCTGTCCGGTTATTGACGAGGACACGGCTGCCCGAGATCTGCTCCATCGTCTTGCCGAGGAGGCGAGCCGTCAGATCTGCACCGCCGCCGGCAGGATACACCACCGTCATCTCGATCGGCTGCGTCGGGAAATTAGCCGGCTTGCTTTTGACAAGATCAGCGTTGGTACCTTGCGCCAGAACCTGTCCGGCAACAGCCGACAAGCCGAGCGCCGCGGCGAACGCTATGCCTTTACTGATGAACTTCATCAAGAATTCCTCCCGTTTTGCGAGGCTTCAGGCCTCTTTTGATCATCAACGCCACGAGAACAAAGCAGATGGCGATGAGTCCGGCAGCGATGGGCCTTTGGATCATGATCATGATTCCGTCAGGCGACATCACCAGCGACTGGCGCAGCGACTGCTCGAGCAAGGGGGCGAGCACGAAGGCGATGAGAAATGGTGCAAGATCGTATTCGAGCTTACGCAAAACATAACCTGAGATGCCGAAGAACAGCATCACCCAGAGATCGAAAACGTTCTTGTTTGCCGAATAGGTTCCGACGACCGACAGCATCAGAACGATTGGGAACAGCACACGATAGGGCACGCGCAGCAACTGAACCCATAGACCCACCAGCGGTAAGTTTAGGATCAACAGGAAGACGTTGCCGATATACATGCTGGCAATGATCCCCCAGAACAAATCCGGGCGCTGCTGCATGAACAGTGGGCCGGGCTGGATCCCCTGGATGACAAGCGCACCAAGCAGAAGCGCCGTGACTGGCGTGCCGGGGATACCCAGCGAGAGAACTGGGATCATGCCGCCACCGACAGCGGCGTTGTTTGCCGCTTCAGGCCCGGCCACGCCCTCGATGGCGCCCTTGCCAAAGCGGCTTGGATCCTTTGCAAGACGTTGCTCGACCGCATAGGAAATGAACGATGCCGTGATCGGGCCCCCACCGGGCACGATACCGAGCAGGAAGCCGAGCCCGCTGCCCCGCAACATCGGCGCGAACGACGCTTTCCAATCTTCTCGGGTCGGGAATAGCCCTTTTATTTTTTCGGCGAGTAGAGTGTTTTTTGTGATCTTCTCGACGTTGGTCAAAATCTCCGAGACGCCGAACAAACCAATGACGATTGCAAGCAGATCAAGCCCACCGGAAAGATTGATGGAGCCAAAGGTGAATCGCTCTTGGCCATTGACGACGTCGATGCCGATCATCGCCAGCAGGACGCCAAGCGCGATCATCGTCAGCCCCTTCAACGTCGAGCCGCTGATCATATAAAGTGTGCAGACGAGGCCGAGCAGCATAAGCGCGACGTTCTCGGGCGGCCCGAAGCGCAACGCTATAGTGCCCAATATGGGCGCAAAGAATGTTAGCGCGATCACGCTGAGCGTACCGGCAACGAACGAGCCGAAGGCTGCGACGCCCAGCGCGGCGCCGGCACGACCCTGCTTGGCCATCTGATAGCCGTCGCGGCAGGTAACCACCGATGCGGCTTCCCCTGGAATGTTAAGCAGGATCGACGTGGTCGAGCCGCCATACATGGCGCCATAAAAAATCGCGGCGAGCATCACGACGCCTGCAACAGGCGGCAGGGAGAACGTGACGGGGAGGAGCAGTGCCAGCGCAGCCAGCGGACCTATGCCTGGCAGAACGCCGATCATCGTGCCAACAAAGCTGCCCAGCAGACAGAGCATCAAATTGCTCGGCGTCAGGATGACGCCAAATCCGGTCATGAGGCCCGAGATCGCTTCCATGGCATCAGAACCCCCAGGGTCCGCGCGGTAGCTGCAACTCAAGCAGATAACCGAACAAAAATAGTGTCACTGCGACGGAGACTACGGCGAGGAGGATGGATGATCCCCAGCCGCTCCGTTCCACGGTGCGCAAAAGGATCACCATCGTTATCACGCCGGCGACGGCGAAACCGAGGTAAGGGATTGCCGCCGACATAAATGCCAGCCCGGCGATCACCCCGGCGATGCGTTTCCAGCCGGTGCGGTCGGGCCATTCCAGGCCCGCGGCAGTATTGCCCTTGATCAACATCAGACCAACGCCACCCAGGCAGACCAGAATGCCGGCGACGAATGGAAAGAGGCCCGAATCCGGGCCGTACTGGCCGGTCAAGCCAATGCGCCAGGACAATGCGGCGGCACCCGCTCCCAGCAGGATCCACGTCAGATTGACCAGCCTCTCGATCATGATGGGCGACGACCGTGATAAGCGTCGTCAAGTAGAGCTTCCACGTCCTCGCGTGTAACCGGCCCTGGATTGAGCCCGTTGTCTGTCTCGACGGTTATTGCGGCAGCCCGTCCAATGTCGCTCTTTGCAAAGCCCACTTCTGCCAGGCTTTTCGGAAGCCCCGTTTTTTCAAGCAGATCGAAAAGGGATCTGCCGAGATTGGTAACGCCCATGGCCTGGGCCAGCCGTTCCAACTCTCTTGGCGCATGTCGCATGTTGTAAGCGGCAACATGCGGCAGCACGAGCGCATGGGAGGTGCCATGCGCGATGCCGAAAGAGCCGCCCAGCGTGTGTGCCACGCCGTGCTGGAAAGCAAAACCGCCGGTAAGCGCTGCCCCGGCCAGATACGCACCGTAAAGCAGGTCGGTTCGAGCCACGAGGTCGTCTGGTGCCGCGGCAACGCGAGGCATCGCACCGATCAGCACCGCCGCGCCTTCATGAGCGGCGGCCAGAATGATCGGGCTGATCGTTGAGACGTAGACGGAATCGACGCAGTGGGCGAGCGCGTTCATCGCACTTGCCATGCTGACATCGACCGGCAGACCGACGGAGAGTTCGGGGTCGTAGATCACGGTCCCAGCGAGCATGTTCAGGCTAGTATGCATACGCTTCACACCGTCGATGGTGATGCCGCAGAAGCCCGTCATCTCCGACCCGGAGTAGGTGGTAGGTATGGCAATGATAGGCTTGGCATATTCAAGCCCGATCCCCTTGCCGAGCCCGATCGATGCGCCCCCGCCCACACTGACGATGCAATCGGCCTCCATCTCGGCAGCCAATCTCCGACCCCGGCGGGCAAGTTCGATCGGAACCTGCGAAACGGCTTCAGGAATGACACCGCAGCAACGATCGCCCAGCAGGTTCACGACGCGCTGTGCCAGATCCTGTCGACCCGGCGTCGATACAACGACGGCACGTTTGGCACCGTGAGCGTCGACGGCCTCGACGACGCGGGTCAAGCTTCCGGCGCCGAAAATGATCCTCGAAGGCGTGGCGTTGTAAACCCCGCCCGGCGTTGCAAAGACGCGACGATTAGAGAGTGCTCGGTTCGTCATCGTCATCACCAGTCCACCACGGTACCATCGGGCAAGACTGCCGAGGCTGTGTGGATCACCTCTTGCTTGAAGGGGTGCTTGGCGGCCTCGCGCTCATTGACCTCCACCCCCAGCCCGGGGCCTTCGGGCACCGCCCAGGAACTGCCCGTGCGCTTCATCGGGACCGTGACGACGTCGTCATACCAGGGCACGGCGCCGCTCATTTCTTCCTGGATCACGAAATTTGGCGTCGAAACATCGAAGTGCAGCGCAGCCGCGCCCGCGAGCGGACCATTGGGGTTATGCGGCGCAACACCCATGAAAGCCTGTTCTGCAGCGGCCGCGATGCGCTTGCCCTCGAGGATGCCGCCAGTGTGGTTCAGGTCGGGCTGAACGATGTGGCAAGCCTTGGCAGCAAACAGCGGCTCAAATTCCTTGAACCCAACCAGCCGCTCGCCAGTCGCGATCGGGCAGCCGGCCCGCTCGGTGACGAGGCGCATAGCCTCGGTGTCGCCTGGAATGACCGGCTCCTCGCAGAACATCGGGTTGTACGGCGCCAGTTCCTCGATGAACTGGAGAGCGCCCGCGATCGAAGCCGGACGGCCATGGAAGTCGATCATGATGTCGACGCCGTCGCCAACCGCGTCGCGAAGCGTCCGCATGAGCCTGCCGACATGCTTGCGGGCCGGGATACCGACCGAGAAATGCGCGTAGGGAATGAACACGACCTTGAGCGCGTCGTAGCCTTGCTCGACCACTGCCAGCGCCTTCTCGCGTAGGGCGCCCTCGTCGAAGGTCTCGTAGACCGATTTCATATCGCCAAGGCCAAGATGCGTGTAGACCCGGACGCTCTCGCGGGTCTTGCCGCCCAGCAGACGCCAAACCGGCACATCAAGGCTTTTGCCGAAAATATCCCATAACGCGTGCTCGATACCGCTGATCGCCGTGGCACCAATGATCCCGAGCTTGTAATAGCTATGCTTGTTCAGGATGCGAACGATCTGTTCGATATCGCGTGGGTCTTTGCCGATCAGGAGAGGCTTCAGATCCTCGACTGCTCCGGTAACGGAGCGCGTCTTCCAGTTGAGGCTGGCTTCTCCCCAGCCATAAAGCCCGTCCTGATCCGTAATGACTTTGACGAAAATCCAGTTACGCATCTCGGCATTGACGACGAGAGTCTGGATGTCGACGATTTTGATAGGCTCGTTCACGATGTTTGTTTCCGGTTGGTGATCTCGGCCTCAGGCCAGACCTGATTGAGCAGCGGCTCGCCCGAAGCGAGACGACGAATGTTTTCGGCAATGATGCTGTAGCGTCGGCCGGGAAGAGCCGTCGTCCAGGCCGAAGAATGCGGCGTCGCCACTACGTTCGGCAGTTCGAGCAATGGGAACGCCGCTGGCTCGGGATTGTCGTCGGCCCCGACGGGATAGCGGTACCAAACATCCAGGATGGCGCCCCCGATCTCACCCTCTGCCAGCGCATTGTAGAGGGCAGCTTCGTCGACAATCTCGGCCCGCGATATGTTGATCAACACACTGGAGGGACGCATCGCGGCAAGTTCTGTGTTAGTGATCAGCCCGCGTGTGCTCTCATTCAGAGGGCAGGTCAGCGCGACATAATCGGACATGGCAAGGAGACGATGCAGCTGGTCAGGAGCGATCCGCTCGTCGACGAGCGCTCCGTGCTGTCCGATCGAGCGATCAAGCGTAGCGATACGCATACCGAAAGCACGGGCTCGCTCGGCGAGCGCCCGACCGATCCTACCGAAACCGACAATTGCCAGCGTCTTTCCCGCCAGTTCGCCATGCGGTTTCCGATTCCGATGCGCCTCACCCCAACCCTCTGCAGTGAACTGCATCTCCTTGGGGCGTATTTCCCATCCAAGCATGCTGTGGAGCACATACTCGGCGATTGGAATTTCGTGCTCGAATACATTGCAGACCTTGCAGCCCGCCGAGAGACTCGCCAGATCGACCCCATCAAGGCCGGCACCAGGCACGTGAAGTAGCGCAAACCGCGGAGCGCCTTGGGGCCTCCGGAATCGCAAGCTCACCACAACGTCGTCTTCGGCAATCTCCGCATCGAAATCATCCGAGGTAGCGGCCTCGCGAGGTAACGTGACGATCGACACGTTTGGTAGGAGCGGGGCAAGCACGGTCTTCTGGCGCCCTGCATCTCCGACTAAAACAACCTTCACGAGATGGGCTCCTTCGACAGGAGCGTCGAACAGCCGAACATGATCTGCGGACGGCGCTGCGAAACACCCATGACACTTTCCTTCCTTGGCGCGGCTCGACCGGCGATCGCCGGAATCTGAGCAGCTCCTCCATTCTCTCCTAAATCACTAGGACGCATCGGATCATTTAATGCCCGATGTTTCGTGCATAATGCACGATCCAGGTATCTGATCAATCCCTTTTTGTTGATTGCCAAGCCCCTAATATGCAAGGATTGTTTCGAGATAGGATCGTGCACGATCAGCGAGGGGCTTCAGGATGACGGTAAAAACGCTTCCACGCGTTCTGGTGAGGACGACCGTCTCCGAGCAGACCTATGAAGATATCAAAGCGCGCATTATCGACAGGGAGTTACCCCCCGGCGCTCGTCTGAACATCGATGCTTTGGCGCGGGAACTTAGTGTGAGCTCGACCCCGATACGTGAGGCTCTAGCGCGTCTTGAAAGAGAGCAATTGGTGTCGCTCGAACTGTATGCGGGCTATTCGGTTTTACCGCCGCCTAGTCCGGAGTATCTGGCAGGATTGATGGAGTTTCGCATTCTCTGGGAGGGGCACTGTGCGCTGGTCGGCGCGCCAAAAATGAAGTCAGAAACGCTCCGGTCGATGGAGCAATCTTTTCGGAAAATGAGTGGTATCCGGCGACTTGGCACAAAATATCGAGATTATCGAAAATTTACCGACGAAGATGCGCGTTTTCATCAAGCGATAATCGACAGTGCCGAAAATCCGGCTATGACTAAAATCTATGCGAACCTACACATTATCCTGCTTCAATCACGACTTTACTTGACAAGAAGCGCCAGCGGAGCTCCGTCGAAAGAAGTTTTATCAGAGCACGAAGCGATCCTATCGGCTTTCCTCACCGGCGACGGTATAGCAGCACAAAAGGCAATCTCTGATCACTTGCGGGGCGGAGGCCGGCGCCTTCAAGCAGTTCGCGCTTCGACCCCGCAAGCAATCGCCGACCCGAGAGTTCGCACAACGGTTTCCCTGTAAAGCGGCTTTGGGTGCAATGGCACAACGGCAAGATTGCGCCCAGCATGACCAATGCATACGCTCCCTCGGCACAGCACGCCTTTCGCTAAACTGACTGGAACACCTAATCGTTGAACCCGTGACTTCGAACGACGGCTCTGATCGCATCCGTTGTAACGGTGACGGCCAAGTCCAATACGCCTAGCGGCAGCGCGACAAAAATGTCTTGCGGGTTCACCGGCGCGAGGTGGTCAAGATGGCAGAGCCTGCCGGCTGCCAGGGCGTCATCGACAAGTTTAAGGGGCATAATGCCGACGCCAGCGCCCGCAGTTACCAATCGCACGATGGCAGACATGCTGTTGCACATGCTGAAGGAGGGCGGCTCTAACCCACACTCTTTGAACCACGTCGCGGTAATCGTTCCCAGGTTGGATGGGGGAGGTGTTATAAAAATCCGCTGTTCGGCGATGTTCTGTGGTTTGTGTAGCGAGTTCGCGACAGAAGGTGCGCTGATCCAGCCTACGCTTTGTCCCCCAAGCCTATCATAACGTAGACCCGGTAGGATCGGTGGGCTGGAGACCACGGCGACGTCTAGCTCGCCGGCGTCCAGCTTCAATGTCAGAGTGTGGCTGAGATCGACTACGACCGAGACCTCGAGGTCGGGATGGCGTTCCGCAAGGCTGCGCAAAAGTTCCGGAAGGCAAACGGCGGCAAAAGCATCCATGACGCCTAGCCGCAAGAGGCCTGTTACCTCCTGGCCGGCCCGCATCTGATGCTGCATCTCCTGCGCTAGCGTCAACAAGCGCTCGGCATTGACGAAGAAGGCCTGGCCAACCGGCGTCATACGCACTGGCTGGCTGCTTCGCGTCAGCAACGAACGACCAAGTTGTCGCTCCAGCTCTTTGACACGATACGTCACAGTCGGCTGTGCGAGCCGCATGCGGTCCGCCGCGGCGTGAAAATTGCGGAGCTTCGCCACCCAATAGAATGCCTCGATGAGCTTAAGGTTCAGCATGCATTGCCCGATCAAGTTTCTTGATCAAGCTAGGGATATTTTCGATTGGAATCCAGCCGATCACTGCGACTAGGCTTGCAGGATTGCCCTTATCTGATCGAGGTTTTCTGTGCCAAGCCTGCCCTTAGCCGAACTTGATGATGTCTCCGCGACCGTGCGCGCCTCCATCCTCGAAGATCTTCCGGAGATCGCCGGGATCGTCGACGACGGATTGCGTGAGAAGGTGATCAAGGCGTGGGCACTGTCGTTACGGGACTCATCATTCACACGCATTTCAGATATTCCGGGCGAGGGCGCGCCTAATCACTTTGTGCTGAAGACCGGAAGCCAAGAACTCCATCTGCGCGGCGTGGCTAGGCTGGCCGTGAACACCGTCGACGAGTTCCGCCGAACTTTCCCGCATGTCGAGGTCGACCGCGACATTGTTCTGGCCGGAGCCCTCTGCCATGACATCGGCAAGTGTTGGGAATGCGATCCTGTCAATCTAGAACGTTGGCAAGCCAGACCTGACCGGACCGGCTATCCGTCCCTGCGCCACTCCGTATATGGCGCACATATTTGTCTCGCCGCCGGACTGCCTGAAGCCATCGCTCATATCGCGCTGGGTCATTCTATGGAGGGCCAGCACATTAAGCTGAGCACCGAGTGCATGATCGTCCGCTGGGCGGACAACACCTGGTGGTACAGCGCGGCGACGTTGGGGTTGTGCCATTCCGATAGCCTCGCCGCTGCAGGCACCATGATGACGCCACGACCCCTGATGTGAAGCGGGATCTATGATCGATTATACCCTTACATTTGGTCCGGTCCTGCAGCGCTGGCCCCTGCTGCTGGAGGGGCTAACGCTTACTCTTCTCCTCACCGTGATCGGTGTTGTGGCGGGCACCGGCTTTGGCCTGATGCTGGCCTTAGCCCGTCGGGCGAAGGCCTGGCCGCTGCGATGGCTTTCGCGGGCTTATGTCGAGATCTTCCGCAACACTCCATTGCTCGTCCAGCTTTTCGTGGTCTTCCTGGGTCTGCCTTCGATCGGGATTCGGCTGTCGCCGGTCACGGCAGCCGCCCTTACCCTCGTGCTGAATAACGCCGCCTACACCTGCGAAATCATCCGAGCAGGGCTTGCGGCGACGCCAATTGGGCAGATCGAAGCTGCCAAGAGCCTGGCACTCCGGCCCTGGCAGACCTTGGCCCTCGTAGTACTGCCTCCTGCATTGGCGCGCATCTACCCGGCCTTAGTGAGTCAGAACGTGTTGCTGATGCTCTCAACGGGTATCACGTCAGCGATCGGCGCTCAGGAACTCACAGCTGCCGCGTCCGATATCAACTCTGACACATTCCGGAGCATTGAAGCTTTTGCGCTGGCTGCCGCCTTCTACCTGGCCCTGAATTATCTGCAGCGCCTGCTACTCTGGGCTCTGGGGCGCCCATTGTTCCGAAGCACAAGGTGGGCCTGACATGCGCAGCTTTGGCCCTAATGAAATGTTCTACATCGTCCTTGCGGCACGCTGGACGCTCCTTCTTGCGGCGTCGGCCTTGGCCGGCGGCGTCTTGTTTGGCGCCCTGCTCACGGCAATAGGGCTTGCCCGGAACGCCATTGCCCGCCACGGCGTGACCATCTTCGTCCAGTTCGTGCAAGGGACGCCGCTATTGATCGTATTGTTGCTCACCTATTTTGGGCTGAGCGCCTTAGGCTTTGATCTTGGAGCACTCCTATCCAGCGCGCTTGCCCTGACGCTTTATGCCGGCGCCTATTTCTCGACGATCTGGCGAGGCGCGATCGGCGCGGTGGGATCCGGGCAATGGGAAGGCGCTGCGGCGCTCGGGCTCAATCGCTGGTTTTCCTTCCGCTTTGTGATCTTTCCACAAGCACTGCGGATGGCCTTGGCTCCAACATGCGGCTTCACGGTCCAGCTGATCAAGAATACCTCGCTCGCCGCTCTTGTTGGGTTCGTCGAGCTCACCCGAGCCGGCCAGATCGCCAGCAATGCCACCTTCCAGCCACTTCTCGCCTTTGGCGTCGTGGCAGTCGCCTATTTCGTGATGTGCCTGCCATTCACGCTGCTGTCCGAATGGCTGGAGCATCGACATGCCCACCCTTAAAAAACGGAGAGCCATTCGATGACGAACGCCTTTGGAAGACCCATGCGCTCCATTGCAGCTGCGCTCCTTTTACTTGCCTCCGGCACCTTAACCACGAACGCGCAGACACTCGATGCGGTGCTGAAGCGCGGAAAGATACTGGTTGGAGTGAACATCGCATCACCGCCGTTTGGCACAACTGACGCTAAAATGGAGCCTGACGGCTACGACGTGGATATCGCCAAGATGCTGGCCAAGGACCTCGGCGTTGCGCTCGAGATCGTTTCGGTTACGAATGAGAACCGCATTCCGACGCTGCTGACGGGGAAGGCTGATGTAATCGCCGCGACCCTGCAGATCACCCCCGAGCGGGCGAAGTCAGTCCTCTTCACCTCGCCCTACGGCATGCACCAATCGATGGTAATTGGCCCGCCAGAGCTCAAGATCGCAAGTCTTGCTGAGCTCGCTGGCAAGCGCGTCGGCGTTGCGCGCGGCTCTGCTTACGCCAACATTCTTGCCCAAGCGAATATCCCGGGAATGCAGCTTATTCAATTCGCGGACGATAGTGCCAATCTCAACGCACTTGTCGCCGGTCAGGTCGATGCTGCCGGAACGGTCTCTTATCTCGCAGCCGAGTTGAAGAAGCGGTACCCGGAAAAAGGCTTCGATCAGAAGATCAAGCTTACCGACAACGTCTATGCGATGGGCGTTCGCCGCGGTGACCTCGACTTTCAACGCTGGGTGAACACTTTTCTGTTCGTGAACATCTTGAATGGCAAGATCGGGCAAACCTACGAGAAGTGGATGGGCGATGCCTGGAAGCCATTGCCGGCGTTTTAGTTCAGACTCGCTGCTGCCGTGGAGCCGACGAGCGCCGCCGCATCTATCAACCCGACGAGCAAGGCCTCAGAACAGCCCTTGCTCAGAATGTCGGAATGCCTGGCGGCGTTGGGGGCAGCGGTTCTGCATCCTTATTAGTGGCGGCCTCTTCGCCCGCATGCGGGTCGACCGAGATCGTGTTGAGGGAGGCGTCCGCAGGCTTTACTTCAGCGGACTTCACCTTCTCGACCTCGGCATCGGATAACTTGTTTCCTTCACCATCGCGCAGGACATGTTCCTTCTAGCTGCCTGCTGAACGAACCCGCGGGTCATAGAAGTTGTTCCAGCGCGGAGACCGTGGAGCGGCCATCCCTCTGGTTTGAGATCAGTAAGTGCCTTGCAACTTTCGTCCATCGCTATCTGATAGGACGAGTGCTCATGAACGATGCGCCAGCGGCTAACCGTGTCGTCAGGAGCCAGCTTTGCAGCCCGGCGATGGTTGCGAGATTGCCCATCGAACTCACTGTGATCCATGTTGCGTGTCGGACAACCCGACATTAAACTCAGGTTGTGCTGCGCCGATTTCAGCCGAGGCGCGCGATCGAGCGGAGTGACGGATGACCGAGGTTTTCATTGTAGCGGGTCAACGTACCGCAATCGGCGCCTTCGCCGGTGCGCTAAAGGACATCGCGCCGGCCGAACTGGCGAGCACGGTGGTCAAGGCGGCGATGGCGCGCAGCGGGACCGCCGCCGACGAGGTCGGGCATGTCGCCTGGGGCCAGGTCATCCAGACGGAGCCGCGGGACGCCTATATCGCCCGCGTCGCGGCCGTGAACGGGGGCATTCCGATCGAGACGCCGGCATTCACAGTGAACCGACTTTGCGGATCGGGGCTGCAGGCCGTCATTTCTGCGGCACAGACGATCTTGCTCGGCGATACAGATGTCGCTCTCTGCGGCGGCTCCGAAAGCATGAGCCGCGCGCCGTTTCTGTCGCAGGCCATGCGATGGGGCGTGAAGATGGGCGATACGGCGATGGTCGACATGCTCGACGGGGCGCTGCGCGATCCCTTCGGACGGATCCTGATGGGCGTGACGGCCGAGAATGTCGCCGCGCGCTATGCCGTCAGCCGCGAGGCTCAGGACGCACTCGCGGTCGAGAGCCATCGCCGCGCCTCGCATGCGATAAGGGAGGGTCGGTTCAGGGATCAGATCGTCGGCGTCGACATCAAGACCCGGTCCGGCCCCGTTGTTTTCGCAGAGGACGAGCATGTCCGCCACGATGTGAAGGAAGCTGATCTCGCCGGTCTTCGCACGATCTTCAAAAAAGAGGCCGGCTCCGTCACCGCAGGCAACGCCTCGGGCATCAATGACGGCGCCGCCGCGATCGTGTTGGCAAGCGCCGAGGCGGTCCGGCGCAGCGGCGCCACGCCGCTGGCGCGGCTCGTCGCCTATGGCCACGCCGGAGTCGATCCGAACTATATGGGCATCGGCCCTGTTCCGGCGACACGCGCGGCCTTGGCCAGGGCGGGGCTGACTGTTCGCGATCTCGACGTGATCGAGTCGAACGAGGCCTTCGCGGCACAGGCCTGCGCGGTGTCCCGCGAACTCGATTTCGATCCCGCCATCGTCAACCCCAATGGCAGCGGCATCTCGCTGGGTCACCCCGTGGGTGCGACGGGCGCGATCAACGTCGTCAAGGCAGTGCACGAACTGCGGCGCAGCGGCGGTCGCTATGCGCTTGTCACGATGTGCATCGGCGGCGGCCAGGGAATCTCGGCGATCTTCGAGCGCGTCTGAAACCCCTCGCAGAAGCCGAATAATCCAGCGGACGCATCTTCAATCTCTTGATCGTGCCGCAGGCAGATGGTAGCCTCGTCTCTGTCGGACAAGCGGACAATTGGCTCGAAGCGGATGTTAGCGAAAAGCGATGCGTCGATGACGGAAGACCGCAATGTCAGGCTGGAGCGATCCGGCGGGCATGTCCGGCTGTCGCTCATGCGCGAAGACAAGCTGAACCCTCTCGACTGGACGACAGTTCGCGAGCTCAAGCAGTCCGTCGAAGCGATCGAGGCCATGCCCGATGTCTTCGTCGTCAGCATCATCGGCAGCGGCCGCAGTTTTTCGGCAGGCGGCGATCTCGACGGCTATCTCAAACTCTACCGCGAGCCGGCGCAGTTCGCGGGTTTTCTGGACGATTTCTTCGCGATGCTGGCCGGCATCGAGAGCTCGCAGAAGATTTATGTCGCACTGATCAATGGCGTCTGCGTCGCAGGCGGGCTCGAACTGCTGCTGGCTTGCGACATCGTGCTGGCGGCTGATACGGCTCGGATCGGCGATGGGCACCTCAATTTCGGACAGTTGCCCGGAGCAGGCGGTTCGCAGCGCCTGCCACGTGCGATCGGCCTGCTGCGCGCCAAACACCTGATGCTCACCGGACAAATGCTCAGCGCCGCGGAAGCCCGCGAGATCGGGCTGGTCAACGAGGTCGTGCCCCATGCAGAACTCGAGCAGGCATTCGACCGGCTCATCGCGAAGCTCGCCGACAAGAGCCGTGTCGGCCTGGCATCGGCCAAGCATCTCGTCAACAAGACGCTGACGACGGATCTCGAGACCGGTCTGCGCTACGAGATAGACTTCGTGCTGAACTACGCGACGACGGTGCCGGACGCGACCGAGGGGCTGCTCGCCTTCAAGGAGAAGCGCAAGCCGTCCTATCGAACGTGACTGACAGCCGCGTTTGCGCCAGGCTTCGATGCTGGCGGCGCGGCCACCGAGAACCGACTTTGAAGGCCCGGGTACGGCGCAGCCGCACGACAAGAGGCCGATGACTGGGAAGGAAATGCCGATGAGCGATGATCGTCGCCATGAGAGCCGTTCTGACGACGAGCACGCGATTCTCATCCGCATGCTTGCCGATGCCGAACGGCTGTGCCGCACCGACGACCCGCTGCTTTGCGGGCAGGCGGCGCAGTTGCGCGGCCGCATCGCGGCCATGGTCGAGATCACCGAGCCACCGGCGACCCGGATCTCCGGTGCGAGCGCATGACGGGCCGACTGCAAGGCAGGGTCGCGTTGATCACCGGCGCCGGGTCCGGACTCGGCAGGGCCGTCGCGCAGCGCTTCGCGGCGGAAGGCGCGCGGGTCGTGGTGACGGACATAGCCGACGAAGCCGGCCGCAGCGTAGCGGCCGGGATCGGCGAGGCGGCGGCCTTCTGTCATTGCGACCACACTTCGAGCGACGACTGCAACCACGCGGTGACCTTCGCGCTGGAGCGCTTCGGCGCGCTCGATGTCCTGCACAACAATGCCGGCGGCCCGTTTACCGGCAGCTTCGAGACGATCGACGACGAGATGATGGAGCGCGTGCTGCGGGTCAATCTCGTCGGCGTGCTCAAGATGACACGCGCGGCGCTGCCGGCACTGCGCCAGAGCGCCTCGGGTAATCCCGCTGGCGCCTCGCTGCTCTTCACCTCCTCGCTTCAGGGTCTCAAGGCGAAGCCGAATTTCAGCCTCTATACGGTCGCCAAGCACGGCATCGTCGGGCTCGTGCGCAGCCTCGCGCTGGAGCTCGCGCCTCAAAACATCCGCGTCAATGCGATCTGCCCGACCGTTACGGAAACGCCGATGCTTTCGGCCTTCCTGCCCGGCATGGCGAATGACCGCGACGAGGCAATAAAGCGGTTCCGCGCGACGATTCCGCTCGGCCGCATGCCGGAGCCCGAGGATATTGCGGCGGCCGCCCTATTCCTCGCCTCCGACGAGGCCCGCGTCGTCACCGGTATCGCCCTGCCGGTCGATGGCGGCCAGATGGCGATGTGAGCAGTCCATGGCCATGAAATCAGACCCATTTCGCCTCGAAGGCCTCGCGGCGGTCGTTACCGGCGGCAGCGGCGGCATTGGCTCCGCCGCGGCCCAGGCCTTGGCCGAGGCAGGCGCAGATGTCGCTGTAATCGGCCGCAACCGGGTCAAGCTCGAGCACACGGCGAAGGCAGTGGAGGCGACGGGACGGCGCGCGCTCGTCGTGGAGGCCGACGTTACCGACGAGAACGCCGTCGCTGCCGCGCGGGACGCCGTCGTCGCTGCCTTCGGTCGGGTCGACATCCTGTTCAACAATGCTGGCGTCACCTCACCGAAGCTACTCGCCGAGACCTCCCTGTCGGAATGGCGCGATGTTGTCGACGTCAGCCTGACCGGCGCATTCCTGTGCTCGCGCGCCTTCGCTCCGGTGATGACCGGCAATGCCTATGGCCGCATCATCAATATGGGCTCGATCCTGTCGGGACGGGGCATGGCCAACCGCACGGCCTATTGCGCCGCCAAGGCCGGGCTCGCTAATTTCGGCGCGGCCATGGCCTTCGAACTCGGCCGTGAGGGCATCACGGTCAACACCGTCGGCGCCACCGTCATCGTCACCGATCTCAACCGCGATCTGATCCGCACCCAGCCGCAGCTGTACGACAAGGTCCTGTCACGCTCGGCGATAGGACGTCTCGGCGAGGTGGACGACGTCACGGGCCTGATCGTTTTCCTGGCGTCCCGTGCCGCCTCCTACATCACCGGCCAGACCATCTACGTCGATGGCGGCTATACGGCGGGATAGACGCATGGCGATCCAGCTTCTCAACGGCGTGGTCTATGGCGGTCTGCTCTATCTGCTGGCGGTCGGCCTCGTTTTGATCTTCGGTCTACGCGAGGTGGTGAACTTCGCTCATGGCGCGCTGTTCATGCTCGGCTCCTATATCGGCTACACGCTGGCCGCGTCGGGCCAATGGTGGCTTGGCCTCCTCGTCTCCGTCGTGGTCATGGCCGCTGTTGGCTGCATACTCGACGTGCTCGTCTTCCGCAGCCTCCGCAAGCACGACCATATCGTCACCGTATTGATCACCTTTGGCCTGCTGCTGATCCTCGAGACGGTCGTTACCGTCACCTGGGGCAAGGCATATCTGAGCTACCCCGTGCCGAGGCTGCTAGCGGGCACTATCGAGATCGCTGGGTCGCCGTTCCCGATCTACCGGCTCTTCATCATCGCCGTCAGTCTGATGGTCGCGATAGGCCTCGCGGCGTGGCTGCGCTTCACGCGGATGGGCCTCTATGTCCGCGCCGCCAGCACAAACGCGCATGTCACGTCGATACAGGGCATCGATGTCGACCGGCTGAGTCTTATCGTCGTCGGGCTCGGCACGGCGCTGGCGGGACTGTCTGGCGTGGTGGCCGGACCGCTCCTGACCCTGTCGCCGACAATGGGCAACTATATCCTGATCGATTCCTTCATCGTCGTCGTCATCGGCGGGCTCGGCAGCTTCGGTGGCGCCTTTATCGCGGCACTACTGATCGGCCAAATTCATAACCTTGGCGCGATCTACCTGCCCTGGGCCGCGACGATGCTGCCCTTCATGCTGATGATCGGAATCCTGATCTGGCGACCCACTGGCTTCGCGGGGTCGCGGACATGAGCCCGGTTGCCGACACGCCCGCGCTCAGCGGAGCCCGGCCCATGCCCAGGACGGCATGGATCGTCGGCGTAGCCGCACTGGCACTGGCTTTGGGCGTCGCCACGCCCTGGCTCGTCGCCTCGAAGCTCACGCTCTCGCTGACGACGCAGGCGATTTTCGATGCCCTGCTCGCCACCAGCGTCGGCTTCCTCATCCTTCAGAACGGGCGTGTGAGTTTCGGCCAGGCGGCGTTCTTCGGGCTCGGCGGCTATGCCTTCGGCGTCCTGGTGGCACGCCAGGCGATGGCGCCTGAGCTTGCCTTCGTGCTCGCGCTCGCCCTGCCGACGCTGGTCGCCTTTCTGCTCGGCATCGTCTTCGCGCGCATCACCGGCGTCGCCCATGCCATGCTAACGCTCGCGGTCGGCCAGGCCTTCTACGAAATTGCATTCCGCTGGCGCGAACTCGCCAAAGGCGATGACGGCATGTCCTTCGACCTGCCGCAACGCATCTTTGGCTTCGCCTCGAATTCCCTGCAGAACCCCGCCGTGATGGTCGTTATTTCTTGGTCGATCCTGGTACTGTCGCTTGCGGGGCTCGCGCTCTTCGCCAACAGCCGGATGGGGCAGATCGCCGCTGCCGTGCGCGACAACGAGGAGCGGGCACGGTTCATCGGTCACGACACCACGATCCCACCCGCGATCGTCTATGCGATTTCGGCATTCCTTGCCGCCATAGCCGGCCTGCTGCAGGCGACCTACAATGGCTACATCGCGCCGCAGATGTTCCACTGGAGCCTGTCGGGATCGGCGCTGATCATGGCGGTCGTGGGCGGCGCGCAGTTCATCATCGGCCCGGCTTTCGGAGCGGTCTGCTTCTTCTTCCTCAAGGACTTCGCCGGCCGCTTCGCCGAGTACTGGCCGGCGATCGTCGGCAGCGTCCTCGTCGCCGTCACACTTCTGATGCCGCAGGGCATTGTCGGACTGGCCTCCCGGGCCTGGACCCGACAGCGGAGCCGGTCATGAGCGAGAGCTTCGCGATCCAGGGCATCGGCGTCGAGCGGCGTTATGGCGGTTTCCGCGCCCTGAAGGACGTGGACATCGCCGTAAAGCGCGGCGAGATTCGGGGGCTGATCGGCCCCAACGGCGCCGGAAAGTCGACGCTGATCGATGTGCTCTCCGGCCGAGTGCGCGGCCAACCGGGCAAGGTGCTGCTCGACGGGCGCGACATCTCCACTCTGAAACCGCAGGAACGGCGCCGGCTCGGTCTCGCCAGATCGTTCCAGCGCACCAACATCTTCCCGGCGCTCACCGTCGAGCAGCAGTTGCGCATCGCCTCCTGGGCCGTGACCGATGCCGGCGTCGAGGAGGTCATGGCCGAACTCGATCTCACGGCGCTGGCAAGGATGCCGGCCGCGGAGATCAGCTATGGCGACCAGCGCCGTCTCGACCTTGCGCTCGCACTGGTCGGGCGCCCCAGCGTGTTGCTTCTCGACGAGCCGGCCGCGGGCCTCACCGTAGAGGAATCGCATGGGCTGGCGACGATCCTGCGCGACCTCGCCAATCGCTGGAACGTCACGGTGCTGCTCGTCGAGCACGACATGCAGGTGGTCTTCAGCATCTGCGACGCGATCACCGTGCTCCATCTCGGCGAGATGCTCGCCGAAGGCAGTGTGGCGGAGATTCGTGCCGACCAGCGCGTCGTCACGGCCTATCTCGGGACGGAGGCGTGATGTCGCTGCTCTCCTTCCATGATGTCCATGCCCTCTACGGCCAGGCCCGCATCCTCAATGGCGTCTCGTTCGACATCGCCGCAGGCGAGCGCGTCGCGCTCGTCGGGCGCAACGGCGTCGGCAAGACAACGGTTGTCAACACGCTCTGCGGGGTCACGCGAATTGAGCGAGGGCATGTCGCGATCCGCGGTAAGCCGATGCGCAACCTGCAGCGCTATACGGCTGCGCAGAACGGCATCTCGGTCGTGCTGCAAGGACGCGGAATCATCACCAACCTTACGGTCGAGGAAAATCTTTTGCTAGGTGCCGCCACCGGGCGGCGCGGCGCCTGGTCACTTGCGAGCGTCAAGGCGCTGTTCCCGATCCTTGAGGAACGCAAGGCGAGCCTGGGCCTCGCACTCAGCGGCGGCCAGCAGCAGATGCTGGCAATCGGCCGCGCGCTGATGGCCAATCCCGACCTGCTCATCCTCGACGAACCGAGCGAGGGGCTTGCTCCCGTAATCGTCGACGAGCTTGCCGACCTCCTCGTGCGCCTCGGCAATGACGGGATGGCCATCCTGCTGATCGAGCAGAGCGTCGGTCTGATCCGGCGCGTCGCCGAGCGCTTCTACGTGCTGTCCAAAGGTGCGGTCGCCGCCTCCGGCCCGCTCGCTGACGTGGGAGCGGAGGAGTTTCAGCAGCATATCGCGATCTAGCCAACCCGTCGAAGACACGGGCGAACACGGGCCCAACCGAGGCCGAACCCCTGGGAGGAATGAAAACATGTCCAAGACAGTGATGACTACAGGCCTGGCGCTCGCCGCCGCCCTGGCGGCGGCGAGCGCGGCAAGCGCGGCCGACCCGCTGAAAATCGGCGTTGCGACCGATATGTCGGGCACCTATGCCTCGCTCGGCGAGGAAGTGATGCGGGCGACCCGCTTTGCCATTGACGAGGCGAATGCCGCCGGCGGCGTCGACGGCCGCAAGGTCGAGTTCAAATCCTACGACACCGAGGCCAAGCCCGATCTCGCCCGCCGACAGGTCGAGAAACTAGTGATGGAGGGCTACCCCGTCGTCACCGGCATGATCGCCTCCGGCGAGGGGCTCGCCATCGCGCCGCTGATGGAACGCTGGGGCTCGATCTACATCTCGGTTGTCAACAAGGCCGACGAGCTGACCGGCGCCAACTGCGTCAAGCGCGTCTTCCGCGTCAACACTCAGTCGGCGATGGACGCCGCAACCGTGAAGCCCTGGCTGAAGGAGCGCAAGGAGAAGAAATGGGCGGTTGTCGCCATCGACATCGCCTGGGGTCGCGGCTCGGCGACGCTGTTCTCGGAAGCCGTCAAGTCAACAGGCAAGGAGCTGGTGGCGGAGCTTTTCCCGCCGGCCAACACCAACGACTTCGCGCCCTATATTGAGCAGATAAAGAAGGCTGGCGCCGAGGGGGTCTGGGTCGTTCTCGCAGGGCGCGACGCCATCAACTTCGCCCAGCAGTCGAAGCAGTTCGGCCTGACCGACGCGATCACCGTCGCTGGCGTCAGCTTCACCACGGACGGCACGGTGAAGACGCTGGGCGACGCCGCCAAGGGCGTCTTCGGCATCATCAACTACAGCTCGACGCTCGACACGCCGGAAAACAAGGCCTTCGTCAAGGCATGGACTGACAAGTACAAGGTCCCGCCGACCAATTTCGAGGGCGAGGCCTATCTTGGCTACCAGGTCCTCTTCCAGGCCGTGAAGGAGGCGAAGAGCGTCAAGACCGACGACATCGCCAAGGCGCTGCCCGGCAAGACCTATGACACGATCATGGGCAAGCTCGTCATGCGCGCCGAGGATCGCCAGTTGCTGAAGCCGAATTATTTCGGCGTGGTGGAAGCCGTCAACGGCGAGTTGCGGCCGGTGGTCAAGACGACGGTGAGCGCAGCCGATGTCGCACCGGCGGTGACCTGCAAGGCGAACTGACGGTCCATATTGCCGAAGAAGGCCGGGGCTTGCCCGGCCTTCTTGTCGTGCCGAACTTGGCGCAGTCGCCTCTAGCTGCACTCAGAACTCGTCTAGCGGCATCAGACCTGCTGTCGCGTTAAGCGTGGCGACGAACGCGAGCTGCTGTTTCGCCTTGGGCAGTTCGGCCTCGAAGAAATAACGGCAGGCCCGGAGCTTGCCGCGCAAGAACGCATCCGGCCCGTGGCCGCCGGCCCTGATCGTGCAGGCCTGATCGAGCCAAAGCCAACCGACCACGACATGCCCGAAGGCCGAGAGGAAGGTCGACGCGTTTATCAGCGCTCTGGCCGGATCGTCGAGCGCCGCGAGCAGAGCGATCGTCGCTTCCACCTCGCTCCAGAGTTGGCGTAGCGCGCCCGCGAGGTCTGTGAGATCGGGATAGCTGGCGGCTCTGCCTGCGGTGCGCTCGATCTCGCCCGCAAGCTGAACAAGTGCCTGCTCTCGATCGCGCAGGATCTTGCGACCGAGAAGGTCGATGGCCTGGATTCCGTGCGTGCCCTCGTGGATCGGATTGAGGCGGTTGTCGCGATAGATCTGCTCGACGTCAAAATCGCGAGTATAGCCGTAGCCGCCATGGATCTGGATCGCCATGTCGTTGGCGGCGAGGCCGAATTCGGAGGGCCAGCTCTTGGCGACCGGCGTGAGCAGGCCGAGAAGCGCCACGGCGCGCGCCTTGTCCTCGGCAGTCGCGGCGGTCGTCTCCTGGTCGATCAGCTCGGCGCAATACAGAATCAGCGCGAGCGCACCCTCGGCGTAGCTCTTCTGGGCGAGCAGCATGCGCCGCACATCGGCATGCTCGACGATCGGCCGCTGCTTCGCGGCCGGGACCTTGCTGCCGCCGACGAGCGGGCGCCCCTGCGGGCGCTCCCGGGCATAGGCGAGCGACTGGCGGTAGCCTCGCACGGCCAGCGCCGCCGCGCCGAGGCCGACCGAGATCCGCGCTTCGTTCATCATCTGGAACATCAGGGCCAATCCGCTCCCGGCCTCGCCGATTCGGTAGCCAATCGCACCTGCCTCGCCGCCCGGCCGATGGCGCGTACCTTCGCCGAAATTCAGCAAGCAGTTGGTCGTACCGCGATAGCCCATCTTGTGGTTGAGCCCGGCGACGGCAATGTCGTTGCGCGTTCCATCGGGCAGGAATTTCGGCACGGCGAAGAGCGAGATGCCGCCGACGCCAGGCAAGAGCGCGCCGGAGGCGTCGGGGATCTTCGCCAGCACGAGATGCACGATGTTGTCGGAGATGTTCTGGTCGCCGCCCGAGATCCACATCTTCGAACCCGACATCCGGTAGCGCGGCCCGAGATCGTCCTCGCCATCGACAACCGCGCGCGTCGTGATGTCGGCCAGCGAGGAGCCGGCCTGCGGTTCGGACAGGCACATCGTGCCGAGCCAGCGGCCTTCGATCTGCGGCAGGGCGAAGGTCTCGATCTGCGCCGACGTACCGAAGGCACAGAGCAGCCGCGCATTTGCCGTCGTCAGCATGACATAGGCGGCAGTCGCGATGTTCGCCGCCATGAAATGTGCCATCGAAGCCGTCTGAACGACTTTGGGCAGTTGCAATCCGCCGACCCCGCTGGCGAAATCGACGGCGAACAACCCCATCTCGGCCGCCGCCTTCAGCGACTGCCCAATCTCCGGAATGACGTGGACCGTCTCGCCCTCCAGCACCGGCTCGGTCTGGTCGGCCTTCTTGTAATGCGTCGCGAAATGCGAGGCTGCGAGCCTGGCGCTGACATCGAGCACCGCGTCGAAGGTCTCGCGCGAATGCTCGGCGAAGTGGGCGTGGGCGGTCAGCCGCTGTGCACCTAGCCAGTCATAAAGCAGGAAAGCGAGGTCGCGCTCGTCAAGATAACCCATATGCCGCCCTCACCTGTGCTGCCGGCCCCGGTCGAAGTCCGCGAAGCCCCTGCCTGTCTCGGCTAGTTCCTTCAGCAGCGGAGCGGGCGTCCAGTTGGCGTCGCCGTCGCGGCTGAAGGCGACGATCTCACGATAGATCTCGTTCAGGCCGACCGTATCGGCCCAGAACATCGGCCCACCAAGTGCCGCCGGGAAACCCATTCCCTGCGTGTAGGCGACGTCGATGTCGCCGGCGCGCTGCACCGTGCCGTCGGCCAGCGCGAAAGCGCCTTCGTTGACGATCGCATAGAGCGCCCGCTTGACGATCTCTTCGTCCGATATGACGCGGCGCACGATGCCTAACCGGGTCGACTCCGCGAAAATCATAGCCTCGACGACAGGATCGCTTTCCTTCTGCCGGCCGCCGGCCGCGTAGCGATACCAGCCAGCTCCCGTTTTTGAGCCGAGGCGACCCTTCTCGACGAGAAGGTCGGCGAGGCGCGAATAGCGCATCGCCGGGTTCCAGTCCATTAACTGGCGCTGGCGGACATGCGCAGCGACATCCTGTCCCGCCATGTCGATCATGGCGCAGGGGCCCATGGCGAGGCCGAAACCAGTCAGAGCCTTGTCGATCTGCTCGGGGAGGGCACCCTCTTCCAGCATCAGATCGACCTGGCGCAGATAAGGGTAGAGCAGCCGATTGGCGAGAAAGCCGTCGCAGACGCCGACGACGACTGGCGTCTTGCCGACCTGCCGGGCGAGCTTGATCGCCGTCGCCAGAACCTCGACATCGGTCGCGTCGGCCCGGACGACCTCCAGCAGCCGCATGACATGCGCGGGGCTGAAGAAATGCAGGCCCAGCACATCGGCCGGCCGCGAGGTCGCGCGCGCGATGACATTGACGTCGAGTGCGGAGGTATTGCTGGCGAGGATGGCGCCCGGTTTCGCGACCCGATCGAGCTCTGCGAAGATCGAGAGCTTGACCTCCATCTCCTCGAAAACCGCCTCGATGATCAGGTCTGCGGCCGCGAGCGCGGACATGTCGGTTCGCCCGGCGATTCGCGCCCGCCGTGACGCGGCCTCCGCCGGAGTCAGATCACCCTTCGTGACGGCACGGTCATAGACATCGCCTATCCGCTTCAGCCCGCGTTCGAGGGCCGATGCGTCACGCTCGATCAGCGTGACCGGCAAGCCTGCATTGGCGAAGACCATCGCGATGCCCGAACCCATCGTCCCTGCACCGATGACACCGACGGCCTCGATCGGGCGCGACTTCGTCCCCTTGCCGACGCCAGGTGCGTTGGCGGCCGCACGCTCGGCGAAGAAAAGATGCCTGAGCGCGCGCGAAGGCACGGAGGCCATCAGACGCAGAAAGAGGCTGCGCTCCTGCGTCAGCGCCTCGGCGAATGGCACCGAAGTTGCGCCTGCCATGCTGTCCAGCGCCGTCCGCGAGGCTTCCCCATGCGGACTTTTCGGCGAGATGCCTCGGCGAGCGGTCTCGATCGCTGCTGAAAGCCCCTGGGGTACCGGGCGCCTGGAGGTCGCTGTCAGCGCCGACGCGGCCAATGCATCGATCAGCGCCAGCGCCTCAGCGACGACATCTGCGCCGACGCGATCGACGAGACCAGCTTGAAACGCGTCGGTTGCATGGAGCGTACTGCCGGCGGCGATCATCTTCGCGGCCACATCTGGCTCGGCCACACGCGGCAGGCGCTGCGTCCCGCCGCCACCGGGCAGGATTCCGAGCTTGACCTCCGGCAGGCCTATGCGCGCAGTCTCGTCGGCCACCCGGCCATGACAGGCCAGCGCCAGTTCGAAGCCGCCGCCGAGAGCCGCCCCTCGCAGCGCGGCGACCACCGGGACGGGCGAGGCCTCGATGGCGGCATGGACGTCATTGGGATCGGGCGCCGTCGGGTCGAGACCGGCATCGAATTCCTGGATGTCGGCGCCGCCCGAGAAATTGGCGCCTGCACCCGTGACTACGACACCGGTGACGCCATTGATGACAGCGCGAGACAGCGCCGCGACGAGATCGCGGCGAACGCCGGCGCTCAGGCTGTTCACCGGAGGATGGGCAATGGTCAAGATGGCGATCGTGCCGGAGAGGTCCGTGCGGACGAGGCTGGGAGAAGTCATCTGGTATCGTCCCTCACCAGGCCCATAGGTCGGCTTGCTTGGCCAGCTCGAGGCGGGCAATCTGGTCGATATGAACCTCGTCAGGACCGTCGGCGAGCCGCAGCGTGCGGGCCAGCGCCCAGCTTTCCGCAAGCCCAAAGTCGCCGCTGACGCCACCGCCGCCATGGATCTGGATCGCCCGGTCCAGCACCGCCTGGGCCATGCGCGGCGCGACGACCTTGATCATCGCGATCTCGGCGCGGGCCGCCTTGTTGCCGACCGTGTCCATCATGTAGGCAGCCCTGAGCGTTAAAAGCCGCGCCTGTTCGATTTCCATCCGGCTTTGGGCGACCGCGTCACGCAGCATGCCCTGCTCGGCAATGGCCTTTCCGAAGGCGACGCGGCTGCGGGCTCGCGCGACCATCGATTCCAGCGCCCGTTCCGCCAGCCCGATAGCGCGCATGCAGTGGTGGATGCGCCCCGGCCCGAGTCTACCCTGCGCGATCTCGAAGCCGCGCCCCTCGCCCAGCAGCATGTTGGAGGCTGGCACCCGTACATCGGTGAAGGTGATCTCAAAATGGCCGTGCGGCGCATGATCGTAGCCGAATACGGTGAGCGGCCGCACGAGTTCGACGCCAGGCGTGTGGAGGGGCACCAGGATCATCGACTGGCGCCTGAACGGCTCAACATTTGGATCGGTCAGACCCATAAAAATAAGGATCTTGCAGCGGCGATCCCCAGCCCCGGAGGTCCACCACTTACGGCCATTGATGACATAGTCGTCACCGTCGCGAACGATGCGCGAGGTGATGTTGCGGGCGTCCGAAGACGCCACCTGCGGCTCCGTCATCGCGAAGCCGGAACGGATTTCGCCTGCCAGCAGCGGCTCGAGCCATAGCGTCTTCTGTTCGGCGGAGCCGTAGCGCGCCAGCACCTCCATATTGCCGGTATCGGGCGCGCTGCAGTTGAAGACCTCCGCCGCGATCGGCGAGCGCCCCATGATTTCACAGAGCGGCGCATATTCGAGGTTGGACAATCCGGCGCCACCGCCATGGTCGGGCAGAAAGAGGTTCCATAGACCCTTTGCCCGCGCCTTTGCTTTCAGCTCCTCCATGATCGGAGGGGAGACCCATCGGTCCTGACTCGAGGCTACCTGATCGAAATAGACGCGCTCGTTGGGATAGACGAATTCGGCCATGAAGGCGCCGAGCCGCGCGAGAAGGTCTTTCACTTTCGGGGAATGATCGAAATCCATCGCTCTCTACTCCGCTGGGCCCTCACATCCCTAGCTGATGTCGCCTTGTCGGACAATACAACAGAGACACGTCGCACAGCGCCGCGCGAGCGAACAAGCGAGTTTCCATCATAAATCTCTGATATATTTTGCTAATTAGCTGATTTTGACCTCCTTTTTGGCTGACATGGCTAGGCCTGCGGTGTTGTTGAGGGACTTGCTATCTGTCCGGTTGTCGGGCAGAAGACAGGTGTGGATCGCTGCAGGGCGCTTCACCACAGCGGCAAGGCGCGAGGGGTTCCGCGCCCTTTCAGGCGAAGGCAAGTCATGGGATCGGCTCGCAAATCCGCGTATGCGCTCAAGGACAAATACGCGATCGTCGGCATCGGCACGACCGACTACTCGGCAAATTCCGGCCGCACCGTCCGCGCGCTCGCCATCGAGGCCTCCGCCAACGCAATCGCAGATGCGGGGCTGAAACCCGCCGATATCGACGGCATCGTCAGTTACAACTTCAACGACTCGGCGCCCGCGATCGCGGTTGCGACCGGGCTCGACATCCCCAATGCCGGCTATGCGGTCGATTTCCTGGCAGGCGGCAACGCCGCCAATCTCATTGTCCTGTCGGCGGTCGCCGCCATCGAGGCTGGACTTGCCGACACAGTCGTCTGCTACCGGGCGATGAACGGGCGATCCGGCTTCCGGCTCGGCGGCGGGCGCGAATTCCGGGCGCTCGGACCAACGCAATACACCGCGCCCTTCGGTTGGATCACCTATCCCCAGGCAATGGCAATGTGGTGCCGCCGCTACCAGATCGAATACGGACTGACGCCCGAGCAACTCGGCAATGTCGCCGTAACACTGCGCGAGAACGCCGTCCTCAATCCGCGCGCCATGCAGCGCAAGCCGATGACGATGGACGACTATCTTGCCTCGCGTCCAATCGTCGACCCCTTCCGCATGTTCGACATCTGTCTGGAGACGGACGGTGCCTGCGCCGTCGTCGTGACCTCTGCCGAGCGCGCTCGAGACATGAAGCAGAAGCCGGTCTACATCATGGGCGGAGCGTATGGCGGCGGGCCGCAGCAGGGCGACGACCTGTTCGACTGCATTCGGTGGCCCGACCACTCCAAGAACTACAGCCACTACATCGCGGACGATCTCTGGCGCAGCGCCGGCATCGCGCCAAAGGACGTTGACGTCGCCGAAATCTATGACTGCTTCACCTACAGCATCCTGATGCAACTCGAGGGGCTGGGCTTCTGCGGACTCGGCGAGGCTGGCAGCTTTATTGCTGACGGCCACATCCGGCGCGACGGCAAGCTCCCGGTCAATACCCATGGCGGCCTCCTCTCGGAGGGCTACATCCATGGCTTCAACCATGTGATCGAGGCCGTGGAGCAATTGCGCGGCCAATCCGGCCCGCGGCAGGTCGCGGATGCGGAAATAGCCTTGACCACAGCGGGCGCCATGACCTGCGGCAGCGCGATGATCCTGAGGAGATAGGGCGATGTCGTCGGTCGAAGCCTATGAGAAGCCGATTCCCGTTCCTGATCCGGATTCGGCGCCGTTCTGGGCCGGCTGCCGCGAGAGCCGGCTGCTGATCCAGCATTGCGAGGCCTGCGGGCAAAATCAGTTCCCGCCGAGCAATCTCTGCGCCCATTGCGGCTCGCGCGGCTTGTCCTGGAAGCAGGCCTCCGGCAACGGCAAGGTCTTCAGTTGGATCGTGGTGCGGCACCCCGTGCCCAAGCCGGTCTATGCGCAGGACGTGCCCTACGTCGTCGCGCTTGTGGAACTTGCCGAAGGCGTGCGGATGCCCTCCAACATCGTCGGCTGCCCGGTCGATGATGTGGTTGCGGACATGCCCGTCAAGGTCATCTTCCGGCAGGTGACCGACGAGGTCGTCCTGCCGTTGTTCGAGCCTGCCTGAACGGGCCGGCTAACGGATGGCGGGCGAGGCGAGGACATCGCCCGTCCTCGAGCTTTGCGGGATACGGAAACGTAGCGGAACGAAGGCGATGAACTCCACCTCCGCCATCATCGCGCGCATGGGCGCACTCAGCCGCGAGGAAGTGCAGGCTCTGCAGCTCAGCAAGCTTCAGCGGCAGGTCGAGCGGCTTCACGCCGGGAGCGGCTTCTACCGCGAGCGTTGGGAGAAGGCCGGCCTGCACCCGCAGGATATCCGCTCGCTGGCGGACCTTCGGCGCATCCCGACGATGACCAAGGCCGATTGCCTGGCCGACCAGAACGAGCACCCTCCCTTCGGCCGCCGCCTCGGTATCGCGCGCGAGGACGTTGCGCTCGTCTGCATGACGGGCGGCACCTCGGGCCAGGGGCAGGAACTCTATGGCCGCTCGCAGCGCGACCTCGTCATGCAGGGCTATTTCCACCAACTCCCCTGGCACATCGTCGGGCTTCGACAGGGTGAGGTCGGACTGAACTGCGTCCCGTCCGGCGGATTGACGACCGGCGGGTGGGGACCCACCGAGGGCTTTCGCGCCGCGGGCGCGCTACCACTCACCGTCGGTGGCACGATGGGCACCGATGCCAAGATCGACCTGATGTGCCGCTTCGGCGAGGTCCATTTCGTCTATGCCTCGACCAACTATCTCCACACTCTGACAGAGGCGCTGCGGCGTCGCGGCATCGACCCGCGCAAGCAGTTCCCGACGATGAAGGCTCTCTTCATCGCTGCGGAGGGTTATCCGGTCGAATGGGCCCTCCAGATCCAGGACTTCTGGGGCGCCAAGCTGCATGAAGGCTACGGCAGCACGCAGGGTGCGGGTTTCATCTGCTCGACCGGTGAACAGGGCGTCGTCGCCTCCGACGGAAGCCGCGCGCCGATGCAGTGCTTCGACTGGCACGTGATCGTCGAGGTGATCGATCCCGACACAGACGAGCCGGTCAGGGAGGGCGAGTTCGGCGAGGTCGTTCTGACCAATCTCGACATCGAAGGCTCGGCCGTCATGCGCTTCCGGACGCGCGATCGGGTCCGCCTCCTGCCGCTGGCCTCCGCTGCCAACGGCCGCGCCTGGACATGCATCGAGAGCGGCACGATCGGCCGCTACGACGACATGATGAAGATCCGCGGCAACAATGTCTGGCCTTCCGCCGTCGATCTCGCCGTATTCGCCCATCACGAAGTGGCCGAGTATGTCGGCAGCGTCTTCGTCGACGAGAAGGGACGTACCGAAGTCCTGGTGAAGATAGGGCTCAAGCCCGAACATGCCGCGCTTGGCGACGAGGAACGCGCGGCAACTCTCAGGCGCATCCAGGCAGCAATCAAGGAACGCACCAACGTCCTGATGAAGACGGTCGAGGTCCCCCGCGCCGAATTGCCTTTCTTCGAGAACAAGGCACGACGCTGGAAGGACGAGCGTTCCAACGGCTACCAGTTCGCCGACAAGGCATCCTGACGCTATGACCGACAGCGCATCAGCCGCCACAACCGAGAGAGCGACATTCGAGGCGGCACTGCCCAGGTTGCGCGACGTGCTGCGTGACGCCGGCCTGCTCGCGGCGAATGACGCACTGGCAATAGAGCGCCAGTTCGCGGCCGGCCAGTCGAACCCGACCTATCTGCTGCGCGCCGGCGAACGACAGCTCGTCCTGCGCAAGCAGCCCTATGGCCATCTGCTGCCGCGCGCCCATGACGTCATCCGCGAGCACAACATCATCAAGGCGCTGCATGAGGCCGGCTATGCGACGCCGCGCCCGCTGTTCGCCGGCGATGACAGGGAGACCATCGGCACCAGCTTCTTCGTCATGGATTATGTCGCGGGCGCGGTGCATTCCGATCCCGCGCTGCCAGGGCATTCGCCGGCCGACAGGGCGTCCGTCTACCGCGCCATGGCCGAAGCCATGGCAGCGCTGCATCGCCTCGACCCGGAGGTCCTAGCGCCGGCAGGGGTCCGGCCGCGCGGCGATTTCATCGGCAGGCAGATCGGCGTCTGGCGCGGGGCCTATCTTGCCGCGCAGACGGAACCGGACAGCCGTATCGAGGCAGTCGGCCAATGGCTGCTCGACAACAAGCCGGCGGCTGAGAACATCCGCATCGTGCATGGCGACTATCGGATCGAGAACCTGATCTTCCAGGGCAGCGGGGTCGCGGCCGTGCTCGACTGGGAACTCTGCACGGTCGGCGAACCCTTGGCAGACCTCGCCTATTGCTGCATCTGGCACCACTTGCCGCACGACGTTTTGAACGGCCTCGCCGATCTCGACCTGCCGCGCCTCGGTATTCCGGACGAAGCGCAGTTCCTCGATGCCTACACCCATTCATCGGGCCTCGATGCCCGGAAGACGCATCGTTATTTCCTGGCCTTCGCTTTCTATCGGCTCGCCGCCATCCTGCAGGGCGTGTTCAAACGCGCGCTCGACGGAAATGCCGCCTCGCCGCAGGCGCTGGCGCGCGGCAAGGTGGCGGAACTCTGCCTGACGAGGGCGGCGGGGTTCGCGGAGCGCTCCTGATGGTCGAAGCCGGCCAACGCCGCGTCAGATCGCGGTGAAGCCGCCGTCGATCGCCAAGATCTGGCCGTTGACATGGGCGCCGGCATCGCTCGCGAAGAGCAGTGCTGCGCCCTTCAGATCATGCGGCCCTCCGAGCCGACCACGCGGCGTATGCGCCACGAGCTGCGCCTCGTGCTGTCCGAGCGTCGCGGCGGTGAGTTTCGAAGGGAAATAGCCCGGCGCCAGTGCGTTGACCGTGATGCCGAGCGGACCCCATTCGGCGGCGAGCGCGCGGGTGAAGTTGATCAGGCCACCCTTCGCGGTGTTGTAGCCGATCGTTCCAACGAGATCGGGATGATGGCCGCGCAGCCCCTCGATTGAGGCTACGTTGACGATCCGGCCGCGCTGCGCCGGGACCATCCAACGTTTCGCCACGGCTTGCGTCAGGAGGAATATCCCGGTGAGGTTGATCGCCATCACCTTCTGCCAGCCTTCAAGGGGATGATCGACGGTCGGTGCGCCCCAGGATGTCCCAGCATTGTTGACGAGGATATCGACTCGGCTATAGCGATTCGCGACCCAGTCGCAGAGCGTTGCTACGCCCTCGGCATGCGACAGGTCGCAGGCAAAAGCGGACGCTTCGGTGCCTTGCGCTTTGAGAGTGGCGACCGCTGTTTCAAGCTCGGCCGCCTTCCGCGCTACTAGAACGACCTGCGCACCGAACTCCCCGAACGCCTCGGCGATTTGCAGGCCAAGTCCGCGCGAACCGCCTGTGACAATGGCGACCCGGCCGGTCAGGTCGAGCAGGTCGTGGAGGGGACTAGACGACATGGTGGATGCTTTCGGCCCGGGTCCAGAGTGCACACGGCCCGCGTGTTGACCCCCGTGCATTTCTGTTGGACAAGTCAATAACCCGACATTGATCGAAAGCAAGCCCCGAGCGCTGCTACGGAATGGTGATGACGAAGCCGGACACACAGCGAGGCTTGGCCTTGGCGGACACCGTCGATGGCTGGCGCGTGCCATTCGTCATCGGGCAGGAACTGACCGCCGAAATCGCCTTCACGCCGCAATCGGTACGGGCATTCGCGACGTTGACGAACGACACCAACCCGCTCCATCACGACGCGGCCCAAGCTGCGAACACTCGGTTCGGTGGCCTAATCGCAAGCGGAACCCAAACGACTGGCCTGTTACTGGGCAGCCTTGCCAACCACATCTTTCCCGACAACGCCTCGCTCGGCCTCGGTTGCTCGTTCCAGCTCAAAAAAGCCGTGCCGGCCGATGCGATCATGACGGCGCGCTGGATCGTGCGGACAATCACACCAAAGCCGTCGCTGTCTGGCGTGATCATGACCCTAGATGGTGGCCTGTTGGGCGAGACCGGAGTTGCGTTCGTCGAAGCAACAGCAACGATCGCGGTTATGCCGCACGAGGCGTTACGTCGCGACCGGAATCGCGGGGCAGCCTAGAGGGTGCCTACTGCATCATTGCCGGCAGCGCGCGGATGCAGCGAAGGGGTCCGGGTTCGCATTGCCCGATCTTCCCTCGGCGAAAGACGTGCTATGGCGGGTTCCGAAACTCTCGCCGATCCTCGATAACCATGCCTAGTGATGGTAACGCCGTGACAAACCAGACCTTTAAGAAGCTCGACACCGCACCGGTCTACCGGCTGGTTTTCGACACGATCGAACAGCGGATCGTCAAAGGCGAGCTGAAACCAGGCGTCCTGCTGCCGACTGAAACGCATCTCGCCGAGCAATTCGGCGTCAATCGCTCGACGGTACGCGAGGGCATCCGCATGCTGGAGGAAAGCGGTCTCGTCCAGCGCAAATCGGGCCAGCGGCTGCAGGTCACCCTGCCGCACATCAACGCGACTGCGGCGCGTACGAGCCGCCTGCTGCGCCTGCATGAAGTCACGTTCCGAGAACTCTGGGAGGCCTCGATCGCGATTGAACCGGTCGTGGCCCGCTATGCGGCCGAACGCATCACGGCGCCCGAACTTGTCCAGCTCCAGCAAAATGTCGCGGAAATGGAAAAGGCGATCAACGACCATGTCGAAGTCGTCCGGCTAGACATCGTCTTCCACGACTTGATCGCCCTCGCGGCACGCAACCGCGCGCTTGGCCTCGCGCGGGAGCCGATCAGCCAGCTCTTCATGCCTGCGGGCAAGGCGATCCTGCCGCGTCTCAAAACACAGAAGCGCATTATCGACGCCCATCACGCTCTGCTGAAGGCGCTTAGGGAGCGCGATGCCGACGAGGCCGCTGCTTGGATGCATCGCCATATCGCAGACTTCAAGCGAGGCTTCGAACAGACGGGTCTCGATATCGACAGACCGCTCGAGAGTTTCTGAAGTTCCGGCATCAGTCAAAATTGCGCGGTTAGATCCTCATTCTTGACGCGCTTTTGAACTGCCTGAATCGAGTATATCGCCGCTCGGCCTTGCCGAAGCTGCGGGTCGCTGAGGCACCAGCCGTCCCGCCCTACTGCGCCGCCGTACCGAGCCGTCATACTGATCCGCACGCTTTCGCCGCAGCTGCGCGGGCCCGCGCGACGTGTCTGGATACCGCACTGCGCTGCGCATACCATGCCGCGCCTTCAGACTCGAACCTGTGACCTCTGCCTTCGGAGAGCAAAGTAGTGAATTGCTTAAGGGCCTTTTTCCACAAAGGCCCTGAGCTGAACTTGATGGGCTCGGTATCTTCGGTTCTCGCTCAACGCGAAGATGTGGCCCATAGCCGACGTCTGAAATGTCTGCTTGTGGGCAGTCGGTGAACCTGCTCCTCTCGGCGGCGTTTCCCACACGAGAGTGGGCCTATGCCTATCCCGTCGTTCCGCTCTCCCGGCGTCCTGGATTCATAGGAGTTCCTCGTCTCCGAGGCGATCCTTGCTCGGGCGTGGGGGACGTTAGCCTACGACAATGCGATCGCCGGCACGGATGAGGATGCCGCAAACGCGCACCTCGGCGGGATGTTGGCACGCCTATTGTCGGACCGCTCTAACTCGATAGACGACCTGTCGACGGCTGCGGTCGACGCGTTCCGGGCAATTAAGCAACTCAGGTAACCGGCCAGATCGGTAAAATGATACCGATCACATCCGAATCGAAAAAAGCTCCACGAGGCCTCTTGATCCTCCCCATGGATTGTATAATAAAATACAATCCATGTTACAGATCGTGACTTATCCCGGTTTAGGCGACGGGCCAAACCCCATGGGACCTGCGCCGCTTTCGCCGGCACGCTGGGGCGGCGACCATCTTTATATCTCCGGTCAGGTCGGGATCGTGCCGCAGACAGGGCAGGTCGTCGGGACAACGGCCGTGGAACAGGCGCGGCAAGCTCTCGCCAACCTTCGTTCCCTCGTTGAAGCCGCCGGATTGACGATGGCGGACGTCGTCAAGACCACGATATTCCTCGTCGATCTCGATGCCTTCCCGGACGTCAACGCCGTCTACCGCAAGTTTTTCCTTGCGCCCTATCCGGCGCGTTCGACGGTCGGCGTCATCCTGACGCCGCCTTCGCTGCTGTTCGAGATCGAAGCGGTCGCGGTGCGGCCCGGGTCCCAGCATCGGTGACGCGAACCCTCCACATCCACATCCAAGATGATTGCAGTCTCGAAGCGGGCCTGCGCGTCTCCGAAACGCAGATACGCGGGGCCCTTGCGGCCGCCGGCCTTGCCGAGGCGGCGGACTGGCCCTTGACCGTCGCCGAGGGGGCGGGCCCTCTCCCCGGCAATGCGAGCGATGCCGAGGTGCTGTTCACCACCACGAAGCTCGATTTTTCGAAGAGCGCCACGCTTGCGCCGAAACTAAAGCTCGTGCAGACGATCTCGGCAGGGGTCGAAGCCTATCTGAAGACCCTGCCAGCCGGCGTGACCTTGTGCAATGCTTCGGGCGTGCACGGTGCCAAGGGTGCGGAATTCATCCTCGCTGCGCTTCTGATGCTGAATTTCGACATTCCCCGTTTCGCCGACGACAAGGCCGTGCGCCTCTAGAAGCCCAGCTTCGGCCCGCCGATCGCCGGCAAGCGAGTGACAATGCTCGGTGTCGGAGCGATCGGGACAGCCGCCGCGCGCCGTCTGCAAGGCTTTGGCCTGTCGGTGACCGGCGTCACGCGCAGCGGCATGAGCGATGCGCCATTGAATCGCTGCGTTCCCGTCGCGAGCCTCGATACGGTCCTGTCGGAAACCGATTATCTGGTGTCGAGTCTGCCACTGACCGCGGCGACCGCCGGGCTGGTCAGCCGCCCGCGCCTCGCGATGCTGCCGGCGGGCGCCGGGATCGTCAGCGTCGGCCGGGCCAACGTCTTCGACTGCGACGCCCTGCTCGAGGCTCTCCACAGCGGGCATCTCGGAGGCGCCGTCCTCGATGTCTTTCCGTTCGAGCCGCTGCCCTCAGACAGCCGGTTCTGGACCGCGCCGCGGACGATCATCACGCCGCATTGCAGCCTGGACGACCATGTCGCCTATCGCGACGCCTGCCTGTCCATCTTCGCCGACAATGTCCGGCGCTATGTCGAAGGGACGCCGCTGCGCAACGTCGTCGATCCCGCCCTGGGCTATTGAGGGCGGCCGGCTTTACCCGGCTTCCGTCACTGGGACCAGCTGATCGGCACTGATGCCGTCGAGCGAGGCAGACCCCATCCAAGCCAGCATGGCCGCCAGTTCGTCGACCCATCGCAGCAGCAGATCCCGGGCGCGAGGCGCGCCCCCGCTCGCCAGCGCGGCCACTAGCGGCCGGGTGACAACCGCCAGCGACGCACCTGCCATGCAGGCGACGAGCACGTCGGTCCCGCTGCGCACGCCACCGTCCAGCAGCAGCGGCAGGCCGCCCTGCAGCGCGTCCCTGATCGCGGGCATCTGATCGAGACCTGTAACCCAGCGCGAAGATTGCCGCAGCCCGATATTCGAGACCACGACCGCCGCGGCCCCGGCATCGCGCGCCCGCACGGCATCCTCTGGATGCAGGATGCCCTTCAGGATCAGCGGCAGGCCGCGTTCGCGGCACAGCATCGCGACGGCGGCGATATCGCTCCAGCCCCATTGCGGGAAGGCCGGCAGCGCGGCGATGCCGGCGCCGGCCGATCCGATCGTGGACAGCTCCCGCCTCATCAGCTCCTCGCCGATGCTGAAGCCGCCGGGATAGAGCCCCGGCCTCGGATGGACAGGCGCCAGCACGGTCAGGACGAGCGCCGCGATGCCCGCTTCCGCGCTGCTGGAGGCCAGATCGAGAACCCGCTGCAGGGGCCCGGCGGCGCGCAGTTGCAGCCAGCACAGGTCGTGGACCCCGGTCAGGGCCTTCAGCGGCGTGACGGCCTCCTCCGATACCAGTAGCGGCAGGCGCAGGGCGTTCAGCACCGGCGCCAGGGCCGCGATGCCGCCTTCGCTGAACACCGTGTCTCCGGCATAGGCCCCCGCGACGATGGGCGCGCCATAGGCTTTTCCGAAGAGGACGACGGAGAGGTCGGGCGCGCCGGACCCGGTCATCACCCGCGGCAGCAGCCGGTAGCGGCGAAACGCCCGTTCGTTGGCATCCTCCTCGCCGGGCTGCGCATCGCGGGCGCGGCCGACCAGATAGGCGTAGACGGCCTCGCCCAATGCGGCCCTCGTCTCGTCGGCAAACGGCAAGGGCATCGTCACGCCTCCGGCAGCTCGAACTCGTCCTGCTGGCGTTCCTGGCGCAGATAGGCCTGGAAGGCAGGCGTCTGCGGATCGACGATGATCGAGGGCGGCCCCTGCTCGATCAGGGCGCCATCCTGCAGGAAGACAATATGGTCCGCCACCTTCGCGGCGAAGTCGATGTCATGGGTGCTGATGACCATCGTCATGCCGCTGCGGGCCAGTTGGCGGATGGTGGCGTTCACTTCGCGCACCAGCTCGGGATCCAGCGCGGAGGTCGGCTCGTCGAAGAGCAGGAGGTGCGGCTGGCCTGCCAAAGCGCGCGCGATCGCCACGCGTTGCTGCTGGCCGCCGGACAATTCATGGGGCAGGCGATCGGCAAATCCGCCGAGGCCGACCGTCTGCAGGGCGGCGTAGGCCTTGTCGCGGGCAAGCGCACGGCTTTCGCCCTGCACGATGGTCGGGATGCTCATCACATTCTCCAGCGCCGACATATGGTCGAACAGCGCGAAATGCTGGAACACGATGCCGACGCGGGATGCAGCCCTGTTGGCCGGCAGGGCACGGGCGGAGAGGGCATGCCCCCTGGGATCGGTGCCGATCCTGTGGCCGCTGACGGTGATCGACCCATTTTTGACGGGGCTGAGCGCGACGATCGACTTCAGCAAGGTGCTCTTGCCGGAACCGGACCGGCCGAGCAGGGCGACGACCTGGCCGCGCGGCACGGTGAGCGACAGGTCCTTGAGCACCGGCTTGGCGCCATAGGCCACTTCGAGGCCCGCGACATCCAGCACCGGCAGCGCGCTTTCGCTCTTGCCGACCCGCAGGGAGGCGAACAGGTCGAAGGGGCGCGGCTTCGGCTCGCGCAGCATGCGGCGCTTGGCCCGCCGGGCGCGGAATTCCAGCCCGAACCGGCTCTCCAGCCACCACTGCACGCACGCCAGCCCCGCCGACATCAGGATATAGATGCCGCCCGAGGCAGCGAGCACCGGGATGAACAGGAAGTTCTGCGAGACGATGGTCTGGCTGCGCATCGTCAACTCATTGACGCCGACCACCGAGGCGAGCGCGGTCGATTTCAGCAGGCCCACCGCCTCGTTGCCCAGCGTCGGCAGGATGGCACGCAAAGCCTGCGGGATGACGACGTGGAGCATCTCGTCACGCCGCGAGAAGCCGAAGGCCTGCGCTGCGAAACGCTGGTTGCGATCCACCGACGTGATGCCGCCGCGCATGATCTCGGCGCAATAGGCCGTCTCGTTGATCATCAGCGCCAGCAGCGCGCTGGCGAAGGGCGACAGCCGCAGGCCGAATTGCGGCAACACGTTATAGAGCAGGATGAGCTGCAGGAGCACCGGCGTGCCGCGCAGGATGTAGATATAGGTCTGGACCGGGAGGCGGATGAACCAGTGCGGCGAGAGGCTGGCCAGCGACAGAAAGAAGCCGATGAGCAGCCCGCCCGTCAGCGCGCCGACCATCAGCTGGATCGCGACGAGCGCGCCCTGCCAGAGGAAGGGCAGCGTCAGATACTGAAGAAACGGCTCCATCGGTCGGGCCAGCCCTCTCGTCCTGTCAGGTCCGTTACCGGTCAGCCCATATTTTCCACGGGCCGCTGGGCCTTGGCGCCCTGGCCCCATTTCTCGAGCAGCTTCTCATGGGCGCCGCTCGACTGGAGCACCTTGAAGGCATCGAGGATCGCAGACCGCATCAGGGCGTTGTCCTTGGCGATGGGGTAACCGTTGCGGATAGGCAGATCGACCGTGAAGGCCTCCTCCAGCTTCGGATCGAGCCTGGCCAAATTGCGCGCCACCGGTTTGGCCGTCATGTGGATGTCGGCCCGGCCACTCTGAACCGCCAGGATCGCGTTGTCGGTGTTCTGCACCAGCAGGACCTCGACCTTGGGCTTGCCGTCCGCCTCGCATTTCGCGCTCTGCTCGGGCGCAACATTATTGGCTTCATAGGTGCCGGCCGCTGCGGCGATGGTTACGCCACAGAGGGAGTCGAGCCCGGTGAGCTTTTTGGGGTTGCCCTTAAGCACGACCGAACCGTTGATGACCTGGTAGGACGAGATGAAGGCGACCTGCGCGATCCGCTGATCGGTGACGTAGATCGACGGGCCGATGTCGTAGCGCCCGCCCATGACCGAGGTCACCAGCACGTTGAAGGCGCCGAGCTGGAACTCGTAGGTGAAGCCGAGGCAGGCGCCCAGACGATCGAAGGTGTCGGGGTCCAGCCCTTCGAGCTTGGCCGGATCGGCAGCGCTGGGCGACTGGAAGCCCATATTGTAGCCACCGAGCCCGATCGTCAGCTTCTTGCCGACGAGCGAGGGATATTTCGCCTGCAGCGCCTTGCATTCCGGCATGGCGGCGAAGGCTTTCGCATCCGGCATGACGGGGCTGTCCGTTGGCACGTTCTGCGAATGGGCGTTGCCGATTCCAAGACTCATCAGCAGTGTGAATGGAACGAGACGGGAGGGGGACGGCATCGCTGATCTCCTCGGCGGGGTCGGTTCGGCGACAGGTGCTTCCGTCGCCTGCAAACATTCAGGGGATCGATCGAAGCGACCGCTATTCCCTTGACGCATTGTAAGATTGTATATAATCTTACAGCTGTCAATGAAGCGCCTGCTGAAATTCGCGCCATGATTAGGTTCGAGGCAGCAGGGCGACGACGAATCGCCCAGCAGGCCGACGCGACGATGCCGCGGCGCGCTAGCCGGGTGCGACGAGGCCAGGAACCGGCGCTTCGCCGACGCGGATCTGTGCGCGGCGACGCGTACGCGAAGAGACAAAAGGCAGGCATGTCGAACCCGATGATGAAAGATGCTGCAGGCCTCGCCCCCGACGAGTTCTCGTTCGAAGTCGGCACCTGGGAGGCGCCGCGCCCGAAGACGCTGGCAGACCATGCCTGCGAGGTCATTCTGGCCGCGGCCGTGCGTGGCGTGCTTCTCCCCGGGGACCGCCTCGTCGAGAAGGATCTCTGCAACATGCTCGGTATGAGCCGGGTGCCGGTCCGCGAGGCTCTGCGCACCCTCGAAAGCCAGGGCATCGTCACGAGCGAGCCCTATCGCGGCATTCGCCTGATGTCCGTCAGCCACGAGAAGCTCAACCAGATCCTCGACGTTCGCGCCGCGCTCGAAAGCCTGGCGTGCCGACGGGCGATCGAGGCCGGGTGCAACGACGCGCAAGGAGCTGCCCGGCTGCAACGGGCCGTCGACGAACTGCGCGCAGCGGGAGAGCGCGGCGATGTCTACGGCTTCGCCAAGGCCGACACCAATTTCCACCGGACGCTCTGCTCGCTGGCGGAGAACCCCATCCTCTCGGCCCAGTGGGAGACGCTGGCGCGCCAGCTCACGATCGTCTTCGGACTGTCGACGCTCGGCAAGCCGGTCGGGACCATCGTCGAAGAGCATCTCCTGCTGCTCAGCGTGTTCCGGTCCGGCAACCTCGCGGCGATCGAGGAGGCCGTGCGCCAGCACATTCTCGTCCAGCCGCACGAGGTCGATTTCGACAAGGTCATCGCGGAGCGCAGGCAGGCGCGGCAGAGCCGGCCCTCCGCCTGAACGATCCAGGCCGCTGCGGCCTCCCATTTCCTCATCGAAAGGCCCCGCCATGAAGATCGTCGACGTCGAAGCGTTCTACCTCAAGCTGCCCGTCATCGAGGAGCGCTCGGATTCGTCGCAGGACGCGCTGATCGTCCGGATCACCACCGATGCCGGCATCGTCGGCTGGGGCGAAGTGGATGGTTGCCCCTCGGTCGTCAAGGCGATCATCGAGGCCCCCTATTCCAGCACGTTGGTCACGGGCTTGCGGCAGGTCCTCATCGGCGAGAACCCGCTGGAGACGACACGCCTCTGGGAGAAGATGTACCGCGCGACGATCTTCTACGGTCGCGGCGGTGCGGTGTCTCAGGCGATGGCCGGCATCGACATCGCGCTGTGGGACATCAAGGGCAAGGCGCTGGGTCAGCCCATCGTGCAATTGCTCGGGGGCGCGATGCGCGACCGGATGCGCGTCTATTCCTCGAACATGTTCCAGTTCACCGTCGAGGACACGGTGGCGCGCGCCAAGGCGGCGATCGATACCGGCCATACCGGTGTCAAATTCGGCTGGGAGCCGTTCGGGCAGGACGAGCGGATGGATCTCGCCTATGTCGAGGCGATCCGTGCGGCTATCGGCGACGACAACGACTTCATGCTCGATATCGGGATGGTCTGGGATGCCAAGACCTGCATCCGGCGCGCACAGCTGTTCGAGCCCTATCGGCTGTTCTGGATCGAGGAGCCGCTGCACCCCGACGACTACAAGGGTTACGGGCGTGTCTCGGCCGCCTGCAGCCAGCATATCGCGGCGGGCGAGGAGGAGAGCTCGGTGACCGGGTTCGAGCGCCTGATCGATGAAGGCGGGATCGATATCGTGCAGATCGATCTGACCCGCTGCGGTTTTACCCAGGCGATCCGCATTGCCGACTATGCCGCCTCGCGCGGCCGCAAGGTCTGCAACCACAATTTCTCGACGGACATCAACACCGCCGCCTCGCTCCATTTCCTCTGCGCGATCAAGAACGCGCTCGTCATGGAATATTGCGTCGAGCCCGGCGAGATCTCGAGCAAGCTGGCACGCAATCCCGTTCGCATCGCCGACGGCTATGCGCATCTGCCGACGGAGCCCGGCCTCGGTGTCGAGCCGGACATGGATGTGATCGAGCGCTTCCTCGTCAGGGCTTAGACCGGCGCCTGGTATCGACCATAGCCTGGGAAGGCCGCTACCCGCCCCCGGTTCCAGACCGTCTGGCCGCGGACCAGGGTCCTGACGGGCCGGCCTGTGCAGGCCATGCCCTCGAAGGCCGTCCATTTCGCCTGGCCATGCAGGTCGCGGCCATGCACGGTCCAGCGCTCGGCCGGGTCGAACAGGCAGACGTCGGCGTCGAAGCCCGGAGCAATCGCGCCTTTTCGTGGATAGAGCCCGAAGCGCCGGGCCGGCGCCGTCGCGATGAGCCTGGCGAAATCGACCAGGGACATTCCCCGCTCGGCGACGAGATGGCTGAAGCTCATCGGCACCAAGGTCTCGATGCCGGTCAGCCCCATTCCGGCTTCCCAGATCGATGCATCGCCCGCGCGCTTCTGCTCGGGAAGATAGGGGCAGTGGTCGGAGGCCAGTATGTCGAGCGCGCCCTCGACGACGAAGCGGTTCAGCGCATCGACATTGGCGCGCGGCCGCAGCGGCGGACCGCAGCGGGCGTCGGCGCCGATCCGCACCAAGTCTTCCTCGTCGAGGATGAGATAATGCGGACAGGTCTCGGCGGTGACATCGACCGAGCCTCGCGCCTGCGCGATCAGGGCTGCGGCTCGCGCCGAGCTCAGATGGACGATATGGCAGGGCGCATTTAGCTCGCGGGCGAGAGCGATCACGCGGGCCACGGCCTCGACCTCAGCCAGCTCCGGCCCGGCCTGCGCATGGGCTCGGACATCGTGACGTCCCGCGGCCTTGAGCCGCGCGATGGCGCCATGAAGCATCGCCTGGTTTTCCGCATGGATGCCGATGACCGCGCGCAGCGGGCCCAGCAGCCTCATCGCTCGGGCCAGACCGTCATCGTCCAGCATTGGCAGGCCGCGATGGTCGGGCGCCTCGCCGCTGGCCGAACCGCTGCACAGGAAGGCTTTGAAGCCGAGCGCGCCGGCTTCGCGCAGGGCGACGAATTCCCCGTCATTGGTGCCGTCGAGGCCGGCCCACAACCCGAAGTCGACGACGCTGTTGCGGGCGATGAGATCGCGCTTGGCAAGGAAGGCCGCCAGTGTCGTCGCGGGCGGCGCGGAATGCGGCATTTCCAGGAAGGTCGTGACTCCGCCGGCTGCGGCGCCGAGGCTGCCATTCCGCAATTCTTCCGCCGAATCGTCTTGCGAGCCGGTGAAATGGACATGGACGTCGATCGCGCCAGGCAGCGCGACCAGGCCGCCGGCATCGATGCGCTCCGTCGCCGAGCCCGCGGCAGCGCCATGGCCGAGCGCCGCGGTCCGGCCGTCGCGAATGCCGATGAAGCCGGTGAAGCTCGCCGTCTCGGTGACGATCCGGGCGTTCTCGATCAGGACATCGAAGTCGCTCATGCCGCGATCTCCGCTGCCAGCAAGGTGTCGGGGGAAGGCTTGGTGCCGAGCCAGCCGGCCCGCTGCATGATGTCGGCAAAGGCGATCATGTCCGCCCGGGCGATCTGCGGCGTTGGGGAAAAGCAGCCCCAGCTTCGATAGGCATCGATGACATCAGTGAGCGCCCCGATCTCATAGCCGGGATAATCGTCGCCGACGAGATCCGCGATGCGCTCGGCCGGCAGCGTCGCGATATCACGCAGCGCGGCGGCGATGCCGTCGCGAAACCGCCGGAACAGATCGGGCTCGGCCGCCAACCGGTCGCTGCGCGCGATATAGGCGCTCCACGGCACGGCCGGCGTGATCTTTGCCATCGGATCGACGATCGTCAGGCGGCCGGCCGCCCTATCGGGGCCGAGCGCGTGCAGCGAATGGTGGATCACGATCGAGGGATCACCTTCGGCCCTCGCGATATCGTCGTCGAGGCACCCGCTTCCGGCCTCGATCGCGACCGCCGATTCGAGCCCGGCGACACGCAGGGCTTCGCGCAGGCACAACGTCGCGGTGATGACGTTGCCCGAATCGATCACCGTCTTGCCGGCAAGGCCGGAAAAGCCGCCGGCCACGGGGGCCGCGGCCGCCACGACCCATGGATTGGCCCGCACGAGGCCGCAGAAGCTAACGATGCCGTCCACCCCGTCTTCCAGCAGCTTCATCGTCACCATCGGTCCGCCGACGCAGGCATCCGCGAAACCATCAACCACCGGCCCGATCTGCCCGCCCATCGCGGTATGCCCGCCGGTCTGCGATTCGACGAAGGCGACGGCGATGTCCTCACGGCTGAAATATCCCGCGCGTGCGGCGAGATAGTGAGGCAGGTAGTAGACGCGCGCCTCGCTGGCGTCGCCAATGTTCAAACGCAGGGACTGCATCGCCGTCTCCATATCAATTGTATAATTGTATTCTATTTTAGGGCAATCGGAATACATTTTTGCAAGGCGAGATTTGTAGGGTAAGTGGAACGAGGCCCCGCGCGAAAGCCTTGGTTAGCGTCTGCCTCGATGCCGGCAAGGCGGCGGACGGATGACCCCGTCACGCACTCGCCTCGCGGGCTCAGGCGGGTGTCAGTCCCCGGAGGGCTTGCCGTCAGCCCGGTTGGACGATGGTCGTGACGACTAATTTGGAGCGCAGCGATTTGCCCTCCGCGATCCGCGCCAGACCTTTTTCTAATCGCTCAAGCTGATGCGGCTTGACCCACAGAGCGGCGCTCTGACGCAGGTCGGCGACTTTCCCCATGACGGCATGCTTTGGAATTCGGACACGCGGCCGACGTCTAAGATGGATCGGGAATGGCCCATTGCGGAACTTGGGAACGTCTGGTCACGGGCACTTCAACCAAGATTAATCCGGGTGACCGATTCTGCCCTGCCCAGCTTGCCAACACGCGGATTAGTGCCCCGGAATCAAAAAGCTAACGCAGTTTCCGAATTGAGACGCCTAAAATGGCGCGTATCGTTCGAGACATTTGGGGCACTCCTTCAAACCCCGCTGCAATCGCTGCGTCTTGAGGAGAGCGTCCGGCCTTGAGTTCTGCTATGGCCACCTCGCTCCGGAATTCCAGCAGTGACCGATAGGGTGTCCGTCCAGTTGCCGCGCGAAAGCAGCGCGTAAAATGGAACTTGCTCAGGCCGACGACGGATGCCATTTCGTCCAAGCGTATATCGCGCGCGATATTGTCCCGCAGAAACTGGCGCAAGCGCCGGATGTCATCTGGATGAAGCTGGCGCTCGTTAATTCTCGTCACATTCGCCGATTGGTACGCGGCAAGCTCCAAGAGGGCGACGTGCCCGAGCATGTCGATTACGAATTCGAGAAATGGTGGTGACTGGCGTATCGCGTTGGCGATTTTTCCAAAGGTCTGACCAAGTTGTTCGGACCGAAAATAAACGATCGGATTTTTAAGAAAATGGTCAATTTGAAGCGATTGGGGAATTGCTTTAGTATCAAGATATAAAGCGGTAAAAGATTGATCGCCTTTAGCAGGTTTGCACCAGCCGCGAGCAGGCGTTCCAGCCGGCAGGAACGTAAGAGTATTACGGAGATCTTGCGATCTATAAGATCGATCGCCATCCACCTGCATCAAGCCATCTTCAAATATAAGGCCGTGAAGGGCCAGGTAATGCGCGTCACCCTTGACGGCAAATTCATAATCCGCCGGGTCCTGCGCCTCCACATAGTCGGCTGTCAGGGCGGCGGATGGCACGGACACGCGGGACACGCGGCGCGCGCTCTCCAAGGTGAGGTCAATGAGAGTGCGGGTCTGCAAATAGAAGCGCGCTCCCTTCCGATCGGTGATCCAGAGTGGAGGATTCTTCGTACATTGACAACTTAAACAATTTCTGCCGGAAAGTTGACATAAATTGCGCTACGCCTTACCTAGCGAAAGACGTGCTATAATACCGTATTATCGTTTTATTTTCAGTAATATACACTAATTATAGTCCCATTTGGGACTATAATTTTCATCATACTTGATGGGCCTAAGTTTAATATTGTTATACTTTCTATTTGCTGCTTGCACTCAGTGGCGCATTTCCGACAGCTCCGAACGTTTATCTGCAAATTCGCGCATGTTCATTCTAAGTTAACCCGTTGTACATATGAATCGGCAGTAAGCGGTTGATCTCCCAAACGAGATCAGCTGTGTGATGACAGAAATTGCGGCTTGCAGGCGCCTCTCGCGGGTTGGCGCCTTCGAGATGCATGTTGCCGAAACGGGAAAGCACGAGATGTCGATCCGGAACTTCATCAATTTTGGCGTGCACACCGCCGAGGCCGAGGCCATAAGACGGACTCAGGCCGTCATCGAGTTTGAGCCGTCAGGGAAGATTATTTCGGCCAACGAGATGTTCCTCGGTTGCATCGGTTACAAGCTCAGTGAAATCAAAGGTCAGCACCATTCGATGTTCGTCGATCCGGGCGAACGAAATGGTACCGCTTACAATACGTTCTGGTCCGAATTGGCGGCCGGGAACTCTAAACAGGCCGAGTTCCTGCGCATTGGCAAAGGGGGTCGGCGTCTTTGGCTGCAGGCCATTTACATGCCCATCGTGGACTCGTCTGGGCGCGTGACCAAAGTGATCAAGTTCGCCACGGACATCACCGCGAACAAGACCAAGATCGCCAATCTGGAAGGTCAGCTGGCGGCGATCAACAAGTCCCAGGCCGTGATCGAATTTGACCTGAATGGCAAAATTCTACATGCGAACACCAATTTTCTGGCGTTGACTGGTTACTCGGCAGGCGAGATCGAAGGCCAGCATCATCGCATCTTCGTCAGCGACGACGATCGTGCGTCGCCGGCCTATGCACAACTCTGGGAAAAGCTACGCCGGGGAGAATTCGACGAAGGGCGTTATCGTCGCATCGGTAAAGGCGGCAAGGCTGTCTGGATCCAGGCGAGCTACAATCCTATACTCGACGCTCTCGGCAGTCCGTGGAAGGTCGTGAAGTACGCCACGGACATAACGGCTGGGAAAGAGAACGAAGACCAGATGACGTTTGCGATCGAACAGGTCGCGACGGTTGTCGAGGCTGCGAAAGACCGCGACCTGACGCGGCGGATCTCGTTGGCGAATCTCAACGTCGCCAACCAAGCGCTTTGCGGTGGCGTCAATGAGCTGATCGGAACCTTGTCGAGCATCGTGGGAGAGGTCGCTGTCGCCGCAGATGGGATCGATACTGCAGCCCGAGAAATCACTGCCGGCGCTGATGACCTGTCGAAGCGGACCGAGGAGCAAGCCTCCAGCCTGGAGGAAACGGCTGCAACGACCGAAGAACTTGCTGCGAGCGTCAAGGCCTCAGCGATGAACGCTCGTAACGCCGCGACGCTCGCCGAGGCGGCGACGAATGCGGCGCAGTCCGGCGGCGACATCGCCATGGAGGCTGTCAGAGCAATGGCGCGGATCGAGGATGCCTCGCAAAAGATCCAGGCCATCACGCGGGTCATTGATGACATTGCATTCCAGACGAACCTGCTTGCGCTCAACGCGGCGGTGGAAGCCGCTCGCGCAGGTGACGCAGGCAAGGGGTTTGCTGTGGTGGCAAGCGAGGTGCGTACGCTAGCTCAGCGGTCAGGTGAGGCTGCAAAAGATATCTCGGCTCTCATTTCGTCCTCAAATGTCGAAGTCAGCGACGGCGTCAAGCTGGTGCGCAAGGCGGGAGACGCTCTGACGATTATTCTCGAGACGTCGCAAAAAGTAGCCTCGACCATCGCAGATATTTCAGCCGCGAGCAGCGAGCAGGCGAATGGCATCGACGAGATGAGCCAGACGGTTGCGCATCTAGACGAGATGACCCAGTCGAACGCAGCTCTGGCGGAGGAAAGTGCCGCATCTGCCAACGCTTTGGCAGACCGTATCGCCCAGCTGAATCTCCTCGTCGCGGGATACCGCACCGAGGCGTCCGATGGGTCGGCATCGCAAGCTCCCCATCGCCTTCGTAAGCAGGTCGAGGCCGCGTTCTCGAAACCAACAGCGGCCAAAACACAGCAGCGCGGAACGGGTCAGCCGTCGAGAAAGGTTGTCAACTCGCGCGGAGCATCCGGATGGGATGAGTTCTGACAAGAACCCGCCTTAATCGATGACATCTCGCCTTGAGGAGCAACTTTGTGTTGAGAAGCGAACTCCTGCCCGAAATTTCTGGCGGGTTAGCGAATATGCCTCATGGCGACGCCTTTTCTCTACTGGTTCGTCTGGCCTCTGCAATGTTGGCGGGCGTCATTCTTTCATCCGCCAGGCGGGATCCCTCGCATCCTGTCCGGCGGTGCGCTGATGAACTAACAAAGCTCGGCTTTGCTGAACGGGTTCCGAACAGCTCCATAGAAGAGCTCGTTCAGCTCACTCAAGAGGTCGGTGCGCAGATCTGGCGGTTGATAGAGTTTCAATCAGATCCTGAACTGCGAGAAAACCTCTTGAGATTGGTGATGCCGATTTGCCTGCCGGCGGCCAGGCTCATTTAGCGTTTATCACGGGAGTTGCTTCGTCTCGCGCTCCACGACAATCGCGCGAGATTGGCTAAGGGCGACCGCCCGAAGCAAGATGTCGCACGGCCTAGTTAAGTTTCCGAAACGCCTCTCAAGGAAAAATTAAGGCTCGCGACCGAAGGGAGATATTGGGGATTTCGTACGCAGCTATTGGAGCCGACGTGAGCGCCTACCAATTGGTCTATTATTCCCGCAATACGATCGCCTCCGCATCCATGAGTCCATTGGACGCGCTGCGCAGCATCGTTACGGTATCGCAGGCGAACAACAAGAACGACGGTATCACCGGATACCTGATCTTTGACCGGACTTGCTTCCTCCAGATCCTCGAGGGCGAAAAGGCGCAGGTCTACTCGACGTTCCGGCGCATCGAGGCCGACCCCCGCCATCGCGACGTCGTTGTCATGGGCGCCCGAGAGGTGCCGGCCCGGCTTTTCCCGAACTGGACGATGGCCGGCGCCGTGCGCACGCTCGACCAGGACGAGATCTTCATGCGCTATGGCATTGGAAAGACGATCGTGCCGTCCAGGCTGAAGGCCGACACCGTTGTCGCGCTGGCTCAGGACCTTCTGGAATTCCACGCCGAGACCAAGGCTCGGGCGAGCGCCTGATTTGGTTGCTTGAGCGCCGTCGTGAACCTCGACCGGCCCAACGATGAACGTCTGGTTTTCGGCAAGCCCCCAAGGTCGGGAGCTGGCGCGGCGCGCCCCTCGAGCCCCTCTGCAGCTGTTTGTGGGTAATCTCATCGCCCCTGACTACGCCGCGTTATCGTTCGGCATTGCCTGACAGGGTCTTGGGCTCGCGCCGCCGCCCGATCGCCTGTTTGCTCCGCGACGGGACCTACCGGCCGTAATCTACAAGTAACCTCGGCAGCCAGAGCACCGTCGCCGGAAACAGCGAAATGATCACCAGCACGATGAAACCGGCGCCGAGGAACGGACCCAGTTCCCGGCTCTCCTCCTCGAGCGTCACATTGGCGAAGTTGGCGCAGATGTAGAGCAGGATGCCCACGGGGGGCGTGATCAGCCCCAGGCAGAGGTTGAACACCATCACCAGCCCGAAATGGACGAGGTCGATGCCCACCGCCTGCACCACCGGCACCAGCACCGGGATCAGGATGAACATCGCCGGCAGCGGCTCCATGAAGATGCCGATGATCAGCAGGAAGACGTTGATCATCATCAGGATGATCGTCGGATCCGAGGAGACCGAGGCGATCCAGCTCGCAATGGCGCGCGGCGTGCCCGAGACCGCCAGAAGCCAGCCGAAGCCCGACGACAGGGCGATGATGAACATCACCAGCGCCGTATCGAGCGCTGTCTGGACCAGGATCGGCCAGATCGTCTTGATGCTGAGTTCCTTGTAGACGAAGAAGCCGATGAAAGCGGCATAGACCACGGCGATGGTCGCGCTCTCGGTGACCGTGACGACGCCGCCGGTGACGCCGATCAGGATGATCACCGGCATCATCAAAGCCCAGCTCGCCGGGAGGATCAGGCGGGGAATCTGGCGAACCGGCACCGATTCCGAGACGGGATAGTTGCGCTTCACGGAAATCCAGTAGGCCGCGACCATCAGCGAGAGTGCCAGCAGCACGCCCGGCACGATGCCGCCGAGGAACAAGGCGATGATCGAGACGCCCTTGCCCGCCGACAGCCCGTAGATGACGAGCGGGATCGAGGGCGGGATGATCGGCCCGTTGACGCAGGCCGAAGCCATCAGCGCGGCGGCGAAGCCGCCGCCATAGCCCTGCTTCTTCATCGCCGGGATCAGGACCTTGCCGAGCGCCGAGGCGTCGGCCGCAGCCGATCCCGAGAGCCCTGAGAAGATCATCGCCGCCGTCACCGAGGTCAGCGCCAGCCCGCCGCGGAACCGGCCGACCATGGCATTGGCGAGATTGATGATCTGGTGGGTGATGCCGCCGCCATTCATCAGGTTGCCGGCCAGGATGAAGAACGGAATCGCCAGCAGCGCATAGGAATCGGCGCCGACGAGCGTGCGCTGCGCCAGGATCGACATCGGCAGCGAGCCATGCGCCATGATCGCGGCGATGGTGGCCAGCCCCATCGCGAACGCGATCGGGACAGAGAGCGCCAGCAGCAGGAAGAAGCTGCCGATCAGGATCGTGCTCATCGTCAGAATTCCCCCGCGACGCCGACAGGCTGCCTTTTCGAGGGATCGACGATCTTCTCGACGAAATAGAGCATCATCATCGCGCAGGAGACCGGCGCGGAGACGTAGAACCAGGCCGGAGTGATATCGAGCGCGCCATAGGTGTTGGGCAGGACGTCGATCGAGAGCTTCACGCTGTAGATGAACAGCACCGTGATGAAGATCAGGTTGGAGATCTCGATCAGCCAGAACATCACCTCCTGGGCGCGGCCCTTCAGCATGCCGATGAACATGTCGACGCCGATATGCAGCTTCTGGCGGTAGAGCACCGCGGCGCCGATGAAGGTGATCCAGATGAACAGGATGTTCGAGACCTGCTCGATCCACGCGATCGGCGCGTTGACGACATAGCGCCACCACACCGCCGCCAGCGTGATCAACACGATCGCCGCGACGCAGAGGCCGAGCGCGAATTTGGCGGTCTCGGTGACGATGTCCGATAGCCTGCCGATGAGCGCCTTCATGGAGAGCTCCGCTGTCTTGCCGGGTGGGCGTCGCGACGCGCTCGCGCGCTGCCCCGGCAAGAAGCCGAGGCGGCGCGCAGGCGGCATCGGGCTCTGGTCAGGCGATCTGGCCGATGCGGTCGGCCCATTTCTTGCCGGCAGGGAACTCGGTGGTCAGGTTCTTCACCGTTGCGGTGAAGGCCGCCTTGTCGACCTCGGAGATCACGATCTTCTTGGCCTTGATCAGCTCCAGGATGCGGACATCGTCGGCGATCACCTTCGGCCGCATCTCGGCCTCCATGTCGCGCGCCGCCTGGTCGACGGCCTTGCGCAGCTCCGGCGTCAGCTTCTGATAGGCTTGGTCGCCCATCAGGATGCAGTTGTCCTGCATCATGTGCTCGGTCAGCGAGAGATGCGTGTTGGCGTCGAAGATGCCGGAGTTGAAGGTCAGGCCCATCGGGTTCTCCTGGCCGTCGATCACGCTCGACTTCAGCGCCTGGAAGACCTCGGGGAAGGGCAGGGGTGTCGGCGAGGCCCCGAAGAGCTCGAAGGTGCGGCGCCACAGCGCCGTTTCCGGCACGCGGATCTTCAGCCCCATCATGTCGGCCGGGACCTTCACGACCCGGTTGCAGGAGAGCATGCGCGGCATGCGCGGGATCGCCCCCAGCGGCCTGAGCTTGCCGGCCTTGGCGATGTCCTCCTGGTATTCGGCCCGCATCGTGTCCCAGACGCGATCCTTGTGGGCGACATCCTTGAACAGATAGGGGTGGGTCCAGACCTCGGCCGGGCGATACCAGCCGGCGACGACGCCCTGGCCCGGTGTCGCGATCTGGATCGCGCCCTGCAGGACGGCCTCGACATGCTCGCGCTCGCCGCCGAGCGCGCCGCCATGATGGCTGGCGACATCGATCTGGCCCTTGCTGAGCTCGCCCAGGCGCTTGCCGAAGAAGTCGAGGCTGACGCCGATGAAATCCTGCTGCGAGGCGGCGTTGGCGCCGATCCAGCTGATCTTCTGGGCCCTGAGCACGCCCGGCATGGCGATCAGCGAAGCGCCTGCGGCAAGCCCGCGCAGTGCCGCGCGGCGTGTCGGAAAGAATCGTCCCTTGGTGGTCATGGTGTTTCCTCCTCTGTTGTCGTTCGGCCCGTTATCGGGCTCTGGGGTGTCGTGACGGGGCGCAGATGCGCGCCCCGTCACGGAATCGCTCACGCCGCCTAGGTATTGGGGCGTGCGAAGGCTGCCTCCATTTCACGCCGGACCTTCACGGCGGTATTGGCCGGGTCGTAGGCGACATCGCTCCATTTCAGGCGCTGGCCCTCGGCGATGTCGGTCTTGAGCTTGACGTTATGGGCCAGGCCAAGCGGCAGATAGCCCTGGTCGAGCGAGGCCGTAGCCGGGGTCTGCTTGCCCCAGACGCAGAACCCGCCTTCGCCGTCGAGCATCTCTCCGGCCTTGAGCGCACGCTTGGCGGTGGCGACGACGTCGGAGTTGAACATGATGGGAGCGCCGGTCGCTTCCTTGCGCAGGGCAGCCGACGCGACCGAGATGCCGAGCTCGAGCCCGATCATGTGGATCGGCCGGTAGAGGCAGGAATACTTGCCGCTCTTGTCGGGCAGCATGCTGTATTCGCGGAAGCACTCCTCGCTATAGGCGCTGTCGCTCTCGAACACGACATAGGTGCCCATTACCAGCGAATGCGGCACGTCCGTGCCGTCGCGATAGACCGAGGAGGTCACCTCGGTGACGCCCGCCCGTTCGAGCACGCCGCCATCGGCCTTGGGCTTGCAGATCTCGGCATGCTCGAAGCGCGTCGCCGGCGGGAACGAGAGCCCCTCGGCCTGCGAGTGCAGGCCCGTCGCGTTGCAAACCGCCGTCATCTCGATGCCAGACTTCGTGCCGTCGACGAAGGAATTGAACATCTTGGGATTGATCGAATTGCGATCCTTGATCTTCATGTATTTGTCGAGGATGTCCCAGACCGTATCGGGCGTCGACTGGTGGTAGGTCGGGTGGTAGCGCGTGCCCTTGCCGGCGCTGACGACCTTGAAGCCCGCCGCGCGAGCCCAGTCGACATGGTCGGCGATCAGGGCCGGCTGGTCGCCCCAGGCCAGCGAATAGACGACGCCGGCGGCCTTCGCCTTTCGCGCCAGGATCGGGCCGGCGACCGCGTCGGCCTCGACATTGACCATGATGATGTGCTTGCCGTGCTCGATCGCCTTGAGCGCGAAGGCGATGCCGGCGCCGGGATCGCCGGTCGCCTCGATGATCACCTCCACGGCGGGATGCGTGATCAGGCTGTCGGCATTGTCGGTGATGAGCGTAGCGCCGTTCTTGAGCGCGTCGTCGATCGTGGCGGCCGCGTACTGCGCGTCGGACCAGCAGGCGAGCTTGAGCTGGGACCGGGCTCGATTGGTGTTGAGATCCGCAACACCGACGATATGCATGCCGTCGGTATTGCGGGCCTGCGAGAGGAACATCGTTCCGAACTTTCCGGCGCCGATGATGGCGACCGTGACCGGCTTCCCGGCAGCCTTCCGTTCGAGCAGCATGCGATGCAGGTTCATGTCGTCTCAAGCCTTCCGCCCTGGGCCGATCGGGGATCGGCCAGCCTCATCGAGCGAGAAACCGACGAACGGGAAAAGCGTGCCGAGCCGCCATGGGCGGCCGGTCGCGACTGACGGGCGGACGTGACGTCGTCCGCCGATCTCCGCCTCCCGCCTGTCGCGGGCGACGTCTTCTCCCTGTCGTCAGCAGCTTCTTTTGGTGAGCTGCATTCCTCATTGACGAGTGCTAGCATGGCGGAATAAGCGAGCAATAACGAATAAGGATGCCGGTATCGATGAGCTGCATTCGCTGATGATCGGTGGATTGCCGCCTCTGCAGTGGCTCTCGACCTTCCGGGCCGTGATGGAGGCCGGCAGCTTTGCCGGTGCGGCCAAGCTCCTGAGCCTGACGCCGTCGGCGATCAGCCACCAGATGCGAGCGCTGGAAGGCATGCTGGGCCGCCAGCTCTTCCTGCGCGTCAAGCGCAGCGTCGTGCCGACCGAGGAAGCGCTGACCTACAGCGCCTCCATCGGGGAGAGTTTTGCCAGGCTCGTGACCGCGACCAGCCGCGTCGCATCGGGCGCCGGCGTGCGCCGCCTGCCGATCCACTGCTCGCCGAGCTTTGCGACATTGTGGCTGGTGCCGCGGCTCGGGCAGTTTCTGCGCGAGCACCCGGCGATCGACATCGCGCTCTACGCCAGCCATGAGCCGGCGCGGCTTGGCCAGGACGGTATCCTCGTCGACATCCAGTATGCGCGCCCGGTGCCGGAATCCTGCGAGGCGGTGCCGCTGGCCGAGGAGTTGATCGTGCCGATGGCGTCCGCGGGCTTCATCGCCGAGCACCGGCTGACGAACCCCGCCGACATCGCCCGCGTCCCGCTGATCCATTCACTGCGCTGCGTGGTGCCATGGGACCAGTGGTCGGCGCGGCACGCGCCGCTGGTGCCGCTCAACCCGCGCGGCCTGCAGTTCGACCGCGCCCATCTCGCGCTCACGGTCGCTGCGGATGGTCTTGGTCTCGCGCTCGAATCGACCTTGCAGGCGCACGACCATCTGCGTCGCGGCACGCTGGTTATGCCGTTCGGGGCGCTTGGGATTTCCGCGATAGCACATCGCCTGCTCTATCGCCGGGAAGATCGCACCAATTCCGACATCATCGCCTTCGTCGACTGGATCACTGGCATGCTGGCGCCTGAACGCCTACGGATCAGCGCGAACGTCCTATGACGGCGCGGGATCGGATTGCGTATCGTTCAGGCGGACTAGTTGAGACGCTATCTTGGTAGGGCTGGCGAGCGGCCGACCGTCTCCTTGTCGGTAAGGCATTGCAACTGCTTGCGGGGCGTTTGAGCGGAGCCAGGAATTGTCCGCGCCAGTACAATCTGTGTTTGGATGTCTGCTCTGCAGCAGGCTGCCAGAGTCAGCTTATGGCGCATTTCGCCGTTCTTCACTAACTATCAAATAAGAAATTTTAGCGCTTCGGCGACGGCCTTGTCTGCTGACATCCAGCGGCTGGATGGGTAGGGGCGGTCGCCCGGCGCTCAGCTCAAGATGATCGGCGATGAGGCACATCCCCCTCAGGCTGCTGCCGTGTGTGCCAAACAGCTCCCATAGCGGCCCGAAGGCCGTATCGGCCGCGTTGGTGGCCTCGCGATTGCCGGTCAGGGCGCGCGTCAGGCGCAGCGCTTTCACTGGCAGAAGGCCTGCGATGACTCTGTACCAGGCGTCCGCGCCCCGACAGCCATGGTTCCGATCACGCCATGAGCCTAGCTCGATCACGCTGCGGCGGGTTCCGTATCGCCGCGGTGCGTCCAATTGCCATGGATCGGAACAGAAGCAGAGGCGGGCCGTTCGCTGATGATCTGACCCACACGCCGTTAAGGAGCGATCTCATGGCCATGACCCTCAAGGACATCTCCGAGAAGATGCAGGACATCGACTTCTGCATGCTTTCGACGAAGACGACCGGGGGAGAGTTGGCCAGCCGGCCGATGAGCAATAATGGCGAAGTGGAATATGACGGCGATTCCTGGTTCTTTGCCTATGAGACGGCGGCTTTCGTCGGTGAGATCGCAAGCGATCCGAAAGTCGGCCTGACCTTTTCGGCCGGCAAGAGCCTGCTCGGGAAACCGGGCATCTTCATCAGCGTCGGCGGCGAAGCGAGCCTCGTTCGCGACAAGGCAGAGTTCGCGGCGCATTGGGTCGATGATCTCGAGCGCTGGTTTCCGGACGGGATCGAGACCCCGGGCATGATTATGCTGAAGGTCCGTGCGAGCCACATCCATTACTGGGACGGCGAGGACCAGGGCGAGGTCATGTTCTAGAACGCGGCGAACCCGATGAGGTACTAGCGCTCTTCTTGGCTCTCGGAATGCTGGTCGATCCTAAGAATGCGTTTTGACGGCCGCAGGTCGGAATCGATCGCCAGCTCACACCGATCTAGAACGTCCGCTTTTAGCGGCGAGCCAGGGTCCGCTAGTGACGCGAGGCGGCCTCGAGGCTCTCCACCACGAGAATGACCGGCTCCCTAAACCGAGCCGCAGAGGCTGCTTACGGTCAGCGTTCACGCCGGTAGTGCATAGCGACCGCGCCGTTGCGGAGCGGCTTCGCCGAGACCAGTCCTAGCCGTCGCGTACTGGGCAGCCCGCCCTCGTAGAGCGTCGTGCCATGGCCCGCGATCCTGGAAGAGGAGCCTGTACTCGTCGATCAGGTCCAACTGGTCCAGCGCGCGGTAGCGAGCTGGCCGCTCCCGAGCAGGACGCCCGCCGGGTCGCATCCTTGAGCCTCTGCACACCGAGCCGCAGGTCGCCGGCGACGTGATGGCTGTTGGTCCAAGAGAAGTCTTTGCGCGTCGCAGACACCACGAATTCGACTTCGCCTCCAGCTTCACCGCCCACTCACGGATCGCCGGCGGCGCCTCTACGTCGCCGCGAGCGACGGCCGGCCAGTAGCTCTCCATCATTTCATAGGTAACGCGGCCCCAAAGCATTGCCCGCCTTCATCCATGAGGCGAGTGAAGAACGCATGCGTCTCGTCGTCGGCGATGCCCTCCCGATGATCGACGCAGCCGTCCAGGGTGACGTTTATGCTGAAGGTCAAGAGTCCCATGCGACAAGCCTAAGCCATCCGCTCACACAGGGATATCGCTCGCGGCAACGTTCACCGCCGCCATGAACAAGAACAGCTTCCTACCAGGGCGCGGTGAAAAGCCGTGGCTGACCAGCACACACGGCCTTGGTGTCGCGGCAGAGGCGTCGCAGCCGAACGGCATCGGCCAGCCAGGAGTCGCTCAGGTTGTCGGTTGAGGAAGTCAGGCTCAATCCTGAGCGTCTGGCTTGAGGCGGACCAGGAATTGCCGCATTCTCCAATGGGCCCTGCATGAAACTCGGATCGAGGTCCATAGTTACGCTTTTCCCACGGAAGGTCGTCGCATGGTCAAATTTGCCCTCATTCTTATCAACCGAGAGCTGCACAGATTGCCGACGTGAATTCAGTCTGGCTTCGATGAAATCAGAGCTGTCGCCACATCCCAAAGCCGACGCGCGTTTGCTGCGTCGATGGCGTAAGGCGCAACGCCGCCGCTGAAATCCGTTGGCCGCCGCGAGACGACGGGAGCCTCGTTGCAGTCTTCGAAGTAGCGCCCACCGACGCCCTGGAGCAGGGGCGATGCCGCCAGCAGGACGGACGTCGAAGCGCCCTGCTGGGGCGTCTTCTGTAAAGCGGGCGGCGTCCTGAGTCCGCCGGTGTGCTTTTGCAGATTGGTCGCGATGGCGCCGGGGTTGAGGGCGTTGGCGAGGATACCGTCCTCTCTCCATCGACGCGTCGCTTCGACGGCAAGGAGCACGCATGCCGTCTTGGCCTGTCCATAGGCCACGAATGGCGCATAAGGCATAAAATCGAAGTGTAGATCGTCGAAGATGACGGGTGCGAACATGTTGGCGCTGGAACTGAGCGATACGATGCGCGCGTGACCTGCGGCGCGCATCGCCGGATGCAGTCCTAGGGTCAGCGCGAAATGCCCCAGGAAATTCGTGGCGAACTGCATCTCCCATCCCTGTGGTGTGCGTTCGAGTTCTGGGAGCGCCATGATCCCGGCATTGTTGACGAGAATGTCGAGCGGTCCTTGCCAAGCCGCGATGAACGCCTGGATCGACAGCGGATCGACAAGGTCGAGCGGAGCGACATGGACCCGCCGGTTTTGCGTCGACTGCCGGATCTCCTCGGCGATGAGCTCGCTGTCTTGTGGACGGCGGACTGCAAGCGTGACCTCTGCGCCCACGCTTGCAAGCGCGCGCGCTGTCTCGATGCCGATGCCGGAAGCGCCGCCCGTGACGATGGCGCGCTTGCCGGTCAGATCGACGCCCGCGACGACATCACTTGCGGTTGTCTGAAAGCCGAACGGGGTGGTGATGAGATCCATGATGGCGACCTTCGGTCAAGGAATTGAGGTTCAGCCTGCGACGCCAGTCGCGGTTCGCAGGCGGGCATTCTCGGCTTCGAGCGCCGCCATCCTGGCCTTGACCGGTTCCAGCATCGCGGCGATCTCGGCTTCGGTGAAACGCGGCGTGATGTGCTGCGGGCAGTTCCAGTCGAAGGCTTCGACCGAGATCGAGACGGCTCGCTCGACAGTTGCCGGGTAGTCGGCAAGGCCCAGGCGGGCTGCAAGATCCGGATCATCATTCGCATCGACGAGCCGCATGCGGCCAAAGATTTTCAGCCGCCGCCGATGCGCATAGTCCATCAGGAACAGTGAGACACGGTCGTTGCCGGCAACATTGCCGGTGGTGACGTATTGTCGGTTGCCGCGGAAGTCAGCGAAGCCAAGCGTGGTCTCGTCGAGGACCCTCAGGAAGCCTGCAGGCCCCCCGCGGAACTGGACATAGGGCCATCCCGTTTCCGAGACCGAGGCGAGATAGAATCCGTCTCGCGCCGTGATGAAGTCCGCCTCGTCGGGCCCGATCCGGTCGTTGCGAGGCGCGCCTTGCGGATCGAGCGTGCCATCGATCCGGGCGTATTGGGCAGCGCTTCCAAAGTGCCGGCGCGCGGCCTTCACAGCTGGGGTCGAGGCGATCTCCAGATATTTGTGCAGCATAACGGCCTCCTGAGAAGGGGTAGACCGGCGGCACCACCGGCCCGAGAAAGCATGTCCTTCGAAACCAACGGCGATCGGGAGGTTCAGCCCTGATGCGCCCATTCGGCGGCTAGCCAGCGCATCTGCCCGCCGTCGGAGACGATGTGGCCGAGGCCGGGAAACGGCATATGCGTCGCTGCGATCAGGGCTTTCTCCTCCGCTGCGCGCGGGAAGAAGCGCGCCCTCGTCGCCCGCGCAGCACTGGGGTCCTGTTCGAAGACGAAGCCGATATCGGCTGAGACCGGATGGAGAGAGGGATGGAAGAGCATGTCCGAAACCATCAGCAGGCTTTTGCCGCCGTCCTCGACGCGCACCCCGATATGACCGGGCGTATGCCCCGTAAGGTCGATGATCGAGACCCCGCGCACGATCTCACGCTCGCCATCGATCGCCTGCAATTTCGGGTAGAGGCGCACCAGATCGGCCGAGGCGTCAAAGCTGCTCTTCAGGAAATCCGGCGCGGCCGAGCGCTTGGCGGGGTCAGTCCAGTACGCGACATCGCGACGGTCGACGTAGATCTCGGCTTTCGCGAAATTGCGCCTGCCTCCCGCCACCAGGCCGCCAAGATGGTCGACATGCATATGCGTGACGATGACGGCGTCGATCATGTCGCGTGTGATGCCAATCGACTGCAGCGCCGAGGGCAGGTCGCCGGTCTTGCCGAATGCCCCGGCAGGCCCGGTATCGACGAGAATCCGGCGCTCGCCGTCCTCGATCAGGTACTGGTTGAAGACAGCCGGATGCCGCCGGGCTTGGCGGCGAACTGCGCATTAGCCGCCTGCTCGATCTCTCGCGGCGTGCGGCCTGTGAAAAAGGCGAAGGGCATATCCGCGAACCCGTCCGCAAGCGCAGTCACCGTGAAGCGACCAAGCTTGATCTGGGCGAGAGGCATGGCCGCCTTGCTGTCGACAGAGGCCTGACGGGCAAAAGCGCCCCCGACGGGCACGGCCACACCGGCTGCAAGCGAGAGTGCGGGAAGGGAGAAGGCAAAGGCGCGTCGGGACAGATCGGTCATCGGTGGCTCCTGCTGAAAAGGACTGGAAGTGTTCGGCTAAGCAAGAATCTAGACGTTCCTAATTTGCTGGAGTATCCTGAGAAATCGGAACGTTTCCTCCCGTATTATGAAAGGCTTCATGGATCGGCTGGACGCCATGTCCGTGCTGCTCGCCGTCGTCCAGGAGGGCAGCCTCTCGGCCGGGGCGCGCCGTCTGCGTGCGCCGCTCGCGACGGTCAGCCGCAAGGTCCAGGACCTCGAACAGCATCTGGGCACGCGCCTGCTGGTCCGAACCAGCAGGCGGGTTGAGTTGACGGACGCCGGTCGTGGCTATGTCGCGGCATCCCAGCGCATCCTGGAGCAGGTCGATGAGGCGGAACGCGCCGCGGCGGGAGAGTTCCGCGAGCCGCGCGGCGAGCTGGCCGTGACCGCGCCGGTCGTCTTCGGGCGTCGCCACCTCCTGCCAATCGCGGTGAAGTTCCTGTCCGAATACCCGAAGATCGATCTTCGCCTGCAGCTCAGCGACCGGCACGTCAACCTGATCGAGGAGCATCTCGATGTCGGCATCCGGCTCGGCCATCTAGAGGACAGCAGCCTGATGGCGACACGGGTCGGGCAGGTCCGTCGGTTGATCTGCGCCAGCCCGGATTACCTGGCGCGCCGGGGAACACCCGTCTCACCGGACGATCTGAAGGACCATGACGGCATCACCTTTCGCGGCTTCTCGGTTTCGCCGGAATGGCGCTACCGGGGCGACAACCCGCTGCTGTCGGTCGAGCCGTATCCGCGGCTTGCGGTCAACTCGATCGAAGCGGCAGTCGACGCGGCCGTCGCCGGGCTCGGGATCGCCCGCGTGCTTTCCTATCAGATCGTCGACGAGCTTCGATCGGGCGCGCTCGTGCCTCTCCTCGAGGAGTTCGCGCCGGAGCCGATACCCGTCCAGCTCGTATATGCGAGCCAGGGGCAAATCCCCGTCAAGATCCGGGCGTTCCTGGACTGGGCGGCGCCGCGTCTGAGGGACAGACTGACGCGCCTGTTGATCGCTGGGGTTCCAAGATAGGGTCCTCGTTGGTCGCAAAACCGGTAGTAGGTGAAGCGGCGGCCGTGCTTTTCAGGCCCGAGGCCCTTCTATTCTCTTAAGTGCGCGGTTGAGCGGTGTTCTTGAAATCATCGACATCGGTATGTCTGCTTGCGGGCAAAGACCCAATGTCAGGAAGTGGCGCAACGCGTCAAAACTCTGGCCGCCCGCGAAGCAATTTATCGCGCGGTCGTGCGGCGCGCCCTTATCTCAAGCCGCCGGCCAATGAAATTCAGCACGTAGCACATCAGAAAATAGACTGTGCCAGCGAAGAAATATCCTTCCCAGAGGACATTTCCCCACGAAACGTCACCAATGGCGAGCTGCGTCGATCCCAGCAGGTCGTGGACGCCAACGATGATCACGAGCGAGGTGTCCTTCGCCAGCGCGACCATCGTGTTGATCAGTCCGGGAAGCGAAATCGTCAGCGCCTGAGGGAACACGACGAGCTTCTGCGTGTTCCAGCGCGACAGTCCCAGAGCGTAGGCCGCCTCCCGACTGCCGGTCGGAACCGCATCTAGGCCGGCGCGAATGGCTTCGGCCATGTAGGACGAAGTGTAGAGGCAGATCCCGACTACGATCCGGAGGAACAGATTGGCGTCAGCGCCAGAGGGCAGGAATAGAGGTAGAAGGATCACGGCCACGAAGAGGATCGCGATCAACGGCACGCCACGCATGAACTCGACATAGACGGAAGCGATAGAACGGATCAGCGGCTTATCGGACCTGCGCCCCATGGCGAGCAGGCCCCCGAACAGAAAAGAGACGCCCACGCCAATTCCGAACAGTAACAGCGTGAGGGTGAGGCCGCCCCACTTCTCGACAGGCACGGCGGTCATGCCCGGAAGCCGACCACCGAAGACTGTAAAGCTCATGCTGACCGAGAGGGCGTAGATGGCACCAGCCAGCGCGATCTGATAACGTTGAGCTGCGGCGAAGGCACCGATGAGTCCGAGCGCGGTGACGACCATCGAGGCATTGACTTGCCATCGCAGCTCTTGCGGATAGAAGCCGTAGAAGAGCTGCCCGGCCTTCTGAGAAATGAAGACCCAGCAGGCCCCCACGCGCCGACAATCGGCGGGAGCGCTCCCGACGAAATCGGCGTTGAACAATGCCCAGTTCAGCAGCGGAATCCCGCCCCCGATCAGTACCACCAGAGCCAGGATCGTGACCAGGCTGGTAGGGCCGTCGGAAAAGCTGCGCCGAACGAAATCCACCATAGGATTTGGTGACGGCGGCCTGTGCACATTCATCAGCCCAGGCTGAACGGTCATCTGCCTTGCCCCGCCGCTTTCAGCCTGCCGGCATAGAGATGCATCAGTCCCGCCGCCGCCAGGCTGATGACGAGATAGACCGACGTCACGATGATAAGCGACTCGATCGCCTGTCCGGTCTGGGTGAGAACCGTCTTGCCCATGATCAGCATTAGGTCGGGAAAGGCGATCGCGGCGACGATGGCAGTCTGCTTGACCATGTTGACGTATTGATTGGTGAGCGGCGGGATCACCACCTTGATCGCCTGGGGCAGTATCACCAGCCTGGAGATCGCTCGCTCATTCAAACCAAGTGCCTGACCTGCTTCGGTTTGGCCACGGTCGATGCCCTCGATAGCGCCGCGCAGAAGCTCGGCGATGAAGGCGGAGGAATAGGTGCACATCGCGACGATCACGGCCATGAGCTCGGGGATGACCAGGCCGCCCCCCCTCATGCCGAGCCCGGCGCGCACCGGAACCTCCCACCGCGGAGCAGCGCTCACAACGAAGGCCATGAAGAGGATCAGGCCCGCGGCGAGAGCCAGATCCGTGCGTGCGAAAGCCGAAGTCGGACGCTGCCTGCGAACCCTACGCGATGCGATGATTGGGAGTGTTCCGACTGCGCACGCGACCAGCCATCCCCACCAGGCGAGTTCGGGCCAGGGCGTGAAGAGACCGCGATTGTTCAAGAACACCGCATTGTCGACTACGAAGCCGTTGCGGGCGTTAGGCATCGCCGAGAAAACGGCGAAGTACCAGAACAGCAGGTGCAAAAGGATCGGCGTGTTGCGGAACAGGCCGATATAGCCGGCAGCCAGATGGGCGGCCAAGGGGCTCTTCGAAAGGCGAAACGAGACGACCACTAGCGCAAGAAGCGTCCCGAGTACCATTCCGGTGACGGCGAGGAAGAGGGTGTTGGTGATCCCAACCAGCAATGCCATCCATAACGGGCTGGCGGAACTAAAGGGCAGGAGCGAGAAGGCGACGTCGAAACCGGCCGGGCGCGACAAGAAGGCGAAGCCCGTCGTGATCCCTCGGGCGCTGAGATTGCCCATCGTCGTCGACACGATGGACCAACTTCCGAACGCCAGGCCGCAGATGAGCGCGATCTGGACGAGCGTGCCGACCAGGTCGCCGTTCGAGCGCGTAACGCGCAGCCGGCTGGTCCTCGGCGCCGTGGCTTCGAGGCGCGCCTCCATATCGTTCACCAGCGATCGCGATGTTACTGGAAGGAAGGCGCGATTAGAGCGCCACCGTTTTTCCAGAGAGCATTCAAGGTCTTCTCGCGAGGAATGCTGAACTTGCCGCCGGAGCCGATATGGCGGTCGTAGATTTCTCCGTAGTTCCCGAGGGTCTTAATGATCCGATAGCCCCAGTCGTCGGACAAGCCGAGCATCTGGCCGAAGCCTCCCTCGGCACCCAGCATGCGGCGGACTTCGGCCGGCGCATTGGGATCGGCCTTCATCGCATCGACGTTCTTCGAGGTGACGCCGAATTCCTCGGCGGCGATCAGGACATAACCCGTCCAGCGCACAATATCGGCCCAGTTGTTATCGCCGTGACGCACGGTCGGGCCGTTCAGGGACTTGGAGATCGACTCTTCGAGGACGACGAAACCATCGGGATTCGAAAGCGCCGCCCGGTAAGCGAACAGGGTCGAACGATCGGAAGAGAACACGTCACAACGCCCCTTCTCAAAGGCGGCGAGGGCCTGGTCTCGCGCATCGAAGACCACGGGCTTGTAGGTCATCTTGTTTGACTTGAAATAGTCGGCAACGATTACTTCGGTCGACAGGCCAGTCTGCGTGCAGACGTTCGCACCGTCGAGATCCTTCGCGGATTTAGCGCCAAGCGATTTCGCCACCATCAGCGCGTGGCCGTCATAAAAGGTGAAGATCGGAAAATCGAGCCCGAGGCTGGCGTCGCGCGAGAAGGTGTCGGTGACGGCGCGAGAGAGAATATCGACCTGACCCGATTGCAATTGCGGGAAGCGCGCGGAGGGCGTTGCAGGGAGGAACTTGACCTTCTGAGCATCGCCCAGGGCGGCGGCGGCAACGGCATGGCAAAAATCGACATCGAACCCAGTGTATTTGCCCGCGGCGTCCGGTGAAAAGAAGCCGGCGAAATTCTCGCCGACGCCGCACAAAAGTTCGCCCCGAGCCTTGACGGCCGCAAGTGTCGTCTGCGCCTGGGCGCTACAATTCCATGAAACCAGCGTTCCGATGACGGCTGCGAAAAGACCATGACGCATGACAACTATCCCCTCTTCTGAAGGCACGAGGTGCCTTCGGCGTGCCTGATCCCGTACCAGAGCACTTCCGACCGTGCCCGTCACGATCGAAAACCTCCAGCCGATATGTCATGAGAACATGAAGGAACGGGCAGTTCGTTCGGCCTGGCAGTTGCTCAGAGACGCTTCATGACCGGATCGCGATAGCTATAGCCTGATGACAACGGCCAGCACCGTATTGGAATTCGCTGGCCAGCCGGCCGCGGTGCACATTGCGCCCCGAGCGCCTCCGTATCGCCCCGCGAGACTGAAGGCGAATACAGGGGTTAAGATGAGCGTGGCGACATCCTTATTTGAATGCGACGTGGCCATCGTCGGCGCCGGCTCGGCGGGCATTGCTGCCGCCATCGGAGCATCGAATGTCGGCGCGCGGACGATCCTGATCGAGCGCTATGGCTTCGCCGGCGGGGCCGCTACGACATCGTCCGTGCTCGCCTATTGCGGCTTGTTCGCAAACACTCAGGAGGCCACGCCGGTGGTGGGGGGCGCCGCCCTCGACGTTCTGAATGCGCTCGAGAGACTTGGCGTGGACGTAAGTCCTCGCCGCATCAAGTCGACAGGCAACTGGATCATTCCGCTGAATCCGGAAGCCCTCAAGATTGCCATCGACCGCGCGGCAGCCCGGCATGGCATCCAGATCCTCTATCGCGCCTCGCTTTGCGATGTCGCCGTCGCCGGCGGCAGGATCGAATCGATCGCGGTCGGAGGCGACTTTGGAGTGGCGCGCATCGAGGCCAAGGCTTTCATCGACGCATCCGGAGAAGGCAATCTCTGGCATCTTGCCGGACCTTCGCGACGCGGCGCTATTCTGAGAATGCAGCCGGCTTCCCTGCCCGTCAGGGTCGGCGGGGTCGATCGAGACTGGCAGACGTCCCGCGATGCGTTTCGGACGGCGTGCGGCTTCTACAACGCACAGGATCCGCTGATCCGGGCCCGCGACAATGGCGGTGTCGTGCTGGACATTCCCGGAAGTACGGAGGTCTGGTGGATGGCGCTGGATTTCGAGACCGACCCCACGGATGCGGTCGGGATCGGACAGAGCGAGATCGCGGCGCGCGAAGCGTCTTGGCATCTGGTGTCGGCGCTTCGGCACGTAGGCGGCCCGTTCCGGAACGCCTATGTCGCCTCGACCGGCCCGCAGATCGGGATCAGGGAATCCCGCAGGCCGACAACCGTAGGCCGCGTCGCTGCCGAAGAGATCGTGGCGGGCAGCGTTCCCGACGACACGGTCGCGCTCGGTGGCTGGCCGATGGAAATCCACCATTCTCCGGGCGTGCAGGAATATATCCATGTCGGCGGCAAGGGCTTCTTCGGGATAGCTCTGGACGCGCTGCGCGTGGCCGGCATCGCCAACCTACTGGTAGCCGGTCGCCTGATCGGGGCTGACAGCAAAGCCTTCGGCTCGATCCGAGTCATGGGCACGGCATTCGCGACCGGGCAGGCGGCCGGAGTGTCCGCAGCACAGATGGCGTCATCTTCCGAAGTGTTTTGTCTTCAGGACGTCAGAAGCGCACTGACCGCTCAGGGCGCCATACTGCTCGGCTGATCCCGATTGCCCGCAGATGTCGCATTCGCGAACCGGGAGAGCTCGCCCTCCACCTCGGCTCTCACCGCCTCCTTCAGCATCCGCCCGAAGGAGGACAGCCCGCGTTCGACATGGACATGGACGAAGACGTTCATTCTCGGCGCGTCCGGCAGTTTTCTGATCGCGAAACCCGCCCATTCGAAGCTCGCCGCGGTGAAGCTGTCGACGAAAGCGAAGCCCAGCCCGACTTGAACCATCTGGCAGGCTGCCTCGGCGAAGCGAACGATCGTGTCGGGTTCGTACCGAATGCCACGCGCCGCTAGATATTCCGAGATTGCTTGCCCATGCGGGGTGGTCGGTTCAAAACCTATCAGGCTGCCACGCAAGAGATCGGCGACATCGCTGACCGCATCGGCTGGATAGGCAGCGGCCTGGCCCTCCGGCAGGACGGCGACGATCTCGCCGGAACCCAGCAGCTGCGTCGACAGTGCGGGGTGATCCTGCTTAAAGAGGCCGACGACCATCTCGCCTTCCCCAAAGAGGAGATAGTCGTTCACCTGCGCCACCGACAAGGTATCGAGGCGCATGATGAGCTTGGGGTAACGCTTTCTCAACTTCAGCATGGCGCGCGGAACGATGCGGGCGGCCAGACTCGGAGACGATCCGATCCGCAGCGTCATGTCGTCTCCAGCCGACATCCTCGCCATGGAATGCTGCAGATTCTGGATGCTTTTGAAGATCGAGGCGACTTCGCCGTAGAGGATCGTCGAATTGTAGGTGGGCTGCAGCCTGCCTTTCGACCTTTCGAAAAGCGGCATTCTGGCCTGATCCTCCAAATGCCTGAGGACACGACTGACCACCGGCTGCGACACGTTCAGGACTTTTGCGGCACCGATGACCGAGCCGGTTTGCATCACGGCATTAAAGACTTCGATCTGTCGAAGGGTGAACATGCGCGCCGGCCTCGAAATGTCCCGAAGACATACGGTAGAGCGGAGAAGGTCGTTGTCAACGCCTTGCCTGCCGCCTAGGAAATCCGGACTCGAATGACGGAACCGGCCCTTGGCTTACTCGCAGATCACTGCCATCCAGCAGAACATTGCTCTCGATACGACAGCATTGGCCGCTTTGGACAGGGGCGCCCTGGTCCGATCGCATTTCTGCATGCAGCGCTCGGCCGGTAGCGGTTCCGAACCCGCATTCAGCTATTACGGGCTCGAGGTCGAAGCCATCAAATACGAAACGGCTGCGCGTTATGTCGGCGACAGCCATGATTTGCCGGGCTTGCCGCGTGACCTACCCTTTGGCGGGGGCGTATTCGCCTACTTCCCCTATGAATTCGACGGCAAGCAGCCGGATAGTTCCGGAGCAATTTTCTGGTTCGTACGCACGCTTCTGGTGATCGACCACGGGGGTGGCAAGGCAGTTCTGGTTCGCCTGATGTCCGGTGAATTCGACGATGCGGCGGAGCGACGCAAGCTCGTCGAGCTGTTTTCGACAATATCGTCTTCGGTGGTCGCCTCGCGTGCTCGCCCGGCGAATCAAGCTCCTCTTGACTGGCAAATCGACATCGCTGCCGCCGACTACTTCATTGCGGTGGGCAAGGTACAGGACGCAATCAAGCGAAACGAGATCTCGCAAGCTATCCTCTCCATCGGTTTGTCGAAATCGACGACAAGCTCGGTCGAGGAGGTTTTTGACGCTCTGCGCAAGCGACGCCCATCCCCGCATGTGTTCATGGTCAAATCGGAGTATCTCTCCCTCGTGGGCGCCTCTCCGGCGATGCATCTGCTGAAGCAGGGCGACACGCTGACCATCGAAACCGATGCGGGCACGCGCCAGATCGGGCAGAGCGCCGAAGAGACGGAAGCGATCAAGAACGAGTTGTTCGCATCGACCAAGGATCGCGAAGAGCAGAAGATGCTCGTGGACGAAACCTTGATGGACCTACGGGCGATCGCGATCGGCGGCAAGGTGTCGATGCCCGTTGAACTGGAAGTCCGGCAACTGGGCAACGTGATGCATCTTTTCACGGTTCTCGAGGCGCAATGTTCGCCGCGCCTGGGCGCTCTCGAAGCCATCACCGCATGCCTGCCGGCGGCGGCTGTCACCGGCGCGCCCAGGAAGGGAGCGATGGCCACCGTCCGGGCGGTCGAATCCAAGGACCGGGGTCCCTATGGCGGTGTTGTCGGCTTGATCGGCTTTAACGGCTCCGTCGATTCCGCCATCATCCTGCGCTCGGCCTGGCTCCGGAACGGCACGATATCGATGCGCTGCGGCGGCGGCATCACGCACGCATCCATCGCGATCGACGAATATAACGAGTGCCACAACAAGGCGCGCGCGATGATGGATGCCGTCGCAGAGGCTGAGCGCGGCTAAGCGCCTCCCCGAAAACGCATCGCGACCCGTAGAACAAGTTCCGAAGCGCGTTTTCGCGGGCGCTGGGCGATCTGGCCTGCCTATCAGCGTCCAACCCAGGAGAGGGACCATGCGGCAGATCGCGATTTCCGGCGCGACCCGGCTGAACCTGATCATCGGCGACCCGATCGTCCAAGTAAAATCGCCAGCGGGTCTTTCAAGAGCATTCGCGGCCGCCAGCCGCGAAGCGATCGTGGCTCCGGCGCAGATCGGCTCTGCGCAACTGGATGCGTTTATGGAGGCCCTTACCGCGATGGGAAATCTCGACGGCATCGTCGTCACCTTGCCCCATAAATTCGCCTGCTTGGCCCATTGCAGCACCATGAGCGACCGTGCCCGCCATCTTCAGGCCGTCAATGTCATGCGGCGGAACCCCGATCGCCGCTGGCATGGTGACATGCTCGACGGCCTGGGCTTCGTCGAGGCCGCGATCCGCAAGGGGTTCGATTTCGCCGGCCGCAGAGGCATTCTCGTCGGCGCCGGTGGCGCGGGCTCCGCGATCGGCCTCGCCTTGCTGGAGGCCGGCCTTTCTTCGCTCTCCGTCCATGACAGTGACACCGGCAAGCGCGACGTTCTCATTGCGAAGCTCGGCTCGCTCTCGCCGCATGTAGGCGCCGGTAGCGATGATGCGACAGGCTACGATGTCATCGTGAATGCCTCGCCCGCCGGCATGAAAGGTTTCGAGGCGACGGCTGTCGATATTGCGACAGTCGCGTCACATGCCTTCGTCGGATGCGTCGTGACGGAACCTGAGGTCACCCCGCTGATTGACCATGCAAGAAAACTCGGCTGCACGACGGTCACGGGCAGCGACATGTACGAAGCGCTCGAGGGGCGGATGCTGCGGTTCCTGATCGGCGAAGAGCCATAAAGGCACATAGGCCGCAAGGCTCCGAAAGGGCTGAGCCGAAGGCTCAAGGCGCAGGTTCGGGTACCACCCGCGCCTTGTCTCGGTTCAGCTGCCCGAAGACGTTTGCCTCGCCAACTTTCCAACGACGTTGTCGACGATCAACTGTCCGGCGCCCTGCCCAAGCGTCATGATCGACTCCGGGTGAAACTGGACTGCGGCCACTGGCTCGCTCTCGTGTTCGATCGCCATGACTACGCCATCCTCGGACATGGCGGTCACGATCAGTTCGCGCGGCAGCGCGTCCCTTTCGACATGGAGCGAGTGATAGCGGCCGACCGTCGCGTGATCGGGCAGACCCTGGAAGAGCCGTCCCTGTTTCAGGATAGCCATTCGCGACGGCTTTCCGTGCACGGGAACGGGCAGTTCTTCCAGTTTACCGCCGTAGGCCTCCGCCAGCGCCTGAAGACCTAGGCAGACGCCGAAGATCGGAATGCCACGGCTGCGTGCTTTGTCGATCGTGGCTGCGCAATCGAAGTCGCTCGGCCGTCCCGGACCGGGCGAAAGGACGAGCAGATCCGGGGCGATCCGATCGAGCTGCGCATCCGCGACCGGGGTGCGGACCGTAAACACGGTCGCTCCCGTCTGTCGAAAATAGTTGCCGAGCGTATGGACGAACGAATCCTCGTGGTCCACCAGAAGGACCGACAATCCCGCGCCCGGCAGCGACGTTCTCGCCCCAGAGGGCGCGTCTCTGGCGGTCTTCGCTTCCCTGATCGCCGCGATCATCGCGGACGCCTTCAGCTCGGTTTCGGCCTCCTCATCGGCGGGGTCGGAGTCGAAGAGGAGCGTCGCGCCCGCGCGGACCTCCGCGACACCGTCCTTGATGCGAACCGTGCGCAAAGTTAGCCCGGTATTCATGTCGCCGTTAAAGAACATCATGCCGACTGCGCCGCCATACCAGGCCCGCGCGCTCTTCTCGTTCTCCTCGATAAACCGCATGGCCCAGAGCTTGGGCGCTCCCGTTACCGTGACTGCCCACGCATGGCTTAGGAAGCCGTCGAAGGCATCCATGCCGTCCCGCAGCCTGCCCTCGATATGGTCAACGGTGTGGATCAGGCGGGAATACATCTCAATCTGGCGCCTCCCGATCACGCGGACCGAGCCGGGCTCGCAGATGCGACTCTTGTCGTTTCGGTCGACATCCGAGCACATCGTCAGCTCGGCTTCGTCCTTCTTCGAGTTCAACAGCTTGATGACCTGCTCGGAGTCCGAAATCGCATCCTGGCTGCGCTTGATCGTCCCTGCGATGGGGCAGGTCTCAATGCGCCGGCCGGTCACGCGCACGAACATCTCCGGCGAGGCACCCACCAGGTACTCGGCCTCCCCGAGATTGATAAAGAACGAATAGGGCGATGGGTTCGTAGCAGCCAGGTGGCGAAAGATGGCTGAGGGCGGGGTGTCGCATCGCTCGTAGAAGATCTGCCCCGGAACGACTTCAAAAAGGTCTCCACGCTTGAAGCTGCCCTTGGCCCGTTCGACCAGGCGCGCATATTCCCCCGGCTCGTGATCGCCCCGGGGCAGCTTCTTCGTGGATGGCGCGAAGGCGCGGGGCGGCGTGCCGCGGGACAGCCCGACAGTGCTCTCGCCATAACTGAACTCGTAGCGATCGACCCAGGCCCTCGCCGTGTAGTGATCGACCACGCAGATCTCATCGGGAATGAACAGCACCAGATCACGCTGCTCAGCAGGGCGAGCGAGCGTCAGCTCAATCGGATCGAACTGGAAGGCGAGATCGTAGCCGAACGCCCCGTAGAGGCCGAGATTGGAATCCTCCTTGGAAGAAAAGAGGGCGACCACCGCCCTCAGAACGGTAAACACGGAAGGGATGCGGGAACGGTCCTCTTCCGAGAACTCCTGATCGGGAACGGCAACCGTCAGCTCCAGCCGCTGCCCGTCGCAGCGCAAAACACGCACCTCGGAAAGTTTGCGCAGCGCCTCAACGATCGGGCGCAGCAGGATCTCGCCCCGTTGGTTCAGCGCTTCAAAGCACATGTCGCGCTGACGCACCGTAATCACGAGGGGAGGATCGACGATCGCCGTGTCCCACCGACGATAGCGGCCCGGAAACTCGTAGTTCGACGAAAAGATCGCGCCGCGACGTGTGTCCAGAGCGTCAACATAATCACTGATCGCCGTGGCATAGCCGATTTCACGCCGCGACCGATCGACGTTTACCCCGCCGGCCGAGCGATATCGCAGAGCTTCGCCTTCGATAACTTCATGGTCCATTTTGATGTCCTAGCGGTATGGAAGGCTGGGCGTTCCGGATGTTTCAGGCGCCGCTCTGGATCACCGAACAAAAAAGCCGCTCGGTAATCCCGGCGGCTCATCTTCCTCGACACAAGACGAAATGACGCACGGGCCGCCTGTTAGGGCCGCCACCAAAATCCATCGACGACATGGTTGGATATGCTCATGACATATGAGGCTAGCGCCGACATCCGGGCTTCGCAACTCGATGTCCGGCATCCCAATGCATTCAGCACCCGCGTCCCGACCAGATGAAAAATCCAAACAAGAGGGGCGTCTCGCGGCATGCCAATGTCCGGAATTTGGTCATTGGGTAAGGTCAGCTATTGGGGCAATTCATCTAGACTAGCCGATCCGGTTTTTTCGGATCGATCGAGATCGCACCGGCCAGCTTTGTAGGGCCCGTGTCACTAAAGCACCTCGCAACCCTTGTCGCTCACGCCGTCCCTGCGTTGTTCACGAACCTGGCGAGCAGCTGTATGAGGTCCACCTTCTGCCTCTTTGGCCCGACGATGAACTTGACCGAGTTACGACTCTTGCCCTCGCCTTGGCTAGTGATCCCCAGCATGCCCTCGGCCACCAGCTGTCGCTTCAGGCGCTTGGCATCGGCAGAACTTCCGACGATCGACACCATCATTTTCACTGTCAGCAGCAGGTTACCTCGCGCATCAAGGAAGGCGCCTTCGTGTTGAATGCGCTCGGCGGTCAAAGCCTGATCGAATGCGGGAAATTTTCCCGCTCTCTCCCTGATGAATTGCTTGAGCCGCTCCTCAGGGGAAAGCGGCGGGCCAACCGGAGTGGCGGTCGATTGCTGTCGGCGGAGGTAGGCTAAGCATTGGGTCAAAACCGCCTGGCCAAGGGTTGCGCGGCTCAGGGTGATGATCCCAAACCTACGGGCTAGGTCGATGGCGGCAAAGGCACGGCCGAAGGATCTCAAGGGGCGCTCGAACTCTGCACTTACCGGCCTCTTCATCGCACTGAGCAGCTTATCACGAAACAGTTTTTCCCGAGCTTCGACGTCTTTTTTGACCGCACGCGGATCCGTTCGGTGGGCTGTAATCAGCTTCCGTACAAATTCCGCCCCTGCCACCCCGTGATTCTTAGACGTGATTTTGTCCATCAATTGGAAAGTCTCGCCCAGCCCTCGCCCATGCAGGTCATCGAATACGCCGCTGTCACGATCCGGGACCTCAAGATCGATCATCCGATCGTAATGTTGGCGACCAAAGGGCTGACGCGCATGGGCTGACAGCTCAGGCATCGCATGGTTGGCTGTGATCAACACGACCGTGGAGAGATCAAGGGGGGCCTCCGATTCCGTCATGCGGCGCTTCGAACTACCCCCCTCGAATCTGAAGGCGATGTTGGCGATGAGCTCGCTGAGTTTGCGCAGGTCGCCTCCCGCGTGATGACTGGCCTCGTCGAGGAAGGCCAACATGTGTCGCCGCGTCGCCACCATCGGCTCCTGGCTGTTATCCGTGGCGTTGAGAGACATGCCGTATCCCAAGCGCGATGAAGCGTCGTCTTCTGCGTCCCATCCCCAGACCGCGCCGATAATTCTGCATATCGCGGTCTTGCCCGATCCGGCTTTTCCCGAGAGCAGGAAACTGGAGTTCGCCTGCCCACAGATCGCGTTAATTGGCCCGACGAACGCCAACGCCAGCAGAAAGATGAACAGCCGATTGCCTTCAGCGAAAGCCTCCAATTGCTGCCAACCTTGGAGGCTACCGGAGCGCCGGCATTGTCGCAGCAGATCTTCGGGCAGCCGCGCATCAATCCAGACCTGAGCGTCGGATGCCTTGGTCGCCACCACATCGTCCCCATTTCGAACGAAATGCCGGAAGTCGGGGCTGAAGCCAGGTCGCGAGAGAATGCGAATGGTGGGCTCCACTTTGGCGACGGTCTCGCAATCCTTCACGAACTTATTCCGGCTCGCTAGCGAAAGCAGTCCTGCTCCAAGGTTGTTCAGTCGCCCGACGACGCTAGGTAGATCCGCCACCGGACCGAACACGGGTCTGCTAGGGTCCTTCGTGGCGATAGCGACAAACCGATGTCGGCTCTCATCGACCGCAACTGCAAATGGTGTAAACGGTGTATTGACCGTTCGACGAAGCGGGGGCTCCTTTGATGGTTTTTTGTGATCGAGATTTTGCGATTTTATTCCATGCTTTGCATTTTTCATTGAACGTTTTGGCGTAACACTAACTCTTGTCGCGCATTTGAGGGATTTACTCATTTTATCTCCTTTCAAAGAACAATAAACAGAACTGTGTATACGGTGTATACGGTGTATTAGGTGTGAGGTAACGTAGTGGATTTCGTTGTGGCTTTTTGGCTGATCGATATTTTCTGTGTTTGCTGACTATTCGGGGCTCTCCTCCGTCAATGCCGGCGCGGGTGCGGGAACTGCGGCGCGATCGCGACGCTTTTCCTAGCGAGCCGGAGAGGGCGATGCGGGCAAGATTTCGCGCGACCGTTGAGCCGCAGCCCCCATCGCGACCGGGCGTGCACCGCAGGACAGGGGCAGATCGGGCCGCATTCCAGCAGCGCGGGAATCGACAGCTTCTGGCGATCGCGAACTGACGAGGCTGCGCGCCATCGCCACGGTCGGCTCTGCTCGCCACCGACCATGCCATCAGGCGCCACGATCGCTTCTGACTTTGGTTGGGGCTAGCGCGAGTTTGCGGCCGGCCCATCGGAGCCTCTGGAGAAACACGAACTCTTTAGGATCATGCCGACTCAGCCAGGCCAGCAGCTCTGACAGCGCGGCCTTCGGGATGGAATAGGCGCGGGCTCTGCGCGCGCCACCTTTTCCGGGCCGGTGATACAAGGGAAATTTGAGGCAATAGGAAAATTGCCGAAGCGGGTTCGTCACCTTCTCAATCTTGAGAGCTCCATCTCCGCCTGCTTTCCAAGCTTTGTCATCCAACAAGGCCAGGCTAGCTGCAGATGGGTCTCGAAGGATTAGGTGCGCATGCAGTAGCCAGCGCTTCGTCCTCGCGATGTAGGCAACCTCGACGTTGCCGAAAACAACCGTCGACGCCATGCCGGCACGTCGCAGATCCATCCGTAGTGCGTGGTTTTTCTTCTTCAGGTCGACCGAGGACAGCTGTCCTGTGGCGATTTCGGCGATATAGATCGTCGCAAATTTCAATTTTGGTGGGCCGATCTGGGCCGGCGCCGCAACTACGCTCACTGCCGCCGGCAATATCTTGCGGCGAAATAACCCTGTGCAGACAGCGCAGTAGGATTTTCCGCAGTGATCGGCGCTCGTGCACGACTCGAGATCCTCGCAGTAGCAAGCGAAGCCGGAACCGTGCTTCTTCCAACGCGCAACATTCTCGGCATTCTGCTTGATGCATTTTGCCCGACTCCGGAGTCTGAATGGCCGCGCCGAAGGGGGGATAGGGGCACTGTGCGCGTGACCGTTCAGATGCTCGTCACCGGGACACATCTTTGGCCTCACCAGCATCCGGCAATTCGTTCAGGAAGCGCTGCAGTTCAGACATAAGAATGAGGGTGCGTGCGCCGCACTTGCGGGGGCGAATGTCGCCTGCCCGGATGAGCCGATATACAGTGGCTCGACTAAGTGCACACGCGCGGGCGGCCGCTGGAACCGATAGCGCCAGCGACGCTGGGACGGGTGCGGTTGAGCACTCTTTGCTCACTGAAGTTTTTAGCGCAGTCGGCATACTGGCAAGATGAGCGCGCCAAAGCCGCGATACAACAAAAGAGAAAACTCAATTGCAATTCAGGAAAACTATTTCGCACGCTTCAAGTGCAAATCTTTGTATAAATCTGCGACTCTTCGCTCTATAATTTTGCGATCATATTTCCATTTGCTCTCGTCTGGTTCTGAAATTGAATATAAATCACAAATATTGTTGCTAATATATTTAATCGATAGTTCAGGGTTTTTAACATTCAATGCTAAGAATAGATAATCGTAAAACTCATCGTCGAATATCTTTGGTTTCTTTCCAGGCTTAGATTTTGTTGGCTCAATCAAAAGGACTTCCTTCAGGAAGGCTGCGTCACAGTTTGTCAATTCAACGCGAAAATCCCTGTTATAATTGCGTAATATCTTCCTCATTAACGTGTATATATCTCTTCTTTTGAAATTTCCGCCTCGCATTCCATCATCATTCAATTCGATGAGTTGTTTTAAAACAGGAAAACCTTCATTTAACTCATCAGATTTATAGCTATAGGAAAAGTCAACTGAATCGATCTCTGCTGAAATTGCCTCGATAACTGGAGATAATGTAAAAATTTTGACAGTTCTATTTCGATTGCTTGATGCATCAAATCGGCGTAAAACAATATTATTATTTATCGGTATTCTTACTCCGATTGATTGCTGTGTATTTAATGATAATTGAATTTTCTTTTCAAAAATCAACAGCATAGCACGCCTTCTTTTCGCGACAGAAATGCCTGAAAGTAGGCGATCAACCGTCTGATAGCCCGGAGTTGGCATGCTATATTCCTTCGCGTTCTGAGAAACAGAAGTTCTCCCAAGCTATCATGAGCTCGCGGCGCCGCTCAAACATGTCTCCTCGCCGATACGCGGCTTCGACTTTGTTCAGGATCGTGTGCGCCAAAGCCATCTCGGCAAGCTCCTGTGGAAACGATGTTTGCTCAGCGACCCAGTCTCGGAATGTGGACCGGAAGCCGTGGGGCGTGATATCGGCCCTTTTCCATCGCTTCAGCAGCGCAAGCATGGCGAAGTTCGACATCGGACTGTCGCTTTTCCCGGAATGGAATAGCGGAAAACGAGCCTTGTTTCCGGGGCCGAGGATCGCCAGAGCTTCCGGACCGAGTGGAATTCTGTGCTCGCGAGCTGCCTTCATTCGATCGGGGGGAATAGTCCACGTCGATTTCTCGTTATCAATCTCGATCCATGTCGCCCCAACCACCTCTCCGGTGCGCGCCGCTGTAAGGATCGTGAAGAGAAGGGCGCGGGCAGCCGTTGCGTCTGACGCCAGCAACTGCCTGACGAAGGCCGGGAGATCGGCATATGGTAGGGCGGGGTGATGCCTCACCTTTCGGACTTTGGTGCGCACCGGCAGCAACGCGTCGAGATGGCCGCGCCAACGGGCAGGGTTGTCGCCGCTGCGATAGCCCCGCACCGTTGCCCAGTTCAAAACCGCTTCGATCCGGCCCCGTACGCGACTGGCCGTCTCCGTCTTCGTCGGCCAAATTGGCTCCAGGACGCGCATGACCAGTTCAACATCGATCAGATCGACGGGCTTGTCGCCGAAAACCGGTCCTGCGTACCTGTCGAGCGTGCTTGTCCATTGGGCGCGGTGCTTGGGATTCTTCCACCCATGCTCATGGGCGGCGAGGAACAATTGCGTGCAGGCATTGAAAGTGGGCTGTGATGAAGTCGTCGGGCTGAACCTAGCCTTTCGCTCTTCAATCGGATCTCGACCATCCAAGAGTTCCTTCCGGCATGCCAAGGCGGCCTGGCGGGCTTCAGCGAGGCCGATAGTATGCAGAGGCCCTAACCCCATCGCGCGTGCCTTGCCTCGGCGCATAAAACGAAACAGCCAAGACTTCGCTCCGGTCGGTCCGATCTGTAGGTATAATCCTGCACCGTCTCCGTAGATCCCAGGCTCGCGCAGATTCTTGATGGCGATCGAGGTCAAGATTCCGATGCGCCTTGCCATATCATGACCCGCAAAATGACCCACAAACAACGATGAGATGTAGCGCGACACAATGAGACGTGTCGAGCCAAAATTGCAGGAACTTGGCCCGACATCGCCGATTTTGAGACAGACTGAGACGAGCTGAGATGGCGGAGGCGGCCTCCCTGTCCGCCATCATCCCGCTAAGGGTTTGATCCCAGCTTCCCCCATTCTTGTGCGGACTGCACCGGCTCTCTCGCCGTGTCGCCGCGCTATCAGGCCGGAAATCGTCTGCTCAGATAAGGCGAGCCCTTCAGCCCGAAACGCCATGGCTGTTCACGGGCTTTGCTGATTCCGACGCGTGGACCGGTGACGACCTCAGCTGCATAGGCGCGATCCTTCATGCAGAAGGGCTTTTTACTTACCGAAAGACCATCATGGCCGGCGTCGATCCCAAGCGCCTGGGTTAGGCGTCCGGGGCCTGTGCACAGGGCTTGCGCGCGGCCGCGCCTTCCAACCATATCGCCGAGGCCGGCAGTCGGCTCGAGCGCGCGCAGCAGGACGGCGCCGCCATCCTTCGCCACGATGTTGAAACACCAGTGAAGCCCATAAGACCGGTATACATACGCGGTACCTGCCTGGCCGAACATCGCGGCGTTTCGCGACGTCGGTCCCGCAAAGCTGTGCGACGCCGGGTCGTCGCGCGTATACGCCTCCGTTTCCACGATGACGCCGCCTACTCCTGCCACGAAGATGGAGACCCCGATCAAGCGGACAGCGAGTTCGGGCGCTGACTGATCGAAGGCCTCGACCGGAAACGGCGGCGGGGAGCGGTCGCTGTGGGGACCAGGTGTCATTGTATTCAGTCCACATTGCCACAGCGGCGCGATGTTCAAGGCGGCGTTACAGGCTTCTGCTTGCCTTGACCGCGCTCGACCATGCGATGAATGCCGGGATATGAGATTCGGCCCCGGTGTTCACGAAAGATCGCTCTCCTACGCGGAATCGCCTTCCCATCGGTCGCGCAGAACGTTCAGGCTCGATGCTGACACGGCGCCGTTTTAAATCACCCAACTTGCTGGGCTTCATCGACAGCTGCGACCGCCTTCCCGCCGGAATTGGTCTCAAGTTCCGGCGTCAGCCGCGATGATCGATTACTGTACGCCTGTGGCATTCTCAGGTAGCCGTGGACGAAAGAGTTCTCCTGCTCTTTAGTGATAGCGGATGCGACAGGGATAGATCATGAATATACATTCCGACAAGACCACGAACGGCGAGGCCGCCGCCAGGGCTTCGCTCGCCGGCTAAACGCCGATGCTTCGTGTCTTTTGCTTGCCACCGACATCCGAGACATCGGGTGTCGGCGAGCGGGGCAAAACCTCGAAGCCTTGGTGTGATCGGGGCGCTTGATCTGAAGGGCCCATTGCCCGATCTCGGTCAGATATCTCTTCAGTTTGTCGCCGCGTTGCTGCCACGGGCCATCGGCTCAGCGAACGCGGGCCGAAGGGCCGAAGGGCGTGCGCTCGAAAACGCATCCGCCTCGGCTCGCCTCGCTTGCTCAACGCTTCTGGTTGTAGACGTCGAGGCACACCGCGCCGAGCAGGACCAGGCCCTTGATCACCTGCTGGTAGTCGATGCCGATGCCCAGGATCGACATGCCGTTGTTCATCACACCCATGATGAGCGCCCCGATCACAGCGCCGGAGACCCGGCCAACGCCGCCATAGGCCGAGGCCCCGCCGATGAAGCAGGCGGCGATCACGTCGAGCTCGAAGCCCAGTCCCGCCTTCGGGGTCGCCGTGTTGAGGCGCGCTGCGAAGACGAGCCCCGCCAGCGCCGCCAGCACGCCCATGTTGACGAAGGTCAGGAAGGTCAGCCACTCGGTGCGCACACCCGAGAGCTTGGCGGCGCGCGCATTGCCGCCGACCGCGTAGATCTGCCGGCCGATGCTGGTCCGTGTCGTCACGAAGGCATAGAGCGCGATCAGCAGCCCCATCACCACCAGCACGTTCGGCAGGCCGCGATAGGAAGCGATGAGATAGGTCGCGTAGAGGATGATCGCGGCGAAGGCGAGGTTCTTGGCGACGAAGAAGCCCTGCGGCTCGACCGGGATGCCATGGCCCTGCTGGCGCGCGCGGCTCTTGAGATTGAGCACCACGAGCAGGATCGCGAGCGCGGCCCCGATCGCCAGCGAGGTCGGGTAGAGCGCGCCCGCTTCCGGCAGCAATTCGGGGATGAAGCCCGAGGACAGCTTCTGGAAGGTCGGCGGGAACGGCCCCAGCGACTGGCCTTGCAGGATCGCCAGCGCCAGGCCCTTGAAGACGAGCATGCCCGCCAGCGTCACGATGAAGGACGGGATCTTGAAATAGGCGACCCAGTAGCCCTGCGCCGCGCCGATCAGGGCGCCCAGCGCCAGGCAGATCAGGGCGGCCGGCACGAAATGCATCTCGTAGCGCACCATCAGTACGGCCGCGACCGCGCCGACCGCGCCCGCCACCGAACCGACCGAAAGGTCGATATGGCCGGTGACGATGACCATCAGCATGCCCAGCGCCATGATGACGATGAAGCTGTTCTGCAGGACGAGGTTGGTCAGGTTCAGCGGCCGAAGCAGCGTACCCCCCGTGACGACCTGGAAGAACAGCATGATCGCCACCAGCGACATCAGCATGCCGTAGTCGCGCAGGCCCGTTTTCAGGTGGCTTCCGGCCGGCCTCACAGGGCCCCCGCTCAAGGTTTCACTGCTCATGCTCTTGCCTCCCGTTGCGCATAATGGCGCGCATGATCTTTTCCTGGCTCGCATCGGCGGCCGCGAATTCGCCGACGAAGGCGCCGTCATTCATCACGCAGATGCGGTCGCAGATGCCCAGCAGTTCCGGCATTTCCGACGAGATCATGATGACGCCGCGGCCTGAATCCGCCAGCTCGTTGATGATGCAGTAGATTTCGTATTTGGCCCCGATGTCGATTCCGCGCGTCGGCTCGTCCAGGATCAGGACCTTGGGCTCGGTGAAGAGCCATTTTGACAGCACGACCTTCTGCTGATTGCCGCCCGAAAGCTGGCCGGCCTCCTGGTAGACGCTGGAGCTGCGGATACCCATCCGCGCGCGGTAGCCCTGCGCGACCTTGAGCTCGGCCATGTCGTCGACGACGCCGCCGGGCGCGACAGCCGCGAGATTGGCCAGCGTCATGTTCTTGCGGATGTCCTCCGCCAAGATGAGTCCGAGTTCCTTGCGGTCCTCAGTGACATAAGCGAGCCCGGCATCGACGGCCCGCCTCACGGTCGAGAGATCGACGTCGCGGCCCTCCAGCGTCGCCGTCCCGCTGATCTGGCGGCCATAGGAGCGGCCAAAGACGCTCATCGCAAATTCGGTCCGGCCCGCGCCCATCAGCCCGGCGATGCCGACGATCTCGCCGCGCCGGACATGGAAGTCGATACCCTTGATCATGCGCCGGCCGGCATCCTGCGGATGAAAGACGCTCCAGTCTTTGACCTGGAAAATGACTTCCCCGATCTTCGGCTCGCGCTTGGGATAGCGATGCTCGAGATCGCGATCGACCATGCTACGGATGATGCGGTCTTCCTCGACCGGGCCGGCGCGGCAGTCGAGCGTGTCGACGCTGCGCCCGTCGCGCAGCACGGTGATATGGTCGGCGACGCGCGCGACCTCGTTGAGCTTGTGCGAGATCAGGATCGAGGAGATGCCCTGCGTCCGCAGTTCGACGAGAAGATCGAGCAGCGCTTCGCTGTCGCGTTCGTTGAGGCTCGCGGTCGGCTCGTCCAGGATCAGCAGGCGGACATCCTTGGACAGCGCCTTGGCGATCTCGACGAGCTGCTGCTTGCCGACACCGAGATCGATGACGCGGGTGTCGGGCGCCTCGTTCAGCCCGACTTTGGCCAGCAGCGCCAGCGCGCCGCGATAGACGGCTCCCCGGTCAATCACCCCGAATGCGGTGGGTGGATTGGAGAGATAGATGTTCTCGGCGATCGACAGGAGCGGGATCAGCGCCAGCTCCTGATGGATGATGATGATGCCGAGCGCCTCGGAATCGTTGATGTCGCGGAAGCGTCGCTCCTCACCGTCGAAGACGATCGCGCCGTCATAGGAGCCGTGCGGATAGACGCCGCTGAGCACCTTCATCAGGGTCGACTTGCCGGCGCCGTTCTCGCCGACGACAGCGTGGATTTCGCCGGGTTCGACCGAAAACGAGACGTCGCTCAGGGCCTTCACCCCCGCGAACGCCTTGCTGATGCCCTGCATGGCCAGGATCGAGTTCATCATTATGCTCCGCCAAGTGACGGATCGGCGGCCCCGCCGGAAGCGGGACCGCGCGACCGCGGCACTTACTTGATCTGGCCGGCCTTGTAGTAGCCCGACGCGATCAGGATCGTTTCCCAGTTCGACTTGTCGACGGCGACCGGTGTCAGCAGGAAGGACGGCACGGTCTTGCGGCCGTTGTTGTAGGTCTTGGTGTCGTTGACCGACACCTCCTTGCCGCTGAGCATGGCATCGACCATGTCGGCGGTGACCTTGGCGAGTTCGCGGGTGTCCTTGAAGATGGTCGAATACTGCTCGCCTGCGACGATCGACTTGACCGAGGGCACTTCGGCGTCCTGGCCGGAGACGAACGGCATCTTCATCGAGCCCGAGCCGTAGCCGACGCCCTTGAGCGACGACAGGATGCCGATCGAGATGCCGTCATAAGGCGAGAGCACCGCGTCGATGCGCTTGTTGTTGTAGTAGGCGCTGAGCAGGTTATCCATGCGCGCCTGGGCGGTGGCTCCGTCCCAACGTAGCGTCGAGACCTTGTCCATGCCCATCTGGCCGCTGGCGACGACGACCTGCTTTGAGTCGATGAGCGGCTTCAGCACCGACATCGCGCCGTCATAGAAGAAGTAGGCGTTGTTGTCGTCGGGCGAGCCGCCGAAGAGTTCGATGTTGAACGGCCCCTTCGCCTCGGGCAGACCCAGCCCCTTCACCAGCGTCTGCGCCTGCAGGACGCCGACCTTGAAGTTGTCGAAGGTCGCATAATAATCGACATTCGGTGAGTTCCGGATCAGGCGGTCATAAGCGATCACCTTGGTGCCGGCAGCGGCCGCCTGCTGCAGGATGTCGGACAGGGTGGTGCCATCGATCGCTGCGATCACCAAAACCTTGGACCCCTTGGTGACCATGTTCTCGATCTGAGAGAGCTGGTTGGGGATGTCGTCCTCGGCATATTGCAGATCGGTGTTGTAGCCGCGTTCTTTCAGCACCTTCACGATGTTGTCGCCGTCCGCGATCCAGCGGGCGGATGATTTTGTCGGCATGGCGATGCCGACGGTGGGCTTGGATTGGGCCAGCGCAGGCCCCGCAAAGGCAAGCGCGCCCAGCGCGAGAGCGGAAAGTAGTGTCGTGATCCTGGGTGTCATCGTTTTCTCCTTGGGTTGAACTCATCGCCGCTTGATCGCGGTCTTGGTCGGGTTTTCATGGTCGCTGCGCGACTTTCAATGCGCCCCCAGCCTGACGCGCGGCTGAGCTCTTCCGACCGCGCCGGGCGTGAGTACGAAGGTCGCGCCGCCCTGCGGATCAGCGGCGCGTGCGGCTTCATCCTGCCCCTCCTGCGCGCTCGTGACCATAAGACGATCGAAGGCCCTGCCGACGAAGACCGGACAGCTCGGTTGGCGTGCCGGCACGGCCAGGCTACGCACGATCTCGCCCTGGCCGGTCAAGGCGTCGATGCGCGAGCCTCCCCAGCGCGCGACCCAGATCAGCCCCTCGGAATCCATCGCCGCACCATCCAGGCCTTCGCCGCCATCCGAAAGGCGCAAGGGCGTGGGCGCATCCGTAGGCAGTCCGGACATAGGATCGAGCGGCACCCGATAGAGCGCTTTCCGGGCCGTGTCGGAGAAGAACCCCTGCGTGCCGTCGGCCGAAAAGCAGATTGTGTTGGGGATCGTCAGCCCCTCGAAAAGCAGCACGACCTGGCCGCCCGACAGCGCATAGATCGACGCGGCGCCGTGCTCGGCCGTCTTGCTCATCATGCTGAACCAGAAGGCGCCGCCAGGATGCACGCCTGCATCGTTCGAGCGGGTCGTCGCGTCGTCGGCTTGGACGCCGCGAAACAACGTAAGCGCGCCGTCGCGGCGTTCACGCAAATAGAGGCCGCTCTCAGTGGCGACGATCTGTCGGTTCTCGTCGATGGCGGCCAGCGCCGAGGCCATCAGTGGTAGCTCATGGGTCGCAACGGCGCCGATTCCGAAATCGACCTCGAACAGCCTGCGCTCCAGAATGTCGAACCAGAAGGCAGTATCGGTCGCTGCATCATAGGCCGGGCCTTCGCCGAGATGGCAGCGCGTCTCGCCCAGCAGCACGGGAGCGGGCAAGACTGCCTGTGTTGCGTTCACCATGTGAAAGCCTCCACGCCCCGGCGCTTACCCAGCAGAAACGCATCTGCCACCAACTGCAGCGGCGCCAGGTCGACATCGCTCTCCCGCTGCGAAACGAGATGGACGAAACGGCGATAGAGCGCCGGATACTCCGCCTCCGGTTCGTCGACGAGCGCGCGGCCATCATGGTCGAGCTTCGCGCCGCCCGCCGAAAGCATCAGCGTTCCGCCTTCCGTCTCGATGCGCATGTCCCAGCTTTGCGGCCCGCTCTGCAGGAAATCGAACTCCGCCCGGATCGGCAGGCCGGTCTCGTCGGCAAGGTCGAGTTCGGCCGCGATCGGCGCCTCGCGGTTGGCGGGAAAGGCGAGCCCGGCAGCCCGGAGGAACACCGGGCGCGGCAGGATGCGGGTCAGGATTGACAGCGCGTTGATGCCGGGATCGAACACGCCGAGCCCGCCGGCCTCGAAGATCCAGTCCTGACCGGGATGCCAGACCCGCACATCCTCGCGCCAGTCGATCTTGACCGACAGTGGCCGGTTCGCGGCGAGAAGGGCGCGTGCCGGTTCGACGGCCGGCGCATGGCGGGAATGCCAGGTCGCAAACAGCGTCAGGCCCCTGCCTCGCGCGGTGGCGATCAGCGGCGCAAGCTCGCTGACCGTCGCGCCGGGCGGCTTTTCCAGCATGACATGCTTGCCGGCCGCCAGAGCGAGCGCGGCCTGTGCCCGGCGCACCTGCGGCGGGGTGCAGAGCGCCACCGCATCGACCGCGATATTGGAGGCAAATAGCTCTTCGAGCGTCTCAAAACACGGCACGCCGTCCAGCGTCGCATTGCGGCTGACGACGGCGGCGATCGCGATATCGCGCAGGCCCGCAACCGCGGGCAGATGCTGGTCGCGGGCGATCTTGCCCAATCCGACGATGGCGAGCCGCAGCATGGTCACTTGCCCCAGCGGAGAACGGCGGCATCGAGGCTTTTTGCAATCTCGATCAGCCCGGCCTGCGTCGCAGGGTGAGGCAATTCGAGCGGATGACGCAAGGCGGCCGATCCGATAATCCCGCCTTCCTTCATCAGGATCTTCGCAGCCGACAGGCCGGTCTGGCGATTCTCGTAGTTGATCAGCGGCAGCCAGCGCGCGTAAGCGGCAACCGCTTCGTCCCGGCGCCCTGCGAAATAGGGATCGACGATCTGGCGGATGCCGTCGGGATAGCCGCCGCCGGTCATCGCGCCGGTCGCGCCGGCATCGAGATCGGCCATCAGCGTGATCGCCTCCTCGCCATCCCAGGGCCCTTCGATCGTCTCGCCGCCCAGTTCGAGCAGCGTGCGCAGCTTGGCTGCGGCTTGCGCGACCTCGATCTTGAAATACGAGACGTTCTCGATCTCGCGGGCGAGTTTCGCCAGGAAGACGGGCGAGAGCGGCGTGCCGGCCACCGGCGCGTCCTGGATCATGATCGGGATCGAGATCGCATCCGAGACGCGGCGGAAGAAGGCCTCGATCGCCGCCTCGCCGACCCGGAAGGTCGCTCCGTGATAGGGCGGCATGATCATCACCATGGCCGCGCCCTTGTCCTGGGCCCGGCGCGAGCGCTCGGCGCAGACCGCGCTGCCGAAATGCGTCGTCGTCACGATGACCGGCACCCGGCCTGCGACATGGTCGAGCGCGGCGTCCATCACCGTATCGCGTTCGGCATCGGTCAGCACGAACTGCTCGGAGAAGTTCGCCAGAATGCACAGTCCGTCCGAGCCCGCCCCGATCATGAAGTCCAGGCAGCGGCGCTGGCCTTCGAGATCGAGTGTGCCGTCGTCGTGGAAGATGGTCGGCACGACGGGGAAGACGCCGCGATAGGGTCGGGAGGCTGCAGGCATGGCCGGGCTCAATCCTGGTTTGTGAGAAGGTGGGACGGGGCGACGAGACGATGCGGCCCGGGGAGCCGTCCGGAAGCATCGGTATGCGTCGCGCCGTGGCGGCGCAATCCATTGAAGATGACGCCGACCATGGCGTCGGCCGCACCCTCGATGTTGCGGGCCGCGATAGCGTCGACGATCTTCTTGTGCGCGATGATGACGATGTCCCGCTCGGGTTCCTCGACCGGCGCGCTCAGCAGAAAGGAGGCCCGCAGCGCAACGTCGATGACGCCGCCGACCGAGCGCATGAACGGATTGCCCGAGGCATTGGCGACCGCCACATGAAGCGCGAGATCGGCATCGGCGAACGCCACGGAATCGGACGGTTCGCGCTGCATCGCGGTCAGGCCCGCGCGCATCGCGGCGAGATCAGCCTCGGTCCTGCGCTCTGCGGCCAGGGCCGCCGCGCGCGGCTCGACCGCCAGCCGGATTTCGGCAAGATCGTCGAGGAAACGGCGGTCGATGCCGGCCTGAAGGTGCCAGGCCAGTAGATCGCTGTCGAACATGTTCCAGGCGGCCCGCTCTCGCACCACCGTGCCCACTCGTGCCTTGGTGGTGAGCAGGCCCTTGGCGACGAGCGTCTTCACGCTTTCGCGGAGCACGGGACGCGAGACGCCGAAGCGCAGCATCAGTTCGGCGTCGCCGGCGAGCTTGGAACCTTCCCTGGCGCGGCCGGCGATGATGTCCATCGCAACCATCCGTGCCACCTCGGCGTGGTTGGAGTGCTCCCGCCGTTCGGGAACCGCGACGATTCCGGGTTTCATGGCGTGGTCCCCTTTGCAGTGGCGCCCCGAACGGAACGGCGAGCGAGGGCCAGCGTCGCCTGCTGGAAAGCGATGAAGGAAAACAGCAGGACGCCGGTGACGATCTTGGTCCACCAGCTCGACAAACTGCCATCGAAATTGATGTAGGTCTGGATCAGCCCCTGCATGAGCACGCCCAGGAACGTCCCCACCATGAAGCCGTGCCCGCCTGTCAGCAGCGTGCCGCCGATCACCACCGCCGCGATCGTGTCGAGTTCGACGCCGACCGCCGAAAGCGAATAGCCCGACGAGGTGTAGAGCGAGAAGACGATGCCCGACAGCCCTGCCAGGAAGCTCGACAGGGCATAGATCGCAACCGTATGGCGCCCCACCGTGATCCCCATCAGCCCGGTCGAGACCCGGCTGCCGCCGAGCGCATAGACATTGGTCCCGAAGCGCGTCAGGTGCAGCACGATGCCGCCGGCCAGGAAAACCGCGAGCATGACCATGCCCACCACGCTCAGGCGGCCGCCGCCCGGCAAGCGGAACGCGAAATCGGAGATCGCACTGTAGAGGGGCGCCGTGACGGGGATCGACTCCGTAGACAACAGGAAGCTCGCGCCACGCGCCAGGAACATCCCCGCCAGCGTCACGATGAAGGGCGGCATGTCGAAGTGCTGGATCAGCGCCCCCATCGCGGCGCCAAACAGCGTCGCGACGAACAGCACGAGAATGAAGGCCGCGAGCGGCGGAATACCCCATGTCTCGATCGCCAGCGCGAGGAAGACCGTTGTGAACCCCACCACCGAACCGACCGACAGGTCGATGCCGCCCGAGATGATGACGAAGGTCATGCCCACCGCCAGAATGCCGAGGAAGGCGTTGTCGGTCAGCAGATTCGCGACCACGCGCGTCGACAGGAAGGCCGGGAACTGGAGCGCGCAGATCGCATAGCCGAGCGCGAAGACGCAGGCGGTGACGACGACGGGAAGATACCGCGTCATGCCGGCCTCCGGGACAGCAGCACGCCGATGCCCGACAGGCGCGGCGATTGCGCCAGCAAGACCAGCAGCACGACGACCGCCTTCACCACAAGGTTGAATTCGGGCCTGAAGCCGGCCAGCAGGATGCCGGTGTTCATCGCCTGGATGATCAGCGCGCCCAGCACGGCGAGAGGCAGGCTGAAGCGGCCGCCCAGCAACGAGCTGCCGGCGATCACGACCGCCAGGATGGCATCGAGCTCGAGCCAGAGCCCGGCATTGTTGGCATCGGCGCCCAGGATGTCGGCGGCGGCGACGATCCCCGCCAGCGCGGCGCAGAAACCGCTCCAGACATAGACGGCGATGGTGGTGAAGCGCGTCTCGATGCCGGCGAGCGTGCTGGCGCGTGCATTGGCGCCCGTCGCCTCGATCAGCAGGCCCAGCGCGGTGCCGCGCACCGCGATCACCGCCAATGCCAGCACGGACGCCGTCAGCACCACCGGCACCGGCAGGCCCAGGATCGCGCCCCCGCCGAACCAGGCGAGATCCGGCGACGTGAAGGTGACGATCCTTCCCTCGGTGATGAGCTGCGCGATGCCGCGCCCGGCGACCATCAGGATCAGCGTCGCGATGATCGGCTGGATGCCGAGCACGGCGACGAGGATGCCATTCCAGAGCCCGCAGAGCAGCCCGGCGCCCAGAGCCGCCAGCAGCACAACCGGCAGAGAATGCGTGTCGGCCAGTGTCGCCGCGATCGCGCCCGAGATCGCCATCACCGCACCGACCGAGAGGTCGATGCCGCGCGCCGCCACCACCAGCACCATGCCAAGGGACAAGAGCGCTACGGGCGCGCCGCGGTTGAAGACGTCGACGAAGCTGCCGAACAGGCGGCCGTCCTGCAAGCGCAGGTCGAAGAACTGCGGCGAGACCGCGAAATTAATCAGCAGAACGAGGATGAATGCCGCGATCTGCGGCAGCCCCTTGCCAGGCAGGCTGAGCTTCATCGGGATCGCTTCCTCACGCCGCGAGCAAGGGCGCATCGGCCGCGATCGCCTGCAGGATGGCGGTCACATTCACGGCCTCGCCCTCTAGCGCGGCGATCTGCCTGCGGTCGCGCATCACGATAACCCTGTCGGCATAGCTCACGATCTCCTCCAGCTCCGACGAGATGACGACGAGGGCGAGGCCTTCCCCACAGAGCTGCCGGATCAGGCGGATGATCTCGGCATGGGCGCCGACATCGATGCCGCGCGTCGGTTCGTCCAGGATGAGCAGGCGCGGCTCCGTCGCCAGCCAGCGCGCCAGCAGCGCCTTCTGCTGGTTGCCGCCCGAAAGCAGTCCGATCGGGCGCTCGGGGTCGGGCGGGCGGATGTCGAGCATGGTGATGAAACGCCGTGCGATCTCGTCCTGCTCGCGCCGCGAAAGCGGGTGCATAGCGCCGCGTCGCGCCTGCAGGGCCAGCACGATGTTCTCGCGAACTGTGAGTTCGGCGACGATGCCCTCGGTCTTGCGTTCCTCGGGGCAGTATCCAAAACGCTGCCTGATGGCGTCGCGCGGCGAGGCCAGGCGCACGGTCTCACCGTCGATCGTGAGGCCACCGCTATCGGCACGTTCGGCGCCGAAGAGCAGGCGCGCCGTCTCCGTGCGGCCGGACCCGAGCAGCCCCGCCAGGGCCACCACCTCGCCGCTCGCCAGAGCGAGGTCGAAGGGCGCGACATAGCCGGCCTTGCCGAAGCCCTCAAACCGGATCGCACCGCGCGCTTCGGGCGCGGCCTCAATGGCGGTTTTGGTGGCGCTCCTGGCCGGATGCTCCGACGCGGCCTCACTCAGCTCGCGGCCCAGCATCATCCTGATCAGCTCCATGCGCGGCAGCTGGGCCGTCTCGCGCTCGCCAACGAGCCTGCCGTTGCGCAGCACCGTGATGCGATCGGTGATCGCATAGACCTGATCAAGGAAATGGGTGACGAAGAGGATGCCGAGGCCCTTGCCGGCAAGGCCGCGCATGACGCCGAACAGGATATCGACCTCGTGCGCGTCGAGGCTGGCCGTCGGCTCGTCGAGGATAAGGAGACGCGCCGACATATCGACGGCGCGTGCGATCGCCACCAGATGCTGCACGGCGACCGAATAGTCGCCCAGCGGCGCGCCGACATCGATATCGAGGCCGAAATCGGCCAACAGCGCGACTGAGCGTCGCCGCATCTCGGCCTCGCGCACCAGCCCGAAGCGCGTCGGCTGTCGGCCCAGAAACAGGTTCTGCGCCACCGTCAGGTTCGGCAGCAGGTTGACCTCCTGATAGACCGTGGCGATGCCCGCCTTCAATGCCTCGTCGGCCGAACGCGGCGCGACCGCCGCGCCGTTCAGCGTCACCGTGCCGGCATCCCGTGTGACGACACCGGTGATGGCTTTGATGAAGGTCGACTTGCCGGCGCCGTTCTCGCCGAGCAGCGCATGGATTTCGCCGTGCCGCAGCGTGACGTCGACGCCGTCGAGCGCCGGGAAGCCCGCGAAGCTCTTTGAAAGACCACGCACGGCCAGGAGCGGCGCGGCATCGGTCGGCGACAGGGACATGGGCGCAGAACTCCACGGAGGCCGCGCCAATGGCGCGGCCGTGGGAAGAGGCTCAGGAGAGGGGCGTGCGCCCTCAGTAGCCGAGGTTCTTCTTGGAGTCGTAGACCTTCTGCGGATTGTCGGCGGCCGTGTAGAGCCTGGATTCGGTCTGGATCCATTTGGGCGGGATGGTGCCCTTGGCCTTGTAGGCGGTCAGCGCGTCGAAGGCGGGGCCCGCCATGTCGGGCGTCAGCTCGACCGTGGCATTAGCCTCGCCAGCCGCGATCGCCTTGAAGATGTCGGGCACCGCGTCGATCGAGACGGTCATGATGTCCTTGCCCGGCTTGAGGCCGGCTTCCTTCATGGCCTGGATCGCGCCGACCATCATGTCGTCGTTATGTGCATAGACGGCGCAGATCGACTTGCCGCCGCCCTCGGCCTTGATGAAGCTCTCCATCACCTCCTTGCCCTTGGCGCGGGTGAAGTCGCCGGTCTGGCTGCGGACGACCTTGATGTTGGAGGCCGAGGCGATCGCGGTGTCGAAGCCCTTCTTGCGGTTGGTCGCGACGCTGGCACCGACCGTGCCCTGAAGCTCGACGACGTTGCAGGGCTTGGAACCGACCGTCTTGGCGAGCCACTTGCCGGCGACCTCGCCCTCATGGACGCTGTCGGAGGTCACGGCCGTCAGATAAAGGTCCTTGCCTGCCGGATCGATATCGCGATCGAGCAGGATGACCGGGATCTTGGCTTCCTTGGCTTCCTTCAGCACGGCATCCCAGCCGGTCGCGACGACGGGAGCCAGGAAGATCGCGTCGACGCCCTGCGCGACGAAAGAGCGGATCGCCTTGATCTGGTTCTCCTGCTTCTGCTGCGCATCAGCGATCTTGAGGTTGATTTTGCGCTTCTTGGCCTCGCTCTTCGAGACCGACGTCTCGGCTGCGCGCCAGCCCGATTCCGAGCCGATCTGCGAAAAACCGACGGTGAGTTCCGCCGCGCTTGCGGCATTGAGACCGCCGGCCAGCGTGGTCGCGGCAAGCAGCGTTGTCATGAATGAAAAACGGCGCATGAGCTTCTCCCGGAAGATTATTGATCGAGGCGCCTCTATGTGCGCACCTCTGTTCTACCGGAGTCTTTTGAGCGTGTAAATAGTCATACTATCTTACTAATACGGCATTGGCATGGAACTGCGTCGGGCCGTGAAGAGCGCGCATACGATGATGGTGGGGCCCGAGCGGTCACAAATGCGCCGGCACCGCTCATACCCGCGGCCCCTTACCCTGGGAGACGGCGCCCATAGCTAGAAACGCCCGCAAATAGCGCGTCGGATCCCATATCGGTCATATCCGGCACGGCTTCCCCGGTGCCGGCCGCCTATGGGTCGGCGACGGCCGAATGCGAGCATGGGCTGAGCTATCGCAATACCCTTCAGATTATCGCTTTATCCTCGCGCCGTGACTTGCCCGACAAGTCCAAGACCGAGCCACTCAATCGCCCGCAACGACTAGCCTAGCCAAGGTCAAGCTTGTCGTCCGGTGATGAGCGATGTCCGCTATCGCGCATGATATTTGTTTCGTTCGACCTGCTTGGGCCGGTTCACAAAAATCTTCGATACGTTGGCAAATGTCTTTAATCGCCTCAAACTGAGAAAGGATTTGAATTCAGCGATCGGCAGAGCGGGGCTGAAATAATAGCCCTGCGCCACATTGGCCCCCTCATCGATCATGAAGTTCAAATCCGCGATCTTTTCAACACCCTCCACGACGGTAGAGAAGCCGAGGGCGCGTGCGAGTGACAAGATTGTCCGGACGATGGCCTGCTGCTCCGGGCTGGTCGCAACGTCGTGGACAAGGGATCGGTCGATCTTGAGCGTATCCACGCGCAACCGGGCCAAGGAGGACAGGTTCGAATAGCCAGTCCCGAAATCGTCGATCGCGAAGCGGATGCCCGATGAGCGCAGCTGGGACAGTTGTTGTTGAACGAGATGCGAGGACCGCATCGCTACCGTCTCCGTGATCTCCAGTTCCAGAAGCGAAGGTGCCAGGCCGGCTTCGGTGAGCAGAGCCTGAACGGTGGAACTGAACGTCGGGTCCTCCATTTGCAGGACCGACACATTCACCGCGATCCTGATCGGTGTTCCCGCGGCGGCCAGATCGCGCGCTTCGTTGACCGCACGCGTCAGGACGAAGAGTCCGAGTTCGCGAATCAGCCCAGCGTCTTCAGCAATGCCGATGAATCTCGAGGGCGCGATATCGCCTCGTTCCGGATGCGTCCAGCGCACCAGAGCTTCGGCTGCCTCGACGGCGCCGTCGGCAAGCGAAACCATGGGTTGGTAAGAGACGTGCAGAGCTCCCTGCTTCAGAGCGGCGCGCAAATCCTGCTCGATAGTCAGCCGCTCCTGCATGGCATCAGCGGCCTGCGCGGTGAAAAAGGCGTATGAACCCCGGCCCTGACGCTTGGCTTGGTACATCGCCATGTCGGCCTTGATCAGCAGATCGTCATAATCACGACCGTCCTGGCCAGACATTGCGATACCGATGCTCGTTCCTACGGTCATATGCGCGCTGCCGATAACATAGACGGCATCCAGCCGCCTGATGAGTGCTTCGGTACAGTCGCGTGCGGCGTCCGCGCCCCCCGCACTGCCGACGATTATGAGGAACTCGTCGCCTCCGAGGCGTCCTAGCCAGAACCGGTCGATCTCACCGCTCTGCTGACGTCGCTCAAAAAAATGGCTGAGGCGGGAAGCAAGCTGCCGCAGAAGCATGTCGCCCGTCTTATGGCCAAAGCTGTCATTGATCGCCTTGAACCGATCGAGATCGAGAAACAGGAAGGCGAGTCTGCCATCGTCGGACGCAAGCGCGGCGCTGCCATCGAGACGCATCTTCTCTCGATTGGACAGTCCCGTAACCTGATCGACGAAGGCCAGCTGCCCGATGCGACCCAGGCTCTCGCGCAGATTGGAGAGCATGACCTCGAACGCGAGACCAAGACTGCGCACCTCGCCGATACCTGTGGCGGTGAAGGGAATCTCGAGATCTCCATGCGTGACGGACGTTGCGGCCGAGGCAAGCTGCGGCAGGCCGCGGGTGACGCGCCTTACGCTCAACAAGACCACACCGACAAGGACGCCCAGAGATACTGCGGCCAAGATCAGGAACCAACGAAACAGGCTGTGGGCCTGCCGTTCGCTGATCGCCAACATCTCCCGTTGTGTTTCTTCGACCTCCGATGCCTCGACATGGGCGCAAATACGCAGACCGAGCAGGCTGGCCACACAGCGGGCAACGCGCTTGCTGCTTTCGTCCACGATCAGATGGTTTCCTCTCGTGTCGGACATCGGGGTGAGTTGAAGGCTGATCGGCCCCCCTGCAGAGACGATCCGGTTACTATCGAACACAACGACGCCAGCTCCGACGATGCCCGCGAACGATTCGAACGTCCTCTCAGAAGGAGCCAGCGTCCGCAATCCTATCAAAGCCCCGGTGACATCGCCAAAATCATCGAAAACCGGCTCGATCGCGAGATGGGCAATCGTGCGCCCCTTCGGCATTTCCAAAGCCTGTGTGAAACCCTCCGGGATCCGGTAGGTCGCGTAGATGGCACGGGGATCGTTTCGCCGATTATCGTCGAAGACTGACAAGATCGCTGGCTTCAGTCCCAATTTTTCCATGGCTTCAGACGCGGCCAGCAGATCCATGGCTCGGCTTGCGCCCGTTACAGTACCGGTGGCATTCGCCACGAGCACGGCGTGCAGTTCACCGGTTGCGCTGGCGGGGGCCAGAATGGCCTCGATCGCGACAGTGTTCGACGAGGCGACGGCCTTTACGATGTCCAGGCGCTGCGAGAGATAGCGTGTCTGGCGGTTGGCTTCGTTGAACAAAATGTTCAGCCGCGCTTCGGCGAGCCGTGCCTCGGCGTCAAGGCGCGTCGCGATCTGTTGGCGCGACATCTGGGCCACGGCGCTGCCTTGTTCGGCAGCGTCCTGCCTGAGGCGGACCCAGGACACGGCACCGATAAGCGTAAAGGTCAACACGCCCGTCAAAAGGACGATCCAAGCGAGGTGAACGCCGATATTGGTCCGTGTGACTCTGTCGCCCCACGCCGAGCGGACGCTGCGGGCGCGTTCGACCACTGGCGTCAAAACTGCTCGCAGCCAGACCGCGCCGCTCTTTTGAAAGGTGACGCGGGATCCCTTGGCGCTGAACCCGTCTTCTGGCACGAACCGCTCTCTGTTGAACGCAACATCCCATTCTCTAAAAGCCAAGGCTGAAATCTGCGTAAATTAATTGCGCAAAGAAAAAGGAAACAATGGCCGCTTCACTAGGGGGAATTAATTTACGCAGCTGTGCCAAGACTCTCGAAGTGCCCTAACGATGCGAGTTCCGCTGATGCGCTGCCTTGCTGTTCTTGTGCTCATTGGGTTTGCAACCGTTTGTCGTCCTGCAGGGGCCGGCGAACTTGTCGTCGTCGGTACCGGTGACGGCGTCGAGATGCTCCAGGCCATCGCTGAGAGCTTTCGGAAGGTCGAGCCGACGATCGCCGTCAAGGTGCCTCCGAGCATCGGGTCAGGCGGCGGCATTACCGCGGTCGGGTCGGGATCCGCAGCGCTTGCCCGTGTCGCCCGTGTTTTGACGGAGGCGGAGCGGGCGCGCGGACTGATCTATACGCCGGTCGCACGGGTGCCCAGTGCGATCTACGTCCATCCCGCAGCGGCGATCACGCAGCTCAGCTCACAACAACTCGCGGCGATCTACGCCGGCCGCATTGCCAACTGGAAGGACGTCGGCGGCGTCGATCAGCGCATCCGCGTCGTCAGGCGCGAAGAGGCCGACAGTACGCTGGTTGTCCTGCGTGCCACCATGCCGGGCTGGAAGAATCTCGAATTTACGGAGCGCTCGAAGATGGCGGTTTCCACGCAGGAATCGGTCGAGACGGTTCGCTTGACTGAAGGGGCCATCGGCTTTGGCCCCTATAGTCGGGCTCTCGATATCGGGACCAGGGTGGTGCTGATCGATGGGCTTCACCCTTCCGATCCCCGCTATCCCAGCAGCGTCGAGTTCGCCTATGTTCACAAGCAGGACGAGATCACGCCGGATGCTGCGAAGTTCATCGCCTTCACCACGAGCCCCGATATGACGCAGTTGATCCGCAGCTTCGGAGCAATCCCGGCGCAGCAGTGACCGCGATCCAACTCAAGACGAAGCCGGTCGCGAAGGGGCATCCCCAGAGTTGCGGCCCGAGAACAGCCCAAGAAACTTGTCCTTGAAGGATCGCTTCGTCGCCGACGCGACGAAGGCATCGGCATGGCAGGTTGCGCCTGCCGCCTCACAAAGCATCTGAACCGCGGCCACCATCTCGGGCGAGCCGGCGACATGAACCGTATCGTCAGCCCGCAACGCAGGCAGATGATCGGTCGGACGGCCGACCATGACACCCTCAAGCGTTGCGCCGGTGGCGGTGGCCACGACGTGTCCGACGCCGGTTCCAGCCAGCCAGGCCAGTGCGTCGGTCATATACAGATTGCGCGGGTCGCGGGCGCCTGCAATTACAACCATTTCCCGGGCCGGCTCGCGATATCGGGAAGCGCGGGCAATGGCCCAAATCGGCGCCCAACCTGTACCGGTCGAGATCAGGATGATGCGGCCGTTCCCGGGACGATGGAATGCGCTGCCGAAAGGACCGTGTATCGAAATCTTGTGGCCGACGGCGATGCTGCCGCCAAGATCCGCGGAGACGACACCGTCATCCAGCCGTCTGATCTGCAAGATGAGCTCGTTGCGCTCGCCCGTTCCGTCGTTGCGCAAGGTTGGACTGTAGTCGCGTGCGGGATAGCCGGCGAAGGTGCATTTGACGTATTGGCCAGGCAGATAGGCAAAGTCCCGCGCCAACGACAATGTCACTTCGAGAATGTCAGACGAGAGGGGCAGGATCGCGGTGACCCGGCCGGAAAGTTTGATCGGCTCTGGGACGGCGTCGAACTCGATCACCGCATTGCCGGAGATCCGGGCCTGGCAGGCCAGCACGGTATCGCCGCGCTGCGTGCCTCTGGCATCGATTTCGCCGTCATAGACCCGCACGCGGCAGGTCTCGCACTGTCCGGTGCTGCAGTCGTGCGGGATGGAGATGCCGGCGCCCATCACGGCCTCCAGCAGGACATCGCCGTGCGCGACGCGGATAGGCTTTCCATTGACGACGAGAGATGCCGGGGTGGCCATGCGGAAAGCCCTCGCTCTGCGCTCAGCGCGCCGGCTGCAGATCAGCGCAGTTCGAGAGTGATCGGCCGCGGATGCCGCGTATGGCGAGTCTGGGTATGGTCGAAAACGGAGACCCAGACATAAATCGGTGCCCCCGTTTCAAAATCGATATCGTAGCGGCTCCCGGTCTTGAGGTCCCGCGATGCCTCGAGTGTCCAGTAGCCGTCCATCCAGCGTGCCGCTGCCCGAATCTGGGCGCGGTCACCCTCATAATCCCCCATGATGATGACACCAGGCATCACCGTTCCCACCGGGATACGCTCATCGGCAGCTTCGCTGTAGGGCGCGCTGGTCGCCTCGGTCAGCCACCACACCGTGCCCTCCGCATGAATTGCGTCGGGGTTCTTCTCGTCGAAGGGTCCCAGCTTGGTCATGGTGGCGGCGGCGTCCAGCGGCAGGCGCCGCGGCTTGACGGGCCCCGCATACCCGCCCGGTCCCTCGAAGCCGAAGTTGTAGCTGTAGAAGGCCTTTCCGGGATCGTTCCAATAGCCGCCCTGGTAGCGGGCCCGCTGGGACGCCTCATCGGCAGTCGCTTCACGAGGGGGGCCGATATATTGGTCGTCCATGTAGCCCAGCAGGCCGCCTCGCGATGCCTTCCACTGCCACATGTCGATGACCGAACCGTCGGTGGTGTAGTGCAGCCCGCGCTGATTGAGTGAAGACGGCTTGTCCTCCAGCGGCTTCGGGCCAAAATGGGTTGCGCCGCCGCCGCCCAGGGCGTTCGAGCGGGAGAAGATAACGGCGAACTTGTCTTCGTAAAAATCAACGACATCCGCCTTGCCGGCATTCTCGCCGACGACATGCCAGCCATCCTGGCGCTTGACCAGAGGCAGGCGCGCCAATGAACGCGTCGGATCGTACCAGCGGAAGGCGAAGTGAATTTTGCTTCCGTCGTGGACGGCCCGGATCTCGACGGTCGATTCACCTTGGCCGCCGAGATTGGCGCCCTGCTGCGTTCTGACCCGAACGGGCCTGGCGTTACGCCAGACGGCATCGTCCAGCACGCCGTCGAGAACGGGGCCCGCCTCGGCTTTTGCCACCACCAGCGTATCGCGCGAGGTGTAGTCGAGGCCAGCCACGGCCACCGCAGCCGGCAACGCGACGATGCTCGCTATCAACAGGGGCCGCCGGCTGCGTTGGGCAATCGTGGGGACCAGCGCAGCCGGCCTGAAGATGCGCAGGAGCTGACGCCAGCCGCCATAGCCGAAATGGGCGACAATATGCGCCAGGGTATAGGCCAACATGCCGACCGCAGCGGCGAGATGGATCGACACCACCCATCCGCCAAATCCGAGATAAAGCAGCACGCCTGTCGTCGTCAGTACCACCACGAGGCCATAGAGCAGCCAGTGGAGCATGACGTTGATGCCGAGCCAGCGCGTCTTCCAGGACGGCAGCCGGATTGCCTTGATGCGGCGCCACTCTATCCGTCCGCCAAGGCCGCTCAGCCCCATATAAACCAAGTAGCCCGTTGCGGCGCCGAAGAGCGTCAAGCCGGCAAGGATGTGCACGCTCCAAATCTCGCCCTGCGGTAGTATCGGCGCCATCCATCGCGAAAACACGGCGTCCAGCGCGTCAGCTGAAATGCGCAAGCCTGTCGCAAGGCTGACCGTTGCGGCGATGGCGGCGATCCAGTGCAACACAACCGTACCGACATCGCTGGACGGCAACGCCTTTCTTGGCGCCATATCGCCGGCCGAGGCCTTACCCTCGGCGCGGTGGGACAGTCTGGCCGAAGAAGGGCCTGGTGATGGGGTTGGCCGCTCCGGCGAGTTCGTGATCTCGGTCATATGTCGCCTTGAAGCTGCAGCCAGACCGCAGCACATGGCGCGTCCATATCGGCAATAACCTCAACCGCCGATGCTGCACAAGCTCTCTGTTTCGATGATCGGCACCGCTCTATCACGGGCTGTGTATACCCCCGCGGATATGCATTCCAAGGCGCAGCGGTGAAGAGCGGTTCCCATAGGTCATCCTCTCGCTGACAACCCGGGGTTGATGATGCCCCGTCAGATTCCGGGACTACACCGCTGGCGCTCTTCGAGTGACAGACACGTAAGCGACAAAGGCTGTTCTCACGATTGATAGCGGGGTGCGGCATCCTCCGCCGCACCCCGCGCTTATCGCATCACGCCTGCGCTTTAGTCCCACTCAGCCCTTCTTCGGCGGCGAGGCGGGCCAGCTTTTGATCAGAGTGTCGTAATCGATCGTCTCACCTTTCGGCTTCTCGTTGGCGAGCTTGCGCTGGGGCGCCAGCGTGCCCGCCTTCTCGGCCTTGGCGAACCATTCCTCGGCCGTGGTGCGCGGGTTGAGCTTGGGGCCGCAATCGCCCTGCACGCCCGAGCGCTCGAGCCGCTCCATCACCGAATCCTGGGCGGCTGCGAGCGCGTCCATCGCCGCCTGCGGCGTCTTCGCGCCCGAGGAGGCGTCGCCAATGTTCTGCCACCAGAGCTGCGCGAGACGCGGGTAGTCCGGCACGTTGTTGCCGGTCGGGGTCCACTGCACGCGCGCCGGCGAGCGGTAGAATTCGACCAGGCCGCCGAGTGCGGGCGCGCGCTCGGTGAAGCTCTTGTCCCAGATATCGGTCTCGCGGATGAAGGTCAGGCCGACATGGCTCTTCTTCAGGCTGACCGTCTTGGAGACGATGAACTGGAGATAGAGCCAGGCCGCCTTGCGGCGCTCGACCGGGGTCGAGTTCAGCAGGGTGGCCGAGCCTGCGTCCTGGTAGCCGAGCTTCATGCCGTCCTTCCAGTAGGCGCCTTTGGGGGAGGGGGCCATACGCCATTTCGGCTTGCCGTCGGCGCTCATCACCGGCAGGCCGGGCTTGACCATGTCGGCGGTGAAGGCGGTGTACCAGAACATCTGCTGGGCGATCGAGCCCTGCGCCGGCACCGGGCCGGATTCGCCGAAGGTCATGCCTTGCGCCTGGGGCGGGGCGTATTTCTTCAGCCAGTCGACATACTTCACGATCGAGTAGACCGCCGCCGGACCGTTGGTGTCGCCGCCGCGCTCGATCGCCGAGCCGACCGGCCGGCAGCCCTCCATGCGGATGCCCCATTCATCGACAGGCAGGCCGTTGGGGATGCCCCTGTCGCCATTACCGGCCATGGAGAGCCAGGCGTCGGTGAAACGCCAGCCGAGGGAAGGGTCCTTCTTGCCATAGTCCATATGGCCGAAGACCTTGGTACCGTCGATTTCCTTGACGTCGTTGGTGAAGAACTCGGCGATGTCCTCATAGGCCGACCAGTTCACCGGCACGCCAAGCTCGTAGCCGTATTTGGCCTTGAACTTCTCCTTCAGGTCGGCGCGCTGGAACCAGTCGTAGCGGAACCAGTAGAGGTTCGCGAATTGCTGGACCGGGAGTTGGTAGAGCTTGCCGTCGGGGCCGGTGCCGAAGGATTTGCCGATGAAATCATCGACATCGAGGCCTGGATTGGTGACGTCCTTGCCGGGCCCCGCCATCCAGTCGGTCAGGTTCGTCGCCTGCTTGTAGCGGAAATGCGTGCCGATCAGGTCGGAATCGTTGATCCAGCCATCATAGATGTTCTTGCCGGACTGCATCTGCGTCTGGATCTTCTCGACCACGTCGCCTTCCTGGATCAGGTCGTGCGTCAGCTTGATGCCGGTGATCTCGCTGAAGGCCTTGGCCAGCACCTTGGCCTCGTATTCATGGGTGGTGATCGTCTCCGAGACGATGTTGATCTCCATGCCGGCGAAGGGTTTCGCCGCGTTGATGAACCATTCCATCTCCTTGAGCTGGGCGGCCTTGTCCAGCGTCGAGGGCTGGAACTCGCTGTCGATCCATTTGCGAGCCTCCTCGGGACCGGCCATGGCCGGTCCGGCGGCAAGCGTCAGCGCAAACAGGCTGGCGCCAGCCAAGCGGTGAAGATTTGTCCTGAGCGTCGTCATCATATCCTCCGGTGGTTTTGTGCGTTGCCGTCCCTTTTCGGGTTCGGTCGTTTCTTGTTGTTGGGCCTGTCCTCATACCCAGCGGAACACCGCTGCGGCATAGAGGAGCGCAAGGCCGGAAGCCCACCCCAGGGCCGGACCGACGAGGCCGAGCCAGGCGAGGTGAATGAAGGCGCTGCCGAGCAGCGAGATGAAGAGCCGGTCGCCACGGGTGGTGGCGATGCCCAGCGCGCCGACGCGCTCGGTCTCGGGGCGCCAGATCGCCAGCAGCGTCAGCAGGACGAGCAGCGAGGCGATGCCGGCGAAGAACAGACCGGTCTGCCAGGTCCAGGCCATCCAGGCGAGATCCATCACACCCTCCCCAGGGCGAAGCCCTTGGCGATGTAGTTGCGCACGAACCAGATCACGAGCGCGCCGGGGATCAGCGTCAAAACGCCTGCCGCCGCGAGCACGCCCCAGTCCATGCCGGCGGCCGAGACGGTGCGCGTCATGGTGGCGGCGATCGGCTTGGCGCTGACGCTGGTCAGGGTGCGTGCCAGCAAGAGTTCGACCCAGGAGAACATGAAGCAGAAGAAGGCCGCGACCCCGACGCCGGAGGCGATCAGCGGCAGGAAGATCTTCACGAAGAAGCGCGGAAATGAATAGCCGTCGATCGCCGCCGTCTCGTCGATCTCGCGCGGCACGCCGGACATGAAGCCCTCGAGGATCCAGACCGCGAGCGGCACGTTGAACAGGCAATGCGCCAGCGCCACGGCCCAGGGCGTGTCGAACAGGCCGATCGCCGAATAGAGGTTGAAGAAGGGCAGCGCGAACACCGCCGGCGGCGCCATCCGGTTCGAAAGCAGCCAGAAGAACAGATGCTTGTCGCCGAGGAAACGGTAGCGCGAGAAGGCGTAAGCCGCCGGCAGGGCGAAGGAAATCGAGAGCAGCGTGTTCAGCGCCACGTATTTCAGCGAGTTGAGATAGCCGTTATACCAGCTCGGGTCGGTGAAGATCTTGCGGTAGTTGTCGAAGGTGAAAACCTGCGGCCAGAGCGTCAGCGCGTTGGTGATCTCGGTGTTGGTCTTGAAGCTCATGTTGACGAGCCAGTAGATCGGCAGCATCAGCCCGACGAGGTAGAGGACGAGAATAAGACGACCGCCGCGCATCAGGCCCTCCCCGCGTTCGCGTCGGCCCTGGCGTCGGCCGCGGTCATGACCGTGTAGAAGACCCAGCACACGGCCAGAATGATCAGGTTGTAGACGATCGAGAGCGCCGCGGCCTTGCCGAGGTCGAACTGCCCGAGCGCGAGCTTGACCAGTTCGATCGACAGGAAAGTGGTGGAATTGCCCGGGCCGCCGCCGGTGACGACGAAGGGCTCGGTATAGATCATGAAGGAATCCATGAAGCGCAGCAGAACGGCGATGAGCAGGACGCGGCTCATCTTCGGCAGCTGGATGGTGCGGAACACGGCCCAGCGCGAGGCGCCGTCGATGCGGGCGGCTTGGTAATAGGCGTCGGGGATCGATTTCAGGCCGGCGTAGCAGAGCAGCGCCACCAGCGAGGTCCAATGCCAGACATCCATGATGATGATGGTGAACCAGGCCGCGATCGGGTCGGAAACATAGTTGTAGCGGATGCCGAGCCCGTTCACGGCGGCGCCGAACAGGCCGATATCGCCGCGGGCGAAGATCTGCCAGATCGTGCCGACGACGTTCCACGGGATCAGCAGCGGCAGCGCCATCAGCACCAGCGTCACCGAGACCTGCCAGCCCTCGCGCGGCATCGACAGCGCCACGACGATGCCGAGCGGAATCTGGATCGCCAGGATGATTCCCGAGAAGGCGAGGTTGCGCCAGAGCGAGTCGTAAAAGCGCGAGCCGAGGTCGCTCTTGGGGTCGAGCAGTTCGGAAAACCAGCCGACGCCGTTCCAGAAGAACTGGTTGTTGCCGAAGGAATCCTGCGTCGAATAATTGACCACGGTCATCAGCGGGATCACGGCCGAGAAGGCCACGATCAGCAGCACCGGCAGCACCAGGAACCAGGCCTTCTGGTTGACGGGCTTGCGCATGCTCAGACACCCTCCGTGGCTGGCGAAGCGGCATGGAGGGGCTGGCCCTGCACGAGATGCCCGTCGCAATAGATGTGGATCTGGTTCGGATCGAGGGCGAGCGCGGCCGAGTCGCCGTCGAAATTCGCCTCGTCGGGCACTGTCGCCGCCAGCGCCAGGCCATCCAGCTCGACGCGGGCGATGCGGACGCGGCCGATATCGTCGATCCGGCGGATCCGCACCGGCAGACCCTCGCCGCGCGGACGCAGAAGCGCGTATTCCGGCCGGATGCCGAGTTCGATCCGGCCGGCGTCGAGCGCGGGATAGGCCCGCACCAGCGCGATCGTCTGGCCGGCGAGGCTGGCGAGCGCGCCCGAAACCGCGCAGGGCAGGACGTTCATGCCCGGCGAGCCGATGAAATGGCCGACGAAGGTGTGGGCCGGATGCTGGAACAGTTCCTCCGGCGTGCCGGTCTGGACCACGCCGCCCTCATGCATGACCACGACCGTGTCGGCGAAGGTCAACGCCTCGGTCTGGTCGTGGGTGACGTAGATCATGGTCAGATCGAGCTTGCGGTGCAGTTCCTTCAGCATCGAGCGCAACTGCCATTTCAGATGCGGGTCGATCACCGTCAGCGGCTCGTCGAACAGGATCGCCGCCACATCGGGGCGCACCAGCCCGCGTCCGAGCGAGATCTTCTGCTTGGCGTCGGCGCCGAGATGGCTTGCCTTGCGATCGAGCACGCCGGTCAGGTCGAGCAGGCCGGCGATCTCGGCGACGCGGGCCTCGATCAGCTTGCGCTCGACGCCGCGGTTCTTCAGCGGAAAGGCCAGGTTCTCGCGGACCGTCATGGTGTCGTAGACGACCGGGAACTGGAAGACCTGGGCGATGTTGCGTGCCTCGGTCGGCAGCCTCGTGACGTCGACGCCGTCGAACAGGATGCGCCCGCGCGTCGGCACGACGAGGCCGGAAATGATGTTGAGCAGTGTGGTCTTGCCGCAGCCGGACGGACCGAGCAGGGCATAGGCCCCGCCCTGGCGCCAGACATGGTCGACTTCGGTCAGGGCATAGTCCTGCGGACCCTGCGGATTGGGCTTGTAGGCATGGGCGAGCTTGTCGAGCGTGATCTGGGCCATGGCGCTCTCACGCGGCCTTCGCGACAGCGCTGGCGGCAAGCGCCCCGCTCTCGTCGAACAGGAAGATACGGCGCGGATCGAGCCAGGCCGTCACGGCCGAGCCCGGCTCCAGCCGGCGCACGCCCGGAACCAGCGCAACGAGACGATGCGCGCCGAGATCGAGATGGACATAGCTTTCCGAGCCGGTGATCTCGGAAACCGAGACGGTGGCGGAGAGCGCGATCGCCGGAGCCGGCAAGGGATCGAGCGCCAGATGATGGGCGCGGAAGCCGATGCTATAGCGCCCGTCGGGCACCGCAGCGAAGGCGCCGGCGGCCGGCACGCTCGCGCCGGTGGCCAGCGTGACCTCGCCGCCGTGCTTGCGCCCGGACAGGACGTTCAGCGGCGGATCGGAGAAGACCTGCGCCGTCACCAGGTCATGCGGCTGGCGGTAGACCTGCGCGGTCGGGCCGAACTGCGTCACCTCGCCCTGGAACAGGGTCGCGGTCGCGCCGCCGAGCAGGAGCGCCTCGCTCGGCTCGGTGGTGGCATAGACGAAGATCGCGCCCGATTCGGCGAAGATGCGCGGCAGTTCCTCGCGCAGTTCCTCGCGCAGCTTGTAGTCGAGATTGGCGAGCGGCTCGTCGAGCAGCACCAGCTCGGCCCGCTTCACCAGCGCGCGCGCGATTGCGGTGCGCTGCTGCTGGCCGCCCGAAAGTTCCAGCGGCTTGCGCTGCAGATAGGGCTCGAGCCTGAGCAGGCCGGCGGCGGCCCTGACCCGCGCTGCGATCTCGTCGGCCCCGAGCCGGGCGACCCGCAGAGGCGAGGCGATGTTCTCGTAGACGCTCAGCGAGGGGTAGTTGATGAACTGCTGGTAGACCATGGCGACATCGCGCTTCTGCACCGGCAGGCCGGTAACGTCGCGCCCGCCGACGAGCACGCGGCCGGTCGTCGGCGCGTCGAGCCCGGCCATCAGCCGCATCAGCGAGGTCTTGCCCGCGAGCGTCGCGCCGAGCAGGACGTTGAGCGAGCCTTTCTCCAGCGTCAGCGAGATGTCGCGGAGTTGGCTCTCGCCGCCGCGCTCCAGGCCGACATGCTCCAGCGTCAGGCTCATGACCGGCTCTCCGCCTGCAAGGCCCGCGACGCGTCTTGGCCCGCCGGGGGATGGCGCATAAAGGCGTCGAGCGCCTCCCGCTCGGCCGGCGACAGCCGCAAGCCGAGCTTGCTACGCCTGAACAGCACATCATGGGCGCTCGCCGCCCATTCCTGCGCCATCAGATAGACGACCTCGCGCTCGGTCAGATCGGCTCCGAAAACGCGGCCGAGATCGGCCATGCCGGTCGCGCCGTCGAGAATGCGTTCCGCGCGCGTACCATAGGCGCGCACCAGCCGGCGCGCCAGATCGCGATCGAGCCAGGGGCGCCGGGCGCAGGTCTCGGCGACCAGCGCCTTGAACCCGTCGGGGGGGAAATCGCCGCCCGGAAGTGTCGCGGCCGCGGTCCAGGGCGCCGCGCGCAAAGTCGGCAGGGCAGCGGCGGATCTGGCGCCGGCGAGCTTGGCCACGGCGGCTTCGGCAAGGCGGCGCGAGGTCGTGATCTTGCCGCCGAAAACCGAGAGCATCGGGGCTCCGCCGTCCGGCTCGTCCAGCGTCAGCACATAGTCGCGCGTGGCTTCCTGCGCCTTGCTGGCGCCGTCGTCATAGAGCGGGCGCACGCCGGAATAGGTCCAGACCACATCCTCGCGCGTGATCGGGTGGCGGAAATAATCGCTCGCCGCGGCGCAGAGATAGGCGATCTCGTCCTCACCGGCCGCGACCTCAGCCGGATCGCCCTCGTAGTCCTTGTCGGTCGTGCCGATCAGGGTGAGGTCGTTCTCGTAGGGGATGGCGAAGACGATGCGCCCATCGGCGTTCTGGAAGATGTAGCAGCGCTCATGCTCGAACAGCCGGCGCACGACGATATGGCTGCCCTGGACCAGCCGGACCGAGGCCGGCCGGTTGCTCGGCACGATGCCGTTCAGCACATCGGCGACCCAGGGGCCGGCGGCATTGACGAGCGCGCGGGCGCGGATCGTGACCTCGGCACCGTCGGGGCCTTGGGAGGTGACCAGCCAATGCCCGGCCTCGCGGCGGGCCGAGATTACCTTGGTGCGCGGCAGTATGGTCGCGCCATGCTCGGCCGCATCGCGCGCATTGAGTACGACGAGGCGCGAATCCTCGACCCAGCAATCGGAATATTCAAAGGCCCTGGTGAAGCGCGGCTTCAGCGCTTCGCCCGCGGCATCGCGGCTGAGATCGAGCGAGCGAGCGGCCGGCAGCAGGCGGCGGCCGCCGAGATGGTCATAGAGGAAGAGGCCGAGCCGCAGGATCCACCAGGGCCGCAGGCCATCATGATGCGGCAGCACGAAACGCAGCGGCCAGACGATATGGGGCGCTGCCCGCCACATCACCTCGCGCTCGGCCAGCGCCTCGCGCACCAGCCGAAACTCGTAATGCTCGAGATAGCGCAGGCCGCCATGGATCAGCTTGGTCGAGGCCGAGGAGGTCGCGCTGGCGAGATCGCCCTGCTCGAACAGCACGATGGAAGCGCCGCGCCCGGCCGCATCGCGCGCGATGCTGCAGCCATTCACCCCGCCGCCGATGATGGCGATGTCGTAGACCGGACCCGTCACGCATTTCCTCCAGGCAGGCGGCTTCAGCGCCCTTCCTGAATCAGAAGCTAGCCAGTGTTTTCCTTGCGGGCAATGACAAAACGAAAGTGAAAACGAAAGTTCAACCTTCGTTTTCGATTGGTGCCTCCGGTCCAACGGTCTCAATCACGGAAATCCCGGTGACACGGCACAGTTCGCGCAGAGGTTCCGAGCTCATGCGGTCCGTGACGAAGACGTCGATATCGCGCAGATGGCCGATGCGGATCGGGGCGGAGCGCTCGAGCTTGAGGCTGTCGGCGACAAGTACGCATTGACGGGCGTTCTCGATGATCGCCTGCGAGACGCGAACCTCGCGATAGTCGAAATCAAGCAGGGCTCCGTCCGGGTCGATCGCGGAGGTGCCGATGACGGCGTAGTCGACCTTGAACTGGCGGATCAGATCGACCGCAGCCGAGCCGACGACACCGCCGTCGGAGCGCCGCACCGGGCCGCCAGCGATAATGACCTCGATGCGAGGATGCGGGTAGAGCAAGGTCGCGACATGCAGGTTGTTGGTGATGACGAGCAGGCCGCTATGGTCGGCGAGCGCACGAGCGACCTCTTCCGTGGTCGTGCCGATATTGATGAAGAGCGAGGCGTCGTTGGGGATCAGCGCCGCAGCGGCGCGACCGATCGCGATCTTCTCATCACGAGCAATGAAGCGCCTCGCCTCGTATGCAAGGTTCTCGACGCTGGAGGCCACGACAGCGCCGCCATGGACGCGCGACATGATGCGGTGCTCGCAGAGCTGATTGAGGTCCTTGCGGATGGTCTGCGCGCTGACATCGTAGCGCGCCGCCAAGTCCTCGACAGCGACGCGCCCCTGGCTGCGCGCCAGCGTCACGATTTCGCGCTGACGTGGCGTGATGGTCTCCATGGCAGGCTCCGGTTGGCAGGCGGCAGGCTGGCGGCAAGGAGGGTCTGCGTCAATCGTCAAGGCCGGGAGCGGCCAGACATTGCGGAGTTCCGCCAAGGTGAGGTTGCCCCCTGTTTTATTCAGCGCTGAGTCGTACCAAGCGCTTTTGGAGCCTGTTCGGAAGCCGTGGCGAAGGCCGTGGCGTCTGGCAGCCGAGTTGGGAGTAAGGGCGCGCGGTGCTGTCGTCGGTGCGCGAGTTGGCCCATGCGGTTCGGGCCTGCGCCAGGAACGAGAAGGGCGTCTCGTTCAGCAGTTCGTCACCCAAGCGGCCCTTGCAGCTTTCGATGCGCTTCTGCATCGGCTTGCCGGGCGCGATGGCGGGCCACTCGACGGGGGGCGACGTGCAAAACGCAGTAGCGCCAGGCTGGATTGGAAGCGGAGCGACGGCCCTTGTGAAGGGGTTCGAACCTCCGACCCGCGGTTCCGGAAGCCGCCTGCGCGGCAAGGCTCAGGGCTCAGAGGCTGATCGCCCGGGCACCAAAAACGGTGCCTATCCGGTATTTCTCCGGGCGGCAGTGGAGGACCTGCCGGCTTCTTGTCGTAAGTCTATGTTTTATTTAGAAAATGGCGCGCCCGAAAGGATTCGAACCTCTGACCCTCAGATTCGTAGTTTGAGGGCGGACGTTTCCGCAGCTTTTCCTTCGCCTTTGTATCTTTCCCAATTCGTTGATTTACAGCCGCTTATTTCATACCATGTATCCGTTGGCCCTCTCGGGCATGACGCAAGTGTGGCGACCCGGTGGCGACCCGTTAGTTTGGGAGGGCGATATGACAGCTGTGAAACTGACCAAACGTCTGGTCGATGCGTCCGAACCTCGCACGACTCGCTATGTCGTCTTCGATAGCGAAATCCGCGGCTTTGGACTGCGGGTATTCCCGTCCGGTAACAAATCCTGGATTTTCGAGTACCGAGCAGGAGACGGTGGCCGCCGCGCAGCCAAGAAGCGCATGACGATCGGGGCGGCTCACGAGTTCACACCGGACGAAGCCCGTAAAATCGCCGACAAGTTGCGGTCACGAGCAAAGGTGGGTGAGGATCCCGCCAAGGCCAAAAGTGATCACCGCGCGGCGCTGACGATCGCAGAGGTATCGGCTATTTTCCTACGCGACCATGTCGCGGCCAAGCGCAAAAGCCGGACTGAAGCGCACTACGCGGACATCCTGAACCGTATTGTCGTGCCTGCGATTGGGTCTTTTAAGGCAAAAGATGTGACGCGGGCCGATATCGCTCGACTGCATCTTTCGTGGAAGCGCACGAAATTCCAGGCCAATAGAATGCTGGCGGTGGTGGGCTCGATGTTCAGCTTCGCATCGAGCACTGGCCTACTACCTCAAGGCACAAACCCGGTTCAAGGTGTCGAGAAATACCCTGAGCATCGGCGAGAACGCTTCCTGTCGTCGCTCGAGCTCGCTCGCTTGGGCGATGCCATCCGTGAGGCCGAGACTTCCGGGATCCCATGGCAGGTCGATCCAGACAAGCAGGCTAAACATCTGCCGAAGGAGCAACGCGCGACTGTGATCGGCGAGCACGCGGCAGCGGCTATCCGACTCCTCCTTTTCACCGGCGCCCGTTTGAGAGAAGTGCTGCACCTTGAGTGGCAGCATGTTGACGCCGAGCGCGGGCTCCTGCTGCTGCCCGATTCCAAGACCGGCCAGAAGGCTGTTGTGTTGAATGCCCCCGCGATGGCCGTGCTGACAAAGCTCAAGCGCGTCGGACGATATGTGATCGCTAGCGAGAGCGCGGGGGCGGAGGATGAGAAGCCGCGTTCGGATTTGAAGCGCCCATGGACAGCAGTGTCTAAGCGGGCGGGACTGACCGGCGTTCGGATCCACGACATCCGCCACACCTTCGCATCATTCGGAGCGGGCGGAGGTCTTGGGCTTCCAATCATTGGAAAGCTCTTAGGCCACGTCGAGGCGCGCACGACCCAGCGCTACGCCCATTTGGACAATGACCCGTTGCGGCGCGCTGCCAATTCCATTGGCGCTTCTGTCGCAAATGCACTTGGCGAGAGCAACAACGGCGCGCATGTCGTGCCATTCCCCCAACGCGCGTCGCCGTGAGCGGTTCTCGTGACATCGCACGACGGGCCTGGTGGACCCGCTACCAGGCCCTTGCTTGGGTTATGCATCGCACCGAAGCCGCCGTTGGGCGAGACGGCCCATTCGGCGCGGAGCATGAGGGCGTCGCGCTACCTCCTATCGATGCCGGAGCACTCACGGCACTGACAGAGGCACTTGACCGGCCCTACCCGCGATATGGACGTTTCATCGTTGAGCCGGTCGACGCGGTGGCAGCGCTCGACGCGGCAATCGCATGTCGACATGTCCGCGAAAGCTCGCGCGGCGAACTTCGCAGCGCAGACATTCGGACGCTCTGGCCCAGCGCGGGGCCTGGCAATGCCCATAAGCGTCATCTGGAGCAGGCGCATGTCGATAGGCTCGCCCGGGCGATGCGTCAGAAACCAAAGCCAATCTCGGACCATCCGCGAATTGATCTGCTCAAAGCGCTAGCCATAGGCATAGGGTCTGAAGACCGTGAGCCTATCGTAAGTCGTCTCTTCGCCGAGGGACGCGATGTAGCCATTGGATCGATTGCGCTTATCTGCTGCACCTGTTCAAGGGACGTCAGATCGGATTGCGGCGCTGCCGAATTGTGCATTTCTGTCGAAGAGGCAGACAGGCAGCGGTGGAATGTTGGAACCTGGTTCAAAGTGGGCCGCCCGCGGACGCGGTGAGCCTGCCAATTGAAGTCGGCAATTTCCGGCTGCCGCCTGGTGTCTCCTTTGAATGCGCGCTGTCTCCCGGCGCCCGTTCACAGGAGAGCGACATTGAATACCAACTCCGACTATCTCGACACGCGATCAGCCGCCGCCTTTGTATCGATGGGCGAAAGCACTCTTGAGAAACTCCGTCTGACTGGCGGTGGCCCGAGCTACTGCAAAGTTGGCCGGCGGGTTCTCTATGAGATTGCGGACCTGCGCGCTTGGCTAGCGGCCAGTAAACGCCGGTCGACGTCCGACCACGCGCTTGAAGCAGCCTGATCCGTCCCCGTCACCTGCCCGCCGGAGCAAAAATGCCCGGCGCCGCCAGCACGCGGACACCGGGCAAAATTTAGGCTTTGCAGATGAACGATAAACCAGATTTGCCCTCTTCGGCAACTATAATTCCCTATCGTAAAAGCTTTTTATCGAGCGGTAGCGATGAGAGTGCAGTCGCGATGGCGCTCTATGAGCAATCATTGCTCTTGGCTTCCTGGGGGCTACCTGTGTTTCCGCTAAAGTTCGGCGCGAAGACACCAGCCATACAGAATTTTAGCTCAAGAGCGAGCCGCTCCCCTGCTGCCATTAGGAACATGTGGTTCCCGCCGATGGAAGACAGCCCCGCGCCTTTCAATATCGGCATCGCGACGGGTAATGGTCTATTTGTCGTCGATATTGATGACAAGAACGGTAAGGAGGGGAGCGCCACTTGGGCCGCCTTGGAAGCACTACACGGCGCGGCGCCCCCCACCTTTACCGTAAAAACACCGTCCGGCGGCCGCCATCTATACTTCAGAGTTGATCCGAGCGTCTGGATTCCGAACTCGGCCGGGAAACTCGGCATCGGTATCGATATTCGTGGTGATGGCGGATACGTCGTCGGGCCAGGCTCCGTCCTCAACGGCCGTCAATATGTTCGGGAGCCTAGCTGATGGTTCCTCAAGATGCGGCGGAACCGCGTATGGCCGTTCCGGCGCCAGGGTGGCTTTTGCCAGTGGTGGCTGGTGCCAGACCGGTAAGGTTCGATAGCGTCGAGGCACTCGAAGGCGTCGACCAGGACATCGCCATCGCAAGGGCCGACGACTGGTTACGGAAACACGCGCCATTATCGATCGAAGGCGACGGTGGCGACGCCACGGCGTATCGTGTCGCCGCTAAGGTGATGGACTTTGGGCTTAGCCCCGACGACACGCTCGACCTGATGCTCGGCTGGTGGAACGACCAGTGTCAGCCGCCGTGGGAAGACGAACGGTTAGGCGTCATCGTCAATAACGCGGCGCAGTACAGGCACAGCCCGATCGGCTCGAGCAGCGCCGATGTCGAGTTCGACCATGTCGAGCTGGCAACTACTTCCGAATCGGAAGCTGTTCAAAACGATGACGACATGCCCGTCACGTCAGGCAACAACCCGTTCGAATACCAGAGCGCAGCAGAGGCGTCGGCCATGGCGCTCACGCAGTCAGCCAAACCCCTCATCCGAGGGCTGCTCGACCAAGGCGCTATGAGCATCCTTTTTGCGCCGCCTGGCACCGGCAAGACGTTCGTTACCATAGACCTGCTCTACCACATCGCCGCGGGCAAGGAATGGGCGGGCAGAAAGGTCACGAAAGGCCTCGCGGTCCACCTGGCGGCCGAAGGAGGCGGCGGCGTGCGCAAGCGGTACAAGGCTTACGATGTGACCTATGGCTGCGCCGAGGATCTGCCGCTTGTGCTGATCTCGGTCTCCGCGGACCTCAGGTCAAATAAAGTCGATTGCAAAAGGCTGATCGCCACCATCAGGGCGGCCGAGGAGCGCTTTGACCAGCCCTGCAGCATCCTCGCGATCGACACGCTCTCCAGGGTGCTCGCCGGCGGCGACGAGAACAGCTCGGTTGATGGCGGCGCGCTTGTGAAGAACGTCGACGAGGTCAGAGAGGCATTAGGCGCACATATCATGTTGATCCACCATACCGGCAAAGATGCCAGCCGTGGCGGGCGAGGATGGTCGGGGTTTAAAGGCGCGGTGGATACGGAGATAGAAATCAAGGACGGGGCGATCCATGTGGACAAGCAGCGCGACAGCGAAAAGCCCAAGCCGATCCGCTTTCATTTGGAAAGCGTCGCGCTTGGGCTCGACACCGACGGCAACGCGGTATCGTCGGCAATAGCTCGGGTGGAAGCGTCGCGCGATGACGATTTTGCCGACGTTCTTACCCCAGCGCAGGAACGCATGTTGGCCGCGTTTAAATCCGCGGCGGCCAACAAGTACGGCGATCGCTATAGGCCAGGGGACGACGCTTTCGTGCTGTCATCGAAGGAATGGGACGCCAAATTTGACGAGGTGGGCTCTCGTCTTTCGCCAATTGGCGGGCGGTCCAGGCAGACTCTCGATACGCATCGGCTGGCGCTTTTGGAGAAATGTCTCGTCAAAAAAATCAAGCGTGCTCAGTGGGTTGCGACCCAATGACGAGAATGACGAGAAATGACGAGATTGATTTGAACTCTCCGAATGAAATGACGAGAGTTTCGGCCACCCTTAAGGGGGCCGAAACGTCGTCATTCGGGGTTCCGGGTAGCAAGCCGGATGCTTTAGCCCTTCACCCTGGTCGTGAGGCCCCGCCAGCCAAACCCCAAAAGACCATGTCGCGCGCCCTGCGGAATCGTACCCGTCACTTCATCAAGGGTGAGCGTTTCCTGTCAGTCGGGCGGGTGGTCATCGTACGTGGCAGTGACCTCGAGCCCACGAATATGGGCTTTCGGATCCGCCACTACCGCCTGGCGATGAAGTGCGAAGATTGCGAACTTCCCTTCCAGCAGTTGGCAACGCGCGCTGCGATCCGGCGCGACCAGCTCCGCCGCCGCTGCGAAAGGTGCAAGGCGCCCGGCAAGCCCACTCGCGCCGGTGCATTCTTGGCTCGCGAACGGCGCCGTCAGAAGGCCGCAGAGGCGGAGAGGCTCCGCCTGGACGCGTTGTACCTGCGCCGGATCCAGAAGCTCTCCGTGGCGATGGGGCAGCCTGTGCCGCAAGACATCAGCCTCGGCGACCTCCTACAGGCGGAGCAGCGCCAAATCCGCAAGACGCGGCAGGCTCTCCAGCGAACGGCCTGGCTGCTCGGCGTTCCGATGGCTGAAGTTCTCGCAATGGAGGTCGAGCGGCAGCAACGCCTTCGGCAACAGACCTTCTGATTCCTACCAGAACCGGCTGCCTGGACTCCCCTTGAATGGTCCGGCCACATGAGGCGTGATCCACCCGCCATAGAAGCCGCCAGGCTGCGGCGTCACTCGGCGGCCGTCGACCAGGCATTCATCGAACGGCTCGGCATAGAACGCGATGAAGTTGGCGAGGAGCTGGAATGCGGGCGTCGGCGACGGATACAGCCAGCCGACCTGCCGAAGCATTTCGCTTCCGATCTCGAGATCGACATAGCTGGCTTGCCCCTTCCATTCGCAGATGGAGCGATGTGGCGATGGTATGAGCCGCGCGTTGGCGATGCTGTCGGGCGGGAGATAGTAAGTCGGCGGATGGCTCGTCTCGATGACGCGAACCGAGTCCCTGGCCTCCGCGATCGTCTCGCCGCGATGACGGATCAAGATGTGGTGTGAGCACGCTTCTGCGACTGCCGGCCGCGGGAATGACCAGACGCTCTCCTGGCCTGGCCCGGTTGGTTCGGGGGTAACGTTCATTGGGGAAGCCCTCCAATCCACCAGGTAGGTAGGGCCGGCGCATGGGATGGAAAGCTCCTCGGCCGTCTCTGTATCGACGAGCGGACCCCTTGAAGCCGCACGCCGTCCCGGCCAGTCTACTCAGGCATGGCCGTCTCATACGATCTCAACCGCTTCGTCGCTGCGCAGGCTGATGTCATCGCCGACGCCCTGACGGAACTGCACGCCGGCCAGAAGCGCAGCCATTGGATGTGGTTCGTATTCCCGCAGTTGCGCGGGTTGGGCATGTCCCCGACGGCGCAGCGTTACGGGATCGCGGATCTCGACGAGGCCAATGCTTATCTCGCGCACCCGCTGCTCGGCCGCCGGCTCTTCGCATGCACGGACATCGTGCTTTCCATCGAGCGACGGACGCTCCAGCAGATATTCGGCTCGCCGGACGATATGAAGTTCATCTCCTGCATGACGCTCTTCGCCCTGGCCTCCAGAAACCCCCAAAGCGCATTCCGTGTCGCCCTCGACCGTTATGGCGGCGGGGCGCTGGATCAGCGTACGGTCGATATGTTGTCGGCCTGACCACGTCGGAATCCAAAAGTTTTGGAGTGAGCGCGGGAGCGGCCGCGCGCTCCAAACACCCCTTTTCAGCTCATTAGGACGGTCCGGCTCAAGGGTAGTTCTGGCCAAATCGTTTCGGATCCGTTATGATTTAACCTTGTGGTTAAGTATCTAATCCGGAGATCCGAAAAATGCCCCGTCCACCGAGCCGAACCGGCCTCGACGATGCAACGCAGCGAGAGCTCTGCTGGTGGATCGCCAAGGGCTGCAGCCCGGAGGAAGCCTCAAAGCGAGCAGGCCTTCCCAACTCGGTTCGAACCTATAACTTCGCCAAGACGCAGGAGTTTTCCCTCGTCCTGCGGCAGTCGCTGTCGAAGTATCTGGCCGACGACCTGGCGCCGAAAGCCATCAAGGTGCTGAGCGAGATCATGCTCGATGAAAAGGTGGCCGGCCGCGTGCGCGTGGACGCTGCCAAGGCCGTGCTCGATCGCGCTGGCTTCTCCTCCGCGGCCAAGCCGTCAGGCCCTGACGACCGGCTGCTGAGCCAGTACACCGTTGAAGAACTCGAGCGCCTGGTGGCCACGCTCGAGGAGAAGCGCGCCCTGGAGGAGGGCAAGCAGATCGACGGCGTGGTGGTCGAGGAGGAAGAGGCCGAAGAGGGAGAGGAGCTCGACCCATTAGCCTAATCATAAACGGGCGCTTTCCAGACCCATTACAAACTGCTTAATGGTCAAATGCGGTAACTTTCGAGGCTTCCTATGCGTAGCGTTTTCGGAGCCCTGCTGGCGATGACCTTGGCCTCCGCCTCCGCCTCAGTGCAGGCCGCGACACTGAAAAGCCTGACAACAAAGGAAGGCCGCGACGTCATAATTCTCGAGGGCGAAATTGCCGTCGGCGACACAGACTCGTTACAGCGGCTAATTAAGGCAGCAAACGACGCTGGCCGGACAGTATCAGGTATACGACTCAGCTCTCCAGGCGGTGATTTGGCCGAGGGGACCAAACTAGCAGACGCCGTGAAATTTGCGAAGATCGCATCTGTTGTAGCAAGCACGAAGAAGTGTGCGTCCGCTTGTTTTCTCATTTTCGCGGCGGGCAATGAGAAATTCGCAAGCTATACAAGCGAGGTTGGCGTTCACGGCGCCTCCGACCAAAACGGCAAAGAAACGGTTGGGTCGAACGCTGCAACTGTTACCATGGCTCGGATTGCCAGGGAGTTAGGCGTTCCTCACTCGATAATCGGTAAAATGGTGGTCACACCACCGACCGAGATGGTGTGGCTAACACTCGAAGACTTTCGATCAATGGGCACGACGATGACTGGCAAGCCACTTCAAGCTCGCCCTGACGCGCAAAGCAATGGTCAAGTGTCAGGAGATGGCTCGCGCGCATCGCTGCCACAGCAAACAAACCCTACTTCAACCACAAATAAAAAGCCGACTTGGGGCGAGCTGATCGAGATGGTCGTTGCTATTTCCAGTCAACAAAATGGGGGAAAGCCGGTAAAAAATCGGGTTTGCCAACCCGAGATCAAGTCATGCAGCACGGCCGTTTTCTATAAAAAGTCGGATGGATCGGATGCAATGATTAGGCAGGTGGAAAATGTTGCGGGATCAATCTTAAAAAGAGATATGTGCAGATTCAATACGTTTGGGGACATTAGAGTTTGCGTCGATTTTGATAGCAGTTCGGAAAGCACGAGCATGAAAGACGAAAAGGGCAATTGGCGCGGCGTCGATTAAGATCCCCGCGGACGGCAATGGGACGAGTAGGACCGAAACTTAAACTTCGTCACCTCGTGCCAATGGTCGGCGACCCCTGCTGTGAACGCAGTATCAAGGCCGCCTTATGCAACGAACAGGTCACTCACCGATGGCTCCTAATCGGATGCGGCGGACGCCGCCAACGCGGCCATGCGCGGCATGGATGCGACGAAGCAAGAGAAGGCCACCCGCCGCGGCTCGCTGACCGACGAGCCAGGGTGATTGGCCGGGCGCGTGGCAAAGGACGAGGGTGATGCCCGAACAACCGCGCGGACAGGAATGGGAGTATCACTGCGACCCGCTGTTCCTGGCGGATGTATCTGCAATGAGCCGCATCTTGAACACGGCAGCGCGCGACGGGTGGGAGCTTGTGTCGATCACGCCGCTTCCAACCAAGGACCCCGATCTGCCTTGGTCTGTGGCCGTCTATAAGCGCCCTTTGTAGGGGCGCGACAGCAAGGCTATGTTTCTTCTACATGGAGCCGCCGAGCATAGCTCTCGTCTTTCGTCTGAACAGGTTTTCCACATCCCCTTAGGACGATCTGGTTATGGCCTGCGGGTGTATCAAATTTGTGGAAGGCTTCAAATGCAAGTTGGCGGCGGCACAGCGCTGAGCGGACGGAAGAGGCGGATATGAAAGTTTTCATTAGCTGGTCCGGACCTAGCAGTAAGGCAATTGCCGAACTTTTGGCAGACACTCTTCCCGTAATCATCCAGACCGTAAAACCGTTTATATCTGTAGAAGATCTCCGCAAAGGTGGCCGCTGGCAGCTTGAACTTTCCGATGCTCTGGAAAGTACCGGCGTAGGGATCATCTGTATGACGCGCTCAAACCTCGAGGCGCCTTGGATCATGTTTGAGGCCGGAGCGCTTTCTAAGTCTGTTGCAGATAGCTGCGTGATGCCTCTCCTTCTCGGCTTAAGCCCAGCCGATATCCGCCCTCCGCTCAGTCAGTTCAACTTGACCAGAGCAGAGCATGACGATTTTCTACGTCTGGTCAAAACTATCAATGACCTAATGGGTGACTTGTCTCTGCCAGAGAAAGTGCTCATCAAATCGTTCGAACAGGCTTGGCCGGGGCTGAAGGAAGCGTTTGACGAGATCAGCGCGCAGGAAGAGATCATCAATCATAATGATGGGACGGTTCCTGCAAATCCTCTCGATGTCATCAGAGAATCGATGGATGAAATTCTGACCCTCGTACGTTCGCAAGCAAGCACGGCCTCAACCGCCGTCGATGCCGCTGCCATGCATAGGAAATTAGCAGCGAGCCGTGGTCATGCCGCGGATATCGGCGCCGATATTGTTTCTGCTCTAGCGATTTCAGGAAAAACTATCGTCGATCTGGAGGCTCGCCGCCGAAAAATCCTGACTCTACTGGTTCAGCTCGAAAACGCAGGGAAGCTGATCGTCGATGCCGCGGCTGCGCACCAGATCACGAACCTCACACATGAGATCAGCAGGACGCTCCATCCGATCTTCCGTGATCTGCTGGGCTCGACAGACGCCGATCTCTTAGCGGCCACCCACCGCACGTTGGGTAGGTAGACGGACGCAGAAGTCGCCAGAATGCCCCACGATCCGATAACGGGCGAGAGGAAGTAGGCTCGTTTGGGCCGCGGCAAGTATGGCTGCGGGTACGCGGGCCCTTCTCGCCCGCCTGTGAGCCGGCCAAAGCGCAGCGCAGACTGAGCGAGCATAGGGGCGGAAGGCACGAAGAGGTCGGCCGTCTCGATCCCCGTCTTGATCTTACGAACGCCGGTCCATTGAGGCGTCCAGATCCCGGCGAAGAACGCCAGCGGCCGGCTCTGGTCGAGTGCGAACCAAACATCCTGCTTCGTCGCGTGGTCGAATTCCGAAAAGCTCGTCAGCGGCACGACGCAGCGGTTCGCGATGCCGAGCCAGGGCTTCCAATGGGCCGACGTCGTATTGCGGACGTTAGTCGTGCCGCCGTCGGGCTCCATGCGAAGGAGCTCGTCAAAGTCTACCGCCTTGCCTTTGGCCCGGAGCTTGTCCGCGCGCTTGGTTGCTGCGTCGTATATCGCCCGCTTCGACGACGGCATTCCCCATCGCACCATGGCGAGCTCACGGACGCCGTCAGAGGCATTGCGCACGATCGGAGCGGGATAGTCAGGGAAGATGCCCGGCAGCGGCGGCAGGTTGCCGGTGGTGTCGCGCATAGCCCTGGCAAGTTCGCGGATCGCCTGCTGGCCCTTGGTCATGCTGTAGAGGTTGCACATGCGAGGTAAGCCTAACGATTATTATGAACTTGGGGATGGAATTGACCCGATGTTTGCAGTCGATCACATCGGTGTATGTTCGGTCTTACGTCAAAAATACTTGCCAAACGAAGGGCCTGGAAAAGCGCGGTCTCGCTGTCCGCGGGCATACTCATCCGCGACGAGGGCGACGGCGCATACTTTGCGGCCAGAAGGCTCAGTCGCAAAGCCCGCACAGAGCGGAATGAAAAGGCTGACCGCTTTTGGGGTGCTGTTGCCCGCGAGATCGCCGCACGGACAGGTAAAGTGATCGGCATGTAGGGCGGGCCGGAAACGGATTGATTGGCGTTCACTCGGCGTCGTGGTCCGGCAAGCTCATGACGGCTTTGGTCAGCAGGGTCGATAAGGACGACAGCCCGACTCGAATCGTTGCGTCCGTATATGTCGCGTCGCCAGATATCATGGTGCAGTGGATTATGACCACGCCATCATATCGAGTCATCTTGCCAATCTTAAATTTGGACCCGTAGGATCTTTGGCCCTTCGATGACAACTCAATGGTAATCGACGCAGTGTCGTTGCCAGCTGCATTTTGGGTTATCATCTCGAAACCTCATGTTTGTTGGGCTTCGGGATCGTAATCGCACGGAAATCAGACGCAACGGGTTCACACGAATATAGGATCAGGCCTGAAAATCGTATTCGTTGGCCAGCCGGTCGTAAGCGTCCTCCGCATCGGCATCGGCTCCCATTGCCCGGTTCACGTCGTCGATCGGAACCACGGCCCCGCCGAATTGCGAGTGAAACGCCCTGGCGTAGCGTGGGTCTTCGAAAGCTACTCGCACGGTGCGGTCGAGTGTCTGCAATATCCGGAACCCGAGCTGCCATTCCGTGCACCAGCTTTCGACTCGGCTTAGTCGTTCACCGTCTGCCGTTGGATCAAGTTTCAATTCCACTTGGTACGCAAACGTCATCACGCCCTCCCTACGACTGGCACTTCCTCGAGCCGCGTCGTGTATCGCGGCGAACGCATCTCGAACTTCGTGATCCATGCCTTGCGCTGGCGGGCAATGCCGGCAGCGGCCGAGAACACAGCGCCCGTGCCGTGCCTAGCATTGCAGGCGTCGAGGGCGTTCATGAGGCGGCTGCTTTTCTCTCGATCGAGCGCACCGATCAACGCACGCTGCGAAGCCTCGAGCGGCACGATGTCCACCGTCATCAGGCCGGCCTTGGCGTAACGATAGCCGCTTTTCCAAATGCGGCGGGCGCCCCACTTCGCCGCCCGGACCAGAACCAGCGTGTCATTGCTGGCTTCGGGGAAATCGACCGTCGTCGAGACAGATCGCGCCGGCCCTCGATCGTGCGGAGAGGTGTGGAAGAACACCGTCACATGATCCGTCGCCAAGCCGTGATGGCGAAGCTTCTCACCCAGCCGGGTCGCGTGAGCGGCGATTGCCTCCTGCATCATGTCCAGACACTCGACGCGGCCGGCGAACGACCGGGTTACCGCGCAACCCTTCCGCGTCGGCGCGACGGTCTCCAGGTCGATGCAGGGCTGCCCTCGCAGTTCATGGATGATCCGCTCGCCGACGACGGTCAGCGTCTTCCTGGCAAGCTTAGGGTCGAGCCGGGCGACGTCTGCAGCGGTCTTGCAGCCGAAGGCGTTTAGCTTGGCCTGGCTGGCCCTCCCGATGCCCCATACGTCCTCCAGGGCGACGAGAGGCAGCCACTCGCGCCGGCCCTCGTCGCTCGTCAGGTCGCAGACACCGCCGAGCTGCGGGGTGCTCTTGGCGATCTTGTTGGCGAGCTTGGCCAACGTCTTCGTTGGCCCAATGCCAACGCAGGTCGGGACGCCCGTCCAGGTCGAGACGGTCGTTCGCAGGTCGCGGCCGAGCTCTTCGCGATGTTGTGGCGCAACGGGCGTCAGATCGAGGAAGCTCTCGTCGATCGAGTAGACCTCAATGTCGGGAGCGAACCCCTCGTAGACCCGGTTCATCCGCCGGCTCATGTCGCCATAGAGCGTGTAGTTCGACGAGAACACGACCACGCCCTCGCGCTTGCAGAGGTCGCGAATCGTAAACATGGGCGCGCCCATCTTGATCCCGAGCGCCTTCGCCTCCGCAGTCCTGGCGACCGCGCAGCCGTCGTTGTTCGACAGGACGATGACGGGCCGGCGCCGGAGCTTGGGATCGAACACACGCTCGCATGAGCAATAGAAGCTGTTGCCGTCGATGAGGGCGAAGCTCCGGCTCATCGCCGGAAGCGCCGCACCGTGTTCGTCACGACGCCGAAAATATCGATCTCGGCATCAGCCCCTGGCTCGTACTCGGGATAGCGCCGGTTCCCGAAGGTAAGCGACGACCGCCCGCCGGCAATCCGGAATATCTTGATCGAGCGCTCGCCGTTCACATCCACAACCACCACATCGCCATCCCGCGGGACCAGGCTGCGATCGACGGTGATGAGGCTACCATCGAATATACCGACGTCGATCGCGCTGTCGCCGGCCACAGTCATGATGAAGGTGGCTGGCGCGTTCTGGATAAGGGCGCGTGACAAATCGATGGGCTGATCCTGGTAATCATCCGCCGGCGAGGGGAAGCCGGCTCGCACCGCGCGCAGGTAAACCGGAAGCAACATGGGCGGCCCGAGCCTGACGGGCGCTGCGGTCCATGGCTTCGCCATCGTCTCTACGCGATCCCCGTCGGTCGTGTGTCGAAGGGTTTGAGCAGACATCGATTGCGTTCCCCGAAATGAGAACGTAATGAGAACATAGCCGGCCGGGGAGTCAAGCCATGAACGTCGATACCTTCTTTCTGCAGCCCTTCAAGACGCACCGAAAGCGGCTAGTCCCGAGCCAGCGCGTGGCGTCCAAAACGAAGCATCACGCCCTACGGGACGGCGAGCGCCTCGGCCGCACGGCGGAGGGGTTGGCGGTCGTTCACGTCGTTGCAGATGACGACACCGGGGAAGTCAGCTCGATCGAAGTCCTGGCGCGCCATGGGCTGATCCCGGAGGAATTCGAAGAGCAGATCCGGGCGCTCTGAAAATGCGGACGGACCGCCAGTCGGGGCGGGAGGAAGACGCTTCTGGTGCTGCTTAGAAGCTGATCTCGAACGGTCAGACGGATCGCCGCCAGCGGAGGCCTCTCTCCGCTGGCGACTATTCCGCGAGACCCTGGGGTTCAGGCCCGCCGCAGCGTCCTGGAAAAATGCGCATCGGTTGTGATTCGAGCAAGGGGGCCGTCGCCTAGAGAAGGGCAACTAGCTTTTCGAATCGAGCGTTTGCGACCTGGACCTTTAACTTTGTCGCGCCGTTGATCGCCGAGACAATTGATCGCCGAGTATTTGTAGCGGCTTCCACCTGTAGGGACGTTGCCTTGGTCGATATGCAGACGACCTCACAAACGGCCAGCATGAGCGCAAGGTCTCCGCGAGCAAGCTCAGCGGTTGAAACCAAGTTGTCGTTCCGCATGGCCGTCTACCGATACCCTCGCCAGGAGATCGATCAATCGAGGACGGCGGGCGGAGTTCCGCAATTACCTTTGACAAGTGGTCTCGCGTCAGGTCGCGAGGATGAATATCTCCCCGGCATCCGCATCGTCGCGCACACCCTGAAACGATGCGTGCCGGAGCTTGCCCCTGTTTGGCGAAGGCTCGCCACCTAATCGACCCGTGCGACGGGCCGCTGTTGCCTCCAGTCCCGTATCGGCTATAGGCACACTCTATAGAGATTCTAAGAAGCATCGTCGGGGTTGACCGAATGAGCACGCCTACCGGGGGGAAGAGCGTTCTCGTCCTCGAAGATGAGACCATCATCGCGATGGACTTGGAAGGCATCCTGACGGACGCCGGCCTGGTGGTTAAGGCAACCTTGGCGACGTGCGCGGCTGCACTGGAATGGCTCGGCACGTACCACGCCGACGTTGCCCTCCTCGACATGCACCTGCTGGACGGATCGTGCGAGCCGGTGGCCAAGCGGCTGGTCGAGCTGGGTATCCCGTTCGTAATCTTCTCGGGTGGCTCGGATACCGACGAGACCCTCGACCCGATCTTTGCCAACGGAATCTGGCTGGAGAAGCCGGCGCCAGGCCAGAGGATCGTGACGGCTGTCTCTGAAGCGTTGTCTAGGCGGCCGCTTCCAACGCTTTCAGGAGATCTCGTTCCGCATACGGCTTCCTAAGGAAGGCGGTATCCCGCGGCATGTCCTCGATGTGCGGCATGATGCGGCCAGATGCCAGAATCAGGACCGCCGGTGGCCAGCGCCTCCGGATGGTGTGGATCAGCTTCAGGCCATCCATCGATCCGGGCATCTCGATGTCTGAGAAGACAACACGAATCTCGGGACGGGCTTCCAGGAGCAGGATGGCATCGTCTGCGTTCGAGACATCGACGACCTCGTAGCCCGCGTCCTCTACCATCGCGACCGTGTTCATGCGGATGATGGGCTCGTCTTCGACGACTAGGACCAGGATTGCCATAGCGAACTTCCGGTTGTGACAGTTAGCCAACTACCGCCGGAGATAGTTGTTGCCTGCCGATAGAAAGAATTGTCCGGGTTATCCTTAGCTCTCCGTTAATCGTCGCCCCCTGTGAAAGGCCGCTCGAATTCCGCTCACGCCCTCGTGTTTGGAATGGAACCAATCTGAGCAAGTGCCGTTTTCCCGGGCATCGCGGCACAGCCGCAACCCCATCGGGAGACCACCATGAAAAAGCTGATCATCGCTTCGTTGATCGCCACCGCGACCTCCTTCGGCGCCGTGGCCCAGACGTCTACGACCGCACCGACGCCGACCTCGCCGGTAGATGCCAATGCCCCGCTGCCGGGCGCCAACAGCTTCACCGAGGGCCAGGCGAAGAGCCGGCTGGAGGCCAACGGCTACACCAACGTGACCGGCCTGACGAAGGACGACAATGGCGTCTGGAAGGGCAAGGCCACCAACGCCGGCACCGAGGTTAACGTCTCGGTCGATTACCGCGGCAACATCGTCAAGAACTGACGGATGCCCCTCTCACCTAGACCTTTGGAGACCAACATGACCCGCACGCTTACTCGGTCCTACGGCGACTACGAAACCGCCCGCTCAGTTGTCGAGCGGCTTGAGGAAGCCGGCATTTCCAGCAGCAACGTCAGCATCGTCGGCCGCAATGGCGACGGTGAGACCAATGCCGAGGAAGGTGCCGGCATTGGCGCGGGCGTTGGTGGCGCAGCCGGCCTTCTTACCGGTCTGGGCCTGCTGGCCATTCCCGGCGTCGGCCCTGTCGTCGCGGCCGGTTGGCTCGCTGCAACCGCAGTCGGCGCAGTCGCGGGTGCAGCTGCGGGCGGCCTAGTCGGCTCCTTCATCAAGGAAGGCCACGACGAGGACGAAGCAAACTATTACGCCGAGACCGTCCGTCGCGGCGGCTCGGTCGTATCCGTCCGTGCAGAGGCCGATCAAGTGTTGAACGTCGAGGCGATTCTTGACGGAGCGAAACCGATCGATCGCACCGAGCGGACAGCTCAGTATCGCCAGGAGGGCTGGTCGCGCTTTGACGAAAACGCCGATCCCTACGATCGCGAGGCAACCGCGTCCGGCCGTATGACGCCGCCAGTCGTCTGATCTTCAACGCCTACGGACACCGAAGCCTCCGGAGAAATCCGGGGGCCTTTTCATGCTCCCCGCAAGCAGAGAAAAAGCGTAACGCTGGACTGAGTTGCGGGTCGATGCTTTCCGTCCCAGACCGGCGCCTGCATGTGAGCCGAGACCAACGGCTGTCCGATATCAGGCGCCGGGGCTGATCGGATCAAGCGCGTAGATCTGGCCGACGTCAGCATCGTCGCGCACGCTTTTGAACGATGCGTGCCGGAGCTTTCCGTCACCCGTCCAGGCCCTGAAATCGACCTCGGCGGCGAGCGTCGGTTCGACCCAACGCATTCCTTTGGTGGTCACGCCTGCAACTGCTGATTTCTCGATCAGGACGCTCATCAGGCGGCGCTTGAGCTCGGTCGCCGTCTTGGTTGTGAAGCCCGTCCCAACGCTCCCCACATATGCCAGCGTCTTGCCCTTCCGCGCTGCCAAGAGCAGGCGCCCGATGCCGCCGAGCGCCGCTGCAGATGGCTCGTAGCCGATGATCAGGAAAGTCTCAGACTGGACGCACTTGATCTTGAGCCAGTCCCCGCCCCGGCCGGACCTGTAGGGCGCGTCCAGACGCTTGGCGATGATTCCCTCAAGGCCCAGCTCGCAGGCGAGCTTCAGGAAGGGCGCGCCCTCGGAATCTACCTCTTCGCTCATTCTGATCGACGAGTGCTGCTTCCCGATCAGGTCTTCGAGCATGGCGCGCCGGTCCGCCAGCGGCATGGATCGAAGGTCGTGCCCGTTCAGATAGAGCAGATCAAAGGCATAGAGCAGCGCCGACGCTGAAGACCGCCTTCCACCTCGACCGCCAAGGGCCTGCTGCAGCGCGCCGAAGTCTGAGGCCCCCCGATCGTCCAGGACGACCGCCTCGCCGTCGAGAATGGCGCTGTCGACTTTCAGGTCTCGCATATCGTGAGCGATGGTCGGAAGCTTGGACGCTAACCGCTGTGGCGGCTCCGGCGGCGAATAAGCCAACCACACAATCTCTCTGACGGACGGAGCTCACTCGGTAGCCTCGGACCAACGCTCCTTTGCTTCGGCCGCTGGAACAATCAACTTCAACGTCTCGTCATCAAGGGCCACGACCAGCCCGATATCAAGGTAGTGATGCGATCCGCCTGATTCCGGGTCATTCTTTTTCAGCTTCAACAACTGCCCACTAAGACCATCGACAGTACCGACATGAGCACCGTCCGAGCCTACAACCTTCTGACCCTCTTTGATCTGTTCGACGAACATCATGACCGGTTCCTCCTCTGTTAAGCAAAGCGGCAACGGGAGGGAGGTGTGGAAGTTCCGCTGCGGGGGCGGGCCACGGAGGCCTTATTCCGGAAGTGGCGCGTTGCCGAGGCCAAGAAGTCCGCTGCTGGGGCAGTTTTCCGTAAATAGACATCTTTATACGAGCGGGCACGTGCTACCGAACGCATGCGCCTTGCGGACGCCGGCCAACGAACCTGTAAAAAGTTCGTCACGGGTTCAACAGGTGTAGTTCAGTGCGGCCCTGCCGCCATCGACATAGATCGTCTCGCCGGTGATGTAAGCGGCCTTCTCGCTGGCGAGAAAGGCGACGACGTCGCCGATTTCGCGCGCTGTGCCCAGGCGTTGCAGCGGCGTGCGCGACATCACGGTGGCAATTGCCTTCGGGTTGGCATTGACGGCTGCCAGCATGCTCGTGTCGATCGAACCGGGGCCGACGGCGTTTACACGGATGCCATGGGGCGCCAGCGCGAGCGAGGTCGCCTTGGTAAGCTGCATCACGCCGCCCTTGGACGCGCAATAGGCGGCGATCGTCGGGATCGCCAGAACTGCGTTGATCGACGACATGTTGACGATCGATCCCTTTGTGCCATTTGCAACCATCGCCTTCGCTGCGTGTTGGGTCGCCAGGAAGACACCAATCAAATTGATGTCGATGACCTTGCGGAATTGCTCCAGAGACGTCTCCAGGAAATCGCCGGGCAACGCGATGCCGGCATTGTTGACGAGAATCGAGATCGGACCGATCTCCTCGGCAATCCGGGCAAACAGCGCCGCGATCTGCTCGGGTTCAGCCATATCACAGACCATCCCGACGGCGCCGCCGCCCAGCCGCTCTGCAGCAGCCGTGACCCCCTCGGCATTGATGTCGGCGAGCACAAGACGTGCGCCGCTTTCGGCGATGGCTTCGGCGCAGGCATAGCCGATGCCTTGCGCGGCGCCGGTTACCAAGGCGATGGGTCTAGCGGTCATGATCTGTCGTCCTGCTGTTTGGCGTGGAGTTCGTAGTCGGGTTCGGCCGGTGTATTGTGATGTAGCCCGCGGCAAGATCGGCCAGGACGAGGTCGCGTGGCCTAGCATGTGGTTCGCCATACCCGCTGCCAAGGCGCTCTCCTAGGGCGCCACTTGCTGCTGTGGTGGAACGATATGCTCTGGGTCTGGTTCAGCATGACCAGGTAGAGCGCTGCCGGGTCCTGGACTCGCTCCCTCGATAGCATCTCAGCTTTTGCTGCCGCATCACGTCTGGTCGGATCACCTGATTTGGGACTGATGCAGCTACCACATCGTGCCGTTGTCGCGCTGATCGACGGGAAGCATTTCGAGCTTCATCGAGACTTCGCGACCTCGCGAATGAAGCAATGAGCAACTAAGGCGTGGCATTCGAGGCGCCTGCGGAAGCGGCCTGAAACGCTTGTCCCGCCTCCATGCGCGTAACTAGATTTCACACGTTAAGTAGTGCGGCAGCCAACGGGCCGCTATTTCGGTAGCGCCGAATGACGCAAGAGAGGGCAATCCGTCACTAACTGATCTACTCCCTGTCCAGACTCCGTCAGATATCCACGAGAACCCAGAGCACTGCGGCGTCCGTCGGCCCCTTCGAGGTCCACGTGTGCTCGGTCGTGGCATCGTAATAGACCGAGTCGCCCTTGTTGAGCTCGAGCGGCTCGTAGAGGCGGCTGTGAACGATGAGCGTGCCGTCAAGCACCGTAACGAAGATTTCCGCCTCGGACTTCGCCCAAGCCGGATATTCGTCCGGAGAACGCGCCGTCACCGTGGTCAGGATCGGCGTCGCGCGCTTGTTCTTCAGATCCGCGCACAGCAGAACGTTATTGCAGGTGCCCGTCGTGTGGCGGCTGCCGGCCCCAGCCCTGCTTATGCTCCGCCGCCCGCCGACGTTGCCGAGACTGTTGTCTTGATCCGTCAGCAGGGTCACCAATTCGATCCCCAGGCCCTGCGCAATCCGCTGCATGGTCGAGATCGTCGGCGAGAGCTCGTTGCGCTCGATCTTGGAGAACGCCGAAGCTGATACGCCGGTCAGCACGCTGACATCCTGCAAGGTAAGGCGGCGACTCTTACGCAACTTCAACAGCCGCGTGCCGATATCGACGCCGCCGCGCGCATCGACGCCATTGCGGTCATCGACCGTCCGCACCGGGTCGCGCTCGCTGAACGCGACCGTAGAATCGCCCGACATGCCCAACTCGGCAAGCGAAATCTCCGGCATTAATTGCTCCCTCTTCCGCGGCGCGACACGCCACACACTTAGACACGGCTTTCGCCGATGGGAAGTCGTCATGCCTCATGATGCATGAATTATCGGATCGGACAATTTATCCATTTTGATGTTGACAGCGCACTAATGCTGGATGAGGCTCGGCTTCCAATGACGTGCCGGCAAAACTCTGGCAGGGCCGGCGGGTTTCCGTCGCTCGCCAGGAGCGCCGCGCTTTACGCGCCAAGGGAGAACTCGGATGACACTCACGCCGGACCAATTGAGCGGTCTCTACACCGCGATCGTCACGCCGTTGACGCAGGACGGCGCCGTCGACATCACGGGGTTGCAGGCTCTCGTCCGCTTTCAGCTCGCCGCCGGCGCGGCCGGCATCGTGCCGATCGGTGGCACGGGAGAATATCCCGCCTTCTCGCGCAGCGAGCGTCGCAGCATCGTGTCGGCCTGCGTCGAGGCAGCCGCCGGCAAGCCGGTCATCCCAGGGGTGCTATCGACCGGGTTTGAGGACGCACTGGAGGCTGGCCTCGACTTTGCCGAAGCCGGAGCTGCCGCAGTGATGACGGTGACGCCCTACTACGCACCTGGAACCCAGGAGGGCATGCGCGCTTATTTCCGGCGCTACCGCGACGCGCTCGACCTTCCGGTGATGCTCTACCAGATTCCGCGCCGCACCACGGTCGCGGCGTTTGCCGACACAGTGCAAGCAATGGCCGAGGACGGCTCGATCATCGGCATGAAATACTCGTCCTACGACATGCCGGACTTCATCCGTACCGTGAAATACGCCGGCGACAAGATCGCGATTCTAAGTGGTGAGGAGCCGCTCTTCGCCACCCATATCGCGCTGGGCGCCAAGGGCGGCGTCTTGGCTTCGGCGACGATCTACCCGAAAATCTGGCTTGAGATTTTCGAGCTTGCCCGCCAGGGCAAGCTCCGGGAAGCCTTGAAGCTGCAAGACCGGATCGATCCCGTGATCGACTCGATCTATGTCGAAACCAATCCCGGGCCGCTCAAGGCCTATATGGAGCTTGTCGGCAGGCCTGTCGGGGGCGTGCGCCTGCCGCTGCTCGGCCCGAGCCCCGGCACGCTGGAGAAGCTCAAGGCCGCCGCGCAAGGCGCAAAAACCATCGATCTCGCCTGATCTGAAAGGACCCCCGTCGTGCTCGAGCGGCTGCGCGCCATCGTCGGAGAGAAGGGCCTGATCACCGATCCCGGTGAAATGGAACCCTGGCTGACCGACTGGCGTCAGCGCCGCCGCGGCAAGGCGCTGTGTGTCGTCTCTCCAGCGACAACGTCGGAAGTGTCGGCGGTGGTGACGCTGTGTGCCGCTCAGCAGCAGCCGGTCTTTCCGGTCGGCGGCAATACCGGCCTGTGCTTTGGGGCCGTGCCCGAAAGCGACCGGCTGGACAGGATCGGCATTGTGCTGTCGCTGCGCCGGATGAACCGCATTCGGGCGATCGATCGGGCTACAGGCATCGCGACGGTCGATGCCGGTGTTGTCCTCGGCGACCTGCATGAGGCTGCATCGGATGCCGGGCGCCAGTTTCCGCTGCATCTCGGCAGCGAGGGCAGCGCCCAGATAGGCGGCCTGATTTCGACCAATGCCGGTGGCACGGGCGTCGTGCGTTACGGCCCAATGCGAGATCTCGTCGCCGGGATCGAGGTCGTGCTCGCGGACGGGCGCGTGCTCACGGATCTGGCCGCCCTTCGCAAAGACAACACGGGCTATATGCTGCGCCATCTCTTTATCGGCGCGGAAGGCACGCTGGGGATCATCACCGGCGCGGCGCTCAAGCTGCATCCACAAACCCCCAATACGGCGCATGCCTGGGTTTCTGTCGCCGATCCGGCCGCTGCCGTCTTGCTGCTGACAGCGCTGCAGGAGCGCGCCGGCTCTTACATCCTTGCCTTCGAATTGGTATCCGCCTCGCAGTTCGAGCTGGTGCGCCGGCATGTCGAGCGGGTGCGCTTTCCCTTCGGCGAAATCCCGGCCTGGTCGGTGCTGATCGAACTCGGCAGCGAGGACACCACGACGGCGCTGAACGCCATCCTCGAAGAGGTATTGGGCGCCTTCCTCGAAACCAGCGCTATCGAAGATGCCGTCGTGGCCGCATCGGAGCAGCAGGCCGCCGATTTTTGGCATGTCCGACATTCGGTTTCGGAGGCTAACAAGAAAGAGGGCATCGGCATCGTCCACGACGTTGCCGTGCGGACATCTGATGCCGCCGCCTTCATTGCTTCTGCCGACGCCGTCGCCGCCAAGCGCTTCCCGCAGGCCGTGACACAGGTCGTCTGCCATCTTGGCGACGGCAATGTGCACTACATCCTGATGTTCCAGCGTGCGTTCTGGGACAGCTTGAACGACGCCGATGCCTTCGCGCTGGAGGTCGAGCGGGCGATCCATGATGCCGCGGCGGTCTTCGAGGGCACCTTCAGCGCCGAGCATGGCGTCGGCCGCAAGCTGACCGAGGAACTGTCCCGTCTCGCGGACCCGCTCCGCTACGAACTGATGCAGCGGGTCAAGTCGCTCTTCGACCCTCTGAACTTGATGAATCCCGGCGTCCTGCTCGCGGCGAAATCTGCTTGAGCAAGCCGAAAAATGATCCGCTGTCGCCTTCGATGAGGGGGGCGCAGGACCGGAGGCCCGCCAACGCTAGCGGGTGCCTGCCTCACTTCTATGCCGGGGCTCACCTTACATAAATCGGGAGAATGGACATGATTGCACGCAGAGATCTTGCAGGCCTGATCGGGGCCGGAGCAGTGGCAGCCACGGCGCTGACGCTGACCGCCAACAGCGCCAGCGCCCAGAGCGCGACGCAAAACACCTTCGACCGCGTCATGGCCAAGAAGAAGATGCGCCTCGGCGCAGTGACCTCCAGCGCGCCCTGGTTCATGAAGGACCCGGCGACGGGCAAATGGGCCGGCCATTTCTACACGATCGGCGCGGCGCTCGCTGCCGACATGGAGGTCGAGCTGGAACTCGTCGAGACGACCTGGGGCAACGCCGTCCTCGATCTCCAGGCCGACAAGATCGACATCATGTTCGGCCTCAACCCCACGCCGAAACGGGCCATGGCGGTGGACTTCTCCGGCACTGTCTACGACAGCGCGCTGGTCGTCATCGCCAAGCCCGGCTTCGAGCCCAAGAGCTGGGCCGACATGAACAAGCCGGAAATCAAGATCTCCGTCGATGTCGGCTCGGCTCATGACCAGATCGCCTCTCGGCTGTGCCCGAAAGCACAGATCACGCGCTTCAAGACCATCAGCGAGGCCATGCTGGCGCTGCGCAGCGGCCGCGTCGATGCCCAGTGCATCTTCTGGATGGGTGGCGTGCGCGCGGTAAAGGCCGATGCTGCCCTCGGCAAGGTGATCGTGCCCCAGCCCTTCTTCGGGTCGACATCGAACGCCGCGTTCCGTCGGGAATCCGACAAGACCTGGCGCGATTTCGTCAACACCTGGATCGTCTACGCGCGCGGCCTAGGGCTGGTTCGCGAAGCCGTCGTGTCCAGCCTCGAACAGGTCGGCGTGATGCCCGACGATCTGCCCCCGGGCATTACGCTCTGATGGCAGTAGGCTCCCCGCATTTCACGCGGGGAGCCGAACGCTACCATTCTTGGAATGGCACCGCGTAGCGGGCCGAGAGCTGCGCCGCAGCAGATTTGAGCATGGGTAGACGGCATGGCTTACACTTGGCATTTCGATGTGATCTGGGGCTACCGCTGGCTCTTCCTGACCGGCACTGCCGTCACCATCGGCCTGACGATCGCGATCGTCGTGCTCGGCATGGCGGTCGGACTCGTCGCCGGGATCGCCCAGATCTCGCGATCGCCGGTGCTGCGCTGGCTGTCCTGGGCCTATATCGAGATGTTCCGGCTGACGCCGCTGCTGGTGCTGCTGCTCTGGTTCTACTACGCGCTGCCGATCCTGACCGGCATCAAACTCGACGCGCTCTCCGCCGCGATCATCACGCTCTCGCTATATGGCGGATCGTTTTATGCCGAGGTGATACGGGGCGGCATCGTTTCGATCGAACCCGGCCAGAGCGAGGCCGGGCTGGCGCTGGGCATGACGCCGGCACGGGTGATGCGACGCATCGTGCTGCCGCAGGCGATCAAGCGGATGATCCCGCCGCTGATGAACCAGTCGATTATCCAGTTCAAGAACACCTCGCTGGTCTCGGTGCTGGCGGTGCCCGACCTGCTCTATCAGGGCCAGGTTGCGGCGATGGACACCTATCGCGCGCTCGAGGTCTATACCGTCGTCGCCGCGATCTACGTCGCCGTGCTTCTGCCGCTGACGGCAATCGTCAAGCGGGCGGAAAAGCAGCTCGCTCACAGCAACTGAGGCCGCGACGATGACATCAAAAATCGAGGTTTCCGGGCTGCGCAAGAGTTTTGGCGCTCTGACCGTGCTCCGCGACATCAATCTGGCGGTAGAGCCGGGCGCGGTGGTCGCGCTGATCGGTCCGTCGGGCTCCGGCAAATCGACGCTGCTGCGTTGCCTGAACCTGCTGGTGGTCCCCGAGGGCGGCCGGATCCGGATCGGTGAGAGCAGCTTTTCCTTCGGCGACGGCTCGAAGCTGCCCGGCGTGCGCGAACAGGCCCGCTTCCGCTCCAACACCGGCATGGTGTTCCAGCACTTCAACCTGTTCCCGCATATGAGCGTCCTCCAGAACGTCATGGAGGGGCCGCTCTCGGTGAAGAACATGCCGAAGGCCGAGGCACAGGCGCTGGCGCGACGGCTGCTCGCCAAGGTGGGCCTGAGCGACAAGGTCGACGCCTATCCCAACAAGCTCTCCGGCGGCCAGAAGCAGCGCGTCGCCATCGCCCGGGCGCTGGCGATGGAGCCCGAGGTCATGCTCTTCGACGAGGCGACCTCGGCGCTCGACCCCGAACTCGTCGGCGAGGTTCTGGGCGTGATGCGCGATCTCGCCGCCGAGGGCATGACCATGATCATCGTCACCCATGAGATGGGCTTTGCCCGCGAGGTTGCCGACCGCGTCATCTTCATGCGCGACGGCGTGATTGTCGAGGAAGGCCCGGCGCGCGAGATCATCGAGAACCCGACCCAGGACGCGACCCGCGCCTTCCTTAACCATTTCCACACCCGCGGCTGAGGCGGACGGGGGTCGTGACGCGCGAAACGCCCCTAACCGTGGCCGTCATCGGCGCCGGCATCGTCGGCCTCTGCGCGGCGCTGGAAATCCAGCGCGCGGGGCACCGCGTCGTGATCATCGAGCCCGACGAGCCGGGCGGGCGACAGGCCGCGTCCTATGGCAACGGCGCCTGGCTCAGCCCCGCCGCGATCATGCCGATCTCGGTCCCCGGGCTCTGGCGCAAGATCCCGCGGTTCCTGCTCGATCCGACCGGCCCTTTCACGATCGCCTGGCGCGATCTGCCACACCTAGCCTGCTGGCTGACGCGCTTCATACTGGCTGGACGAAGCTGGCGGCGCATCGAGACCTGCGTCGCGGCCCGCTACCCGCTCTGCAAGGGCACGGTGACCGACCATGCCGCGCTCGCCGACGAGGCGGGCGTGCCGCAACTGATCACGCGAGAAGGGCTGATCTTCGTCTATCGCGATCGCGCCGAGTTCCTGGCGGAGGCCCGCGAATGGCGGATGCGCGCCGCGCTCGGCGTGCGCTTCTCCGAGATTGCGGAGGCAGACCTGCGTCGTCTGCTGCCGCAGCTGGGGCCGGCCTATCGCTTTGGCGCGCGGCTCGACGATGGCGGGCAGGTGGCCGATCCCGGCGCCTATTGCCGCGCCCTGGCTGAACTGGCGTTCAAGCGCGGAGCCATGCGCGTCGCCGCAGGCGCGACCGGCTTCACCATCGCCGGCGGCCGGCTGAGCGCCGTCGAGACCGAGGGCGGACCCGTCGCCTGCGACCGGGCCGTGATCGCGGCCGGCATCGGCTCGCGCGCACTCGCCGTTCAAGCCGGCGACGCCGTCCCCCTGATCTCGGAGCGCGGCTATCATGTCGTGATACCCGATCCCGGCATCGCGCTCGCGGCGGGGCTGATGCCGTCCGACGGCAAGATGGCGGTGGTTTCGACACCGCAGGGCCTGCGCGTAGCCGGGCAGGTCGAACTCGCGGCCGTGTCGACGCCTCCGGACTGGCGCCGCGCCGACATCCTGCTCGGTTTCGCCCGCACCATGTTCCCCGCGCTCGCCGAGACCTTCGACAGCGCCACGATCGACCGCTGGATGGGCCACCGGCCCTCGACGCCGGACGGGCTGCCCTGTATCGGAGCAGCCTCCGCATGCCCGGACTTGTTCCACGCTTTCGGTCACGCCCATACCGGACTGATCCAGGCTCCGGCGACGGCCAGGCTGGTCGCGGCCCTGATCGACGGACGCAAACCACCCTTCGATCCCTCACCCTATTGTGCACGGAGATTCGGCGGATGAGCGACGGCCTGCTCTATCTCTCTCGCGGCGATGTCCAGGCGTTGGCGATCGCCCCGTCCGAGGCGCGCGCGGCCGTGCTGCAGGCCTTCCGGGACCATGCCGCCGGGCTGAACCAGAGCCTGCCCAAGAGCGCGCTCGGGCTCGGTCCCGGCCACGGCTTCCAGGCGATGACGGCAGCCTCGTCGGCGCAGGCCATAGCCACGCTGAAATGGGTCGCGATGGCGCCCGTCGCTCCCGACAGCACGGTGCCGGGCATCAATGCGTTGATCTGCGTCAGCGACTACGCCACGGGCGCCCTGCTTGCTGTGCTCGACGGCGACGAGATCACCCTGATCCGCACGGCCGCGCTGTCGGCTGCGGGAGCGTCGCGGCTGGCGCCGCCGGCCCCGCGCATGATCGGCTTCATCGGCTGCGGACTGCAGGCGCATGCCCATCTCGCCGCTTTTCTCGACCTCTACCCCGGGCTGGATTCCGCACTGATGTTCAGCCGCAGCCGCGCCTCGGCGCAGCGTCTCGCCGAGGCTGCTGCCGCGCGAGGCCTCGCCGCAGAGGTGGTCGATGATGTCGATAACCTGCTCGCACGCAGCGACATCGTGATTTCGATGGTTCCCGGCGCACCGGGATTGCGCCCCTTTCTCGATGCCGCGCGCATGAAGCCGGTCTCCTTCGCCTCGGCGGTGGATCTCGGTCGGAGTTGGCGCCCGGAGACGCTGACCGCCTTCGAAGTGCTCGCGACCGACAGCCTCGCCCAATCGAGCGCGCCGTACGACATCGACGGGCAGCCGGTGACGACGGTCCGTTTCCAGCACGATCTCGTCGGGCTGTCCGGCGCAACCCATCCCACGGCACCTGCCGGCCGCTCCCTCTTCTGTTTTCGCGGCTTTGCTCTTGCCGACCTCGCGCTCGCGCATCTGGTCCTCGGCAAGGCGCGCGCCGCAGGCATCGGCACGAGGCTGCCGCGATGACCAGACCTGCCTTCGCCCACATCCTGAACGTCGAGGACGCGCGCCGCGCCGCTAGGCGGCGGCTGCCGCATGGACTGTTCGAATATATCGACCGGGGCAGCGAGGACGAGATCTCGATCGCCGCCAACCGGCAGCGGCTCGACGCGATCCGCCTGTCGCCCTCGGTCCTTGTCGACGTGTCGCAGCGCTCGACCGCCACCGAAATCCTCGGCCAACCGCAGCCGATCCCACTTGTCATCGCCCCCACCGCCGCGGCTGGACTGGTCTGGCACGATGGCGAGATCGCGATCGCCAAGGCTGCCGCCGCCGCCGGCATCCCGTTCTGCGTCTCGACGCAGTCGATCACCTCAATCGAGCGCATCGCGGCGGAATCGGGCGCGAAGCTGTGGTTCCAGCTCTATGTCTGGAAGAACCGACAGCGCATGCTGGCGCTGCTCGACCGGGCCTGGGCGGCAGGCGCCGAGACGCTGGTGCTGACGGTCGATACCGCCGTCGGCCCCAACCGCGAATATAATCAGCGCAACGGCTTCGGCATCCCGCTCAAGGCCTCGGTGCGCGCCGGCGTCGACATGATACTGCATCCGCGCTGGACGGCTTCCGTGATGCTGCGCTCGCTGGTCGCCTCGGGCGTGCCGACCTATGCGCACTACCCCGACGAATTCCGCACCCAGCTTGGACGTACGGCCCTCTCCGACGAGCTGAACCTGGCGACGGACGTGACCTGGGAGGATGTCCGCCTGCTGCGCCAAAGCTGGAAGGGCAAGCTCGTCCTGAAAGGCATCCTACGCGTCCATGATGCCCTGACCGCGCTCTCCCACGGCGTCGATGCGGTCGTCGTTTCCAACCATGGCGCGCGCAATCTTGACTGCGCGCCGGGCCCGACGGAGGTGCTGCCGGCCATAGTCGAGGCGGTCGCCGGACGGATGGAGATCTTGGCCGATAGCGGCGTGCGCCGGGGCTCCGACATCGCTCGCTTTCTCGCGCTCGGCGCGAGCGGCGTCCTGATCGGCCGCGCGACGCTCTATGGCGTGGCGATCGGCGGTGCCGCCGGATCCGGGCGCGTGCTCGATATCCTTGCGCACGAACTCAATGTCACCATGGGCATGCTAGGCGCACACAGACTGGCCGATCTACGATGCTGATTACCGAAGCAGCTCGCTGGTATTCTCTCAAACTCGCGAAATTTTGTCTCCTTTTGGTAGGACTACGGGACGAGTGCAGTATGCCATGACACTGCGAGTAAATTTCGTCCAAAACAGTGCGCTGTGTAGATGCTATGCTCCGCGACACACGTTGGAGCCAAACAATGACGTTCCTGTACAAATCCGAAGTGGCTCGCGGTAATCACTGGAAGTCCATTTTCGCGACACGAGAGCCGAATCTACCCTTTCGGATGTGGCCCGATGTAGGTGATCCCGCGCTGGTTCGGTACATAGCGGCTTGGCTACCGCCAGACGACATTGCAACCGCATATCCAAACCTCGAAGTCTTATTCTCCGTCGGGGCCGGTGTAGACCAACTCGATTTGGACGCTGTGCCGTCGCATGTGAAAGTCGTTAGGATGCTCGATCCGAGCGTCCCTGAGATTATGGCTGAATATGTTGTCACCGCAGTGCTATCCTTGCATTGCGACGTCCTGACCCACGCAGCTCAGCAACAGAGCGGGATATGGAATCCGCTGCCGTCCCGCTCCGCGGGAAGCAGGCGCGTGGGCGTGCTCGGCCTTGGCCAATTGGGCAGACTTGCTTGCAACAAACTGGCTACCGCCGGCTTCCGGGTCGCCGGGTGGAGCCGCTCCCGGCACGAGATAGACAGTATCGAGACGTTTGTAGGGGCGGACGAGTTCGACGCGTTCCTGGGGCGGACCGACATTCTGGTTTGCCTTTTGCCACTGACACCGGCTACCCAAGGCATACTGGGCGGCAGTGTTTTTTCCCGCCTTCCACATGGTGCCATGATTGTGAATGTCGGGCGTGGTGGCCATCTTGATCAGGCCGCACTGTTGGCGGCTCTAGACAGTGGTCAAATTTCCGGAGCCGTGCTCGATGTGACTGATCCTGAGCCACTGCCTTCGAATCACCCAATGTGGCAGCATCCGCGCATTCTGCTCACCCCGCATATCGCGAGTGCCGCACAGCCGGAGACATCCGTAGAGGTTATCTTAGATAACCTTCAATTGCTTCGGGCAGGCAAGGATCCAATCGGATTGATTGATCGACAGCGCGGATACTGACGAAAGCGAGCGCCGTGAAGGTGGTAAGCAGCGTGGCAGCATGCAGTCTGACCTCGTTCTCCGACCGCTTCGTGGTGCAACGATCGCAGCGCTTAAACTCTAACCCAGCGCTGGGCCAGTTGGTATGTTCACCGTGCTAACGTCCCTGCAAACTCAACGTGGCCGTCGTCTCGAGCAATCGAAACCAAATTTAAACCCGATGACGTTGCCCCCGGTTTTTATCCAGCCTTGAGTTCGTTTCCGGCGGTTGTGGAGCCCGTCCGGGCTGGTGAAGCGACGGGCTCTGGCGCTGTGCTTGTCGCATAGCGCGGCGTCAGAGCTCGTCGCGGGGTGAAGGTCGAGGCGAAGACAGACGGCGTCTGCCACCCGAGCTGGGAGTGAGGGCGTTCGGTGTTGTAGTCTGAGCGCCAGTTGGCCAAGGCGGTCCGGGCCTGTGAGAGGGACGAGAACAGCGTCTCGTTCAACAGTTCGTCTCGCAGGCGGCCATTGAAGCTCGCGATGAAGCCGTTCTGCATCGGCTTGCCGGGCGCGATGTAGTGCCATTCGACGCTGGACTGATCCGCCCATGCCAGGATCGCGTTGCTGGTGAACTCGCTGCCATTGTCGCTGACGACCATCTTGGGCCTGCCGCGCCCGGCGATCACACGGTCGAGTTCGCGCGCGACCCGAATCCCCGACAGTGAGGTGTCGGCGAGCAGCGCCACGTTCTCTCGCGTGCAGTCATCCACGATGGCCAGGATCCGGAAGCGGCGGCCATCGGTGAACTGGTCGGAGACGAAGTCGAGAGACCAGCGCTCGTTGGGCCCGAGGGGCACCAGCATCGGCGCTCTGGTGCCGATGGCCCGCTTGCGGCCACCGCGCCGGCGCACCGCCAGCTTCTCCTCCCGATACAGCCGGAAGAGCCGCTTGTGGTACACGACATGGCCTTCGCGTTTGAGCAGGACATGTAGACGCCGATAGCCGAAGCGTCGGCGCTCGCGGGCGATCGCAATCATGCGATCCCGCAGAGCGCGATCGTCAGGGCGCGCGGATTGGTATCGGACGGTCATGCGGCAGCAGCCGATGGCTTTACACGCACGCCGTTCGCTCATCGCGTGATGCTCCACGAGATGCGCGACGGCTTTCCGCTCGGCAGCGGGCGTCACCATTTCTTTCCCAGCAGATCCTTCAGCGCGACATTGTCGAGCATCGCATCGGCCAGCATCCGCTTCAGCTTGGCGTTCTCGTCCTCCAGCGTGCGCAGGCGCCTGGCCTCCGACACGTCCATCCCGCCGAACTTCGCCTTCCACTTGTAAATGCTGGCGTCGCTCACACCGTGCTTGCGGCAGAGATCGGCGACCGAGACACCCGATTCCTGTTCCTTCAGGATCGCGATGATCTGCTCTTCCGAAAAGCGGCTGCGCTTCATGTTCTGGTCCTCTCAAGGGGCCAGAACGAACTTCAAACCGGATCAAGCCCGAGGGGCAACGTCACCGAGCGCATGCGCGCGACCGACTTCTGCGAGCCAAAACCACCGGACGGTCCGTTGTAAGGTTGGATGCTGATCTTCCGGCCGCTCGTCATCTCGGTTCGCCGTTGCGAAGAGCGAACGCAGCAGGTGTGGAACGTTTCGCGGCTTGAGGCGCGGCAAATCGCGCCTCAAGGTCTCGAGGTGTCAACTATCAGAATGTCCGCTGGAGATTCAGCCGCCTGTAAGAGGATTTTGAGTTTGCTTAGGACATATCCTTCGCGCCACAAGTGCGCGCAACTGGCCGAGGTTTTCCTGCGTCTTAACAAGTGGCCAGCCGGCTTCCATCAACAATACCTGCGCAGGAAAGCCGTCCCCTTGTGGCCTCCAATGCTCTTCTGTGTTCGGCCAGCGTCATGCGAGCATGAACTGCGCGGTCAATTGCGGCTCGGCGAAACCCGATAGCTCTGTGACAAGGGCTGCGATCTCATCGATCTGCTTCTCCACAAGATCGAACGGCACGGCCTCGCCGCGCAGTTCGAACTCGGCCTGTACGTCATCGACCGAGTCATGGCGGCGGGGGAACGTATCGAGCCAAGCGTGATAACCGGCGACGAAGAGCGTCGTCAGATCGGCCACCGGCAAAGTTCGAAAACGGCGTCCCCGCAAGGCGTACGCCCGCTGGCGGTCTGTTGCGATGGACATGATCACTCCTCCCCTTCGTTAGTCTGCCGGGCGGCCTCTTCCCAATTCAGGATCTTGCGCATCTTGGAGGCCCAGACCGTCGGGTTCTCCGGAAGCTCCTTCGAGAGGAGATGACGGGCGACTGCCGGATCGACTTGGCTACGTGCCACTAGGTTGACGACCTCGTTGTCGCGGCCCTGCAGCAGCGTGCCGAGCCCGACCTTGATGTTGCGGGCGGTGTTGCCGCCGCGGAAGCCGCCCTGGACCGTACGCAGGCCAAGCTCGAGCACGCGCATCGCAGCAGCCATGTTGCTGGCCGTCGGCGAGCCGGAGGTGCCCTGTACCGTCGCGAGGAACTCCCGCGGTTCCAGGACGCGGCGAGCGCGCTGAAGCGCCTGCATTGCCGACGCGTCGTCCTTCCACGCCGCGGCGATGACGCGATCGAGGTCAGGATCCTTCTCGAGCCCGACAAGCTTGGAGTAGGAGGGAGGCAGGCCACCATCGGTCGTCGCTTGCCGGTTGGTGTTGGTCACGCGATCGGCCAGATAATCGGCCAAGGCACGACGCAGGCTGTCCGTGCCGCCGGGCACCTTCTCGATGCGGGCGGCAAGGTCAGCCATCTGCGCCGGCGGGTTGCGGCTCCCGATGATGGCCTGGACGCCCTTGCGGCCGCTGGTGCCCATCACAGTGGCCAGCGCACTGTCGGCGACCTCGGCGTCGGTAAGCTTCAGCCGCCCCTTCACCGCCTCGACGGCCTGCGTGAAGCCATCCTCCAGCGCTTTGCCGGCGCGGGCGCTGGCGATCATGGAGTCGAACTGCACTTTGCTCTCGGGAGCGTGGGCCAGCACCGGGCCGTACTCGTCGATGAACTTTCCCAGCCGTCTCGGGCTGACTTTGCCGTTCTCGACGATCTTCTGCGCTGCGAGCCCGACGAGGAAGTCTCGACGCGCCTGTACGATTGTCATCGGGTCGCTCGAGGTCTCCATGACGCGGTTGAGCGATTGCATCCCCTGTATGCCGCCCGGCGCCGGCGGCTTGATGAAGCGGCCGGCCGTCTGCTCCGGCGGCGTAAGCGTGCGCCCGGTGAGATCACCGCGCTCCTTGCGCATGTCACCATAGATTTCGACCACCGGGTCGCCGGGACCGGGCGTCCGATAGCGAGCGTTGAACTCGTCTCCGGCCTGCAGTCCCTTCGCCAGGCGCTCCGCCTGCGGCGTCCCGCCTGTCTCCGCATAGCCGCGTAGCTGCTGGTTGATGGCGGTGCGGAGCCCGTCCACAGCTTCGCGCTGCTTGATCGCCGACGTGTTGCCGTTGCCGATCGCCTTCGCGTAGGTGTCCGACAGCTGCGCCAGCTCAGGCCTCAAATCGTTGAGCTCGACGAGGGTCATCTCTGCGATGCCGCGCGTCTCCGTGCGCGTGATCGGGGCGCCGCTGGCGTCCAGGATCGGGCTCTCGACGGTGACGTCGTGCGGGCGCCTGCCGGCGAGCTCCGATGCGCCTGGCACGCGCTTGCGGAAAGCATCAGGCAGGTTCACGCCGGCCGCGAGGGCGCGATCGGCTGCGTCGAAGATCGGGGTTGCGTCGAGCCGAACTTCGTTGGTCGGGTCGATGGTCGAAGAGCGTAGAGCGTCGGCCCGCTTGGTACGCAGGTTCCGCATGTCTCCTGTGATGACGCTGTCCATCTTCTGGCTCGCGGTCGTCTGGCGAGTGGCAGCCCCGTCGGTCAGAGCAGCGCCTTCGGAAAACCGCTGGGCGCCGATGCTTTCCTGGCCAGCTTGCGTGCGGGCAAGGTCGGCCTCGACCGGTCGGCGCATATCCGCAGCGACCTGGCCGGCGGCTTTTGGGAACTGGTTCGGATCGGCGCCATCTGGCCCCATCCCGCGGATCTGCTGACCGGCGTAGGTATTGATCTCACGATCGCGTTCGAAGATTGGCGTCGCTGCCGGAGTGGACGTGTTGCGCACGCCGCGCTCGACCCGCGCCAAGCCAACGTTCTCGGAAATCTGGCCGGTTGTCGGCACGGGCGCGCCCATCGCGACGAACTCGTCGGCGTTGCGGCCGATGGTGTCGGCGGCCTCTCGCGCAGCGGTCGAGCCGCCAGCTTCCGCCTGCAGGAACTTCGCAGCGTCTCGCGACGTCGCCTTGCTGACATAGGAGCCGTCGGGATTGAAAGGGAGGTCGCGATCCGGCCGGCCGGCCGTCGCCCAAGCGTAGGTTGCCTTGGGGCCGAGCGTGAGCGCATCGCTCAGCGAGGTAGCGCCGACGCCGCCAGCCAAGCCGGCGAGCAACGACGTGAACGGCCCGCGATAGTCCTCCGGCAGCATCGTATCTGCTGCAGCCAGGCCGGTGCCGGTTCCAACACCAGCGACGGCATCCCGCGCGACGGCTTTGCTCGCATGCTGCCCTTCATAGGCGTCGAGCAAGGCGTCGGCGATCCGGGGCTTGTCGGACGGTGCGCGCGAGGCGGCGACACTGCGAAGGCCAAGTCCCTGCAGCAAGCCGGCAAGACCGAACCGGGTGGCCTGGTAGGCCGTCTTACCGCGGGCGTCCATGCTGTCATAGTCGAGCGGCTCGACGCCGGCCGCGGTGGCAACCTCCGAAGCGCGATCGGCGATCCAATCGCTGCCACCGACGGGCTTTTCGATGAAAGGCGCGACGTGGTTGCGCGGCTGGCCGGTGATCGCGCTCTTGATCGCGCCAGGGGTGTTGATGATGCCACGAGTGGCATTGTGGAGCGCCGTGGCCAGATCGACGGGCATTCCCGCGAGGTCAGCCGCAGTGCGAGCGCCGCCTTGGATCGCCGCCTCGACCGGCGCATAGCCGCGCTGGTCGAGCGGGACGCTGGACGCCTTGCGAGGGCCTTGGCCTAGCGCCTCGTACTTCGCGTCGTCCTGCCGCGCCTCCTCAGCGCGCTTGGTCGAGTTCTGCCAGAACGGATCCGTCGCACGCTGCTGCGGCGTTGGCCGCGGCGCGAAGTTCGGCGGCTGAAATGCAGCGAGGGGAGCTGACGGGGCTTGCGTGTCAGGAGCGCGCTCAGGCGGACCCCCGTACTCGCGGCGCATGACCGCGGCCATGGCGTCATCGGACATGTCGAGCGGGAACTCGACGATGTCTCCGTTCGGGGCCTGGATTCGCTGAAAGGAGCCTTTCGGGGCGCTCGGCGGAGTCGACAAGATGCTGATGATCTCGTCGTCGGTTGCGTCGCCGGGCACCTGAAGAGTGCGGCCCTCAAACTCGATAAGGCGATCAGGCTTCGCTGCAGCGGCGGTCGCAAAAGGATCGTGATCCACCGGAACATAGGTCGGCTGGCGCGGAGGGACTAGCTGCGTGGAGTTGAAGAGAGGCTGCGTCATCGCGACCTCACGAGCGGTTGTTGTGAGGGGAAGTGACGAACTCCACGTCCAGGGGCACGCCGTAGCCTGTGGCAGCAAAGAAGGCGTTTTCGCTGTTAAAGGGCGCCATCAGCACGTCGCCGTCGTCCATGAGAACGCCGCCATGGCAAGCGCCGCCGCCATAGGTGCCCGGCGTCGACCGCGCGTTGTTGCTGCCAAGGTCGATGATCTTGCCGACGGTGCTCTGGAATGGCACGAGGAAGAATCGACCATCCGGCAGCGCTACACCGCCGGCGAAGTTGGCAACTCCGGCGTCGCCGACATGGGCTGGGAACGGCGTAAGAATATCGGAAACGAAGTCGTAGATTGCGGGCATTCCGTGCTTGTGCGGAAAGAGCATCACCTTCGTGTCGTCGATAAGGGCGCCCCCGAAGAAGCTCTCCGAGGCCGGAAACTGCTGCGCACCCAGGGTCGTCGCGTTTGTGTCGGGATCATAGACCGCCGCTCGACTTGCGCAGTGAGGCACCATGAGCACCTTGCCGTCCGGCAGCGCGACACCGCCGGCGTAGGACATGCCACCACCGATCTCGTCGGAGCCAAAGGACCAGGTCGTCTCGGATTCGAGAAATACGCCTACGCGAGATGCGTTATGCGGGACGAAGACGGCCAGTCCGTTCCTGGTTACGACGACGCCGGTATACGCGCTGTTGCCGGGCAGATCGGTCTTTAGCGTCTCGACCAGCTCCCACGACGGATTGTAGGCGATCAAGCTCGTCGAATTGTGGGGCGCCATCATGATTCGGCCGCTGGGCATCAAGGCGCCGCCATTATGAGCACCAGCCCCGGCATATGCGCCGCCGGGCGTGACGAATTTGCCGGTGCGGGAGCGATAGATCCGGGCGGTGGCGCTTGAATACGGGACCAGAAAATAGCTGCCGCTATCTGGCATTCGGACCACCGCAGAGAACGAGTTGCTGTGAGCTCCAGGCATCGGATCAGGATGGACGAGCTTTGCTGCCGACGGCTTGATCAGATCGGACAGACGTTGGCTCAACCCTTCTTTCGCGGAGGCGTAGGCAGAATAGCCTTCCGCGAAATGTCCGGGCGCCGACGTCCATGGAGGGAACGATGCGCGAGACCCGTCGACCCCTCGGTCGCCCTTCTCGCCCCGCTCCCCCTTCGCGACAACAACGGTCTGCTCAATTTGGCTAGCGACCTCCGCGCTGACGCGGGCGTCGATAATCAAGTCGATGCTGCTCATGCCATGATCTCCTCGAGTGTCAGGGATGATGAAAATCGGCCGATGCCAGCGGCGTCGGTGTCAGTGAGCGTGCGGTTCACATCGAGCCGACCCGGCGACTGGAGGATGAACTGCACCCTGTAGGTTGTGGCGATCGTCGCGCCCGGTGCGTCGATGATCTCGGCGGTGACGACCTGAATGCTGTTGCCGTCCGATACCCGTGTCGTCCCCCCAAAGGCGGAAACGCGGTTCGATGCAGCCGTGCCGCCCCCGACGTTGGCCGACGCGCGCACAAGTGCGAAGGCCGTTGCATTGACGTCGGAGAAGGCTTGTAGGCGAGGGACCGCCCTGATGAGATTGGCGCCGGAGCCAGGAGTAATATCGACCGTCAGACCGGTGACGTCCGTCAGGACTCCGGCAGTCGTGGACGTGAAAGTGCCGGGCAGGACGACATGGCGACGGTTCCCTGTCGGCTCGCCGGGGCGGGCCACGCCGGGGCCGAATAGGACGGTGCGGGTGGGAGCCGAGTTCCAGGAGCCGGCCGTGGTGAGGCCGCTATCCCAATCGGCGAAACCGACCAGGCAGATGAATTTCGAGGTAAAGGCGGTGTCGGAGTAGATCACCTGCGCGCTGTCGGCAGCACCGGCGCCACCCTCCGCCGTGCCCGAGAATGCCGACCACTCCGCCAGCGACATGACATTGGCTGACGTCGCGGAGGTGGCGGTGGTCTTGACGATGCCCAGCCGGACCGCGCCGGCATCATCCGCCGCCACGATCCAGATGCGGAAGGGGGCGCCATTGCTCGCGCCGAGCGTCGAGCCGCTCGACGCCGTGACAGAGAGTGCCGCTGTGACCGTGCGGACGACAAAGCCACCGGTGCCATCCTGGAAGACGAAAAGAGCGGGGTCTGAGGCGGAAGGGTCGCTGCCCGCCAGCGTCTTCAGTGCAAAGGTCTCCGCACCACCGGTGCGTGTCTGAACAATCTTACCATTCAACACGCCCGCCCGCGCAGGCACTGCAGAACTCGCCAGCCTGAGCGCGTCGATATACCCGGCAGCCATTTTGGCTCGGCCCGTAGCGTTGGCGCTCAGCGCGCCATCGGCGATCTTCGCCGTCGTGACGTTAGCATCGACGATCTTCTGCGTGGAGACGGCGCCATCGGCGAGCTTCGCCGTCGTGACCGCGAGGTTCTGGATTGCTGCGGTGCTGACACTATTGGGGCTGATCGCGAGAGGGGTGATGTCTGCGATGGCATCCCAGAAGGTCGCATTCGGCGGTTGATTTGCACCCGATGAGAGGTGCGACGACTTGGCCTTGTAAAAAATCGAGCCGACCGCGACGCCGTCGCTGATGAGGTAGTTGATGCCCGACGCCCACGTTCCGCGGAACGTGAATCCGATCGAAAGCGAATTGGAGAGCGAGTCCTGCGTGACGTTGCCATTCTTCAGCGCGCCATCGTCGCGCTGGATCTTCGCCAGCGCCACCAGCGTCTGGTCGAACGTCAGCTTGACGGCATTCAGCTCGTTGTCGACCTCGTCGCCAGGCAATGGCGACGTCGGCTGCTGCGCCTGATAGTCCTGGAAGTTGAACTGGCGGTTGTAGGGTGTCGGCTGCGCCATAACGGTTCTCGCCTGTAAAATCAGGACCTGGCGCGGCGAAACCAGCGAGAACGCCCACTGTCGCTAGGATAACATGCCTTCCGTGGAGACGAAACTCCCATCCTTCGGAATCTCTGAAGGCGAGGGCAGGAGACAGAACGCTACGCGTTGTCGCCTCTTTAGCCAGTCATATTTCAAGTAAAAATCACTAAAGGAGACAATATAGCCATTTGTAAGCGTGTTGACTCAAAATATCAGAAATACTAGATGAATAAAATCAGAGAAAATCGAGGCAGGGGCGATGAAGCCAGACCAAGATAAGAAGATTGCCAGACTGACAACCAGGGAGGGAAAGTGGTGGAATATACGTTTCTTCGATCGTAGGGTTCACGATTTTGCGCTGATAGATTTGAAAACTGACAATCAGGACGTGGCGAGAAAGCTGTATTATTGGTGGCTCTTTGAGGAATTAGAGCAAGCAACGATTTCTGCGCCGCGGCCTGTCATGGGTATGTCGGTGCACCGAGCCATTTCTGATTTTATGTCTGCGCCCGACATGAAAACTGATAATTCAGATGAAAAAATTGCGATATACTTGAAGTTGATAAATGGGTTTGGCCAAAAATCCTTGCAGGAGATTAGAGATAAAGACTGCCTTTTTTATGCCGAAAGCCGCATTTCAGAACTGGTAAACGACAACACTACTGAGATTCAGCTGCGAGAAATCCACTATCAAATTCGAAAAGAGCTACAATTACTCAGAAAGATCGCGCGATACGCTAGAAGGTGGCAGAGGATAATCGAAAATGACATGCCGGACATCACCTTGAACGTTGACCCGTCACACATGACTTACCGCCAGTTGATGAGGCCGATCCAGACGACGAAATCGAGAAGAAGAGTAGGGGAGCTCGGCCCTTGGGCGTATGTGCAGCGAGCGATGACGCGCCGTTTGATCCTGGCTCGAAAGCTCGGGTAGGAGTTAGCCATCCGAGGTTTTCAAAAATCGGAAAATTTGGCGAGCGGCCTCCGGGCGTCGCGGACCATGTGGGCCGCCCCCTCCCCAGGGGGTGGTATCGCGTTTTAGGGAGCGGGGGTCAGATCGCCTGGCCGCTGGTACCGAACGCCTGCGCCCTTTGCGTCCTCTGGGATGAACTCAAGCCCCGCGACCTCAAGCGCCTGGCCCAGCCGCTCCCATGTATCAGGGTAGCCTTTTGAGCGGCCATTCTCGAAGCGGGTGATCGTCATGGCTGACACCCCTGACATCTCCGCGAGGTCGCGCACGCCGATTTGAAGGGCTGCGCGGGCCATCCGGCATTGGCTAGGCGAGATTTTCATTTCCTACCTGTTGACACGGTAAACATGTTAGAGCATGTTTACAGGGTAATCAGGTTGTCTGATTATCGCAACCCCTAGGGACATACGCCATGACCGCTCAGCTCTCCCTCGCTTCCTTCGCCCCCGTCGCAAACATGACCTCTTCGATGCTCTCCCTGGCAGAAAAGCAGCTGCGCGAGCTGAATTCCGCTCTAGAAGAGACCGGCACAGAGGCTTCTGACGCAATCTGCGATGAGCATTCGGCACTGGTGGAACTGTCGCTGGCACTGCCCGCCGAGACAGATTCCGACCGCGCAGCTCAGGTCCGCATTCTATTGAACCACGTCATGCCGGCAAGCTGGCTCGGTGAAGATGAGGATTTGGATTGGCACAACGCGATGGCCCGTCGCCTTCTGCTGAAGTTTGCAGGCCTCGACCCGATGGTCGATCCTACAGGCGTGTGAGACCACGGTATCAAGCAAAAGGGCCGGTCCGTAAGGGCCGGCCTTTTTCATATCTAGCGACGCATTTTAGCGGGCCGCGGCGACCCCGTGGCGACCCGACCGCAGACACGCAAAAGGCCGCTCTCGCGGCCTAAGCAAATACGACGTAATTTCAGGAAGTTAGTTGGCGCGCCCGAAAGGATTCGAACCTCTGACCCTCAGATTCGTAGTCTGATGCTCTATCCAGCTGAGCTACGGGCGCGTACCGATCGACACGCGCCTTGGCCGCGTCGTTTCGATGGTGGCGGAATAGCTGCTCGCTCTCGACTTGGCAACCCTGAAAAGTCGGTTTCGTCTTCCGGAGCATCCAGAGACTGAAGCATTTTCATGCGAACCTGCCGGCAAGGGATCCGTCCCCGCCGCGGCGGCCTTCAATCGTCTCGTATGATGATCGGCTTTGCCGCCTCGCCCGCGGTGATGTCTTGCCGGGCAAGGCGGGTCCTGCGAATCTTGGGCAGTTTTTCCGCGATTCCATAAAGCTGCTCGCGGCGGTCGATTTCACGCCAGACATCGTCAGGTGCGATGCCGAGTTCGCTCCAGAGGACGACCAGATTGTAGACGAGGTCGGCGCTTTCCAGGATCACACGGCCACGGTCGCCCTGGACTGCTTCGAGACCGACCTCGACGGCTTCCTCGGCCAGCTTCTTGGCCATCTTCGGCACGCCCTCGCTCAGCAGCTTGGCTGTTCGCGAGAAGGCCGGATCGCGTGAGCGGGCGGCAAGGACGGCGGCGTGCAGCCGGTGAATCGAATCAGCCATCTGGCCAGAGTCATCCTGCGACATGAGAGTTTCGTGACGATCGGGCATGGTGGCACGAGTTGGACGCGCCCGGTCAGTCCGCTGCGAAGGGAGCAAAGAACCTTGCGACCTCGGTGTAGACGTCGCGCTTGAACGGGATGATCAATTCAGGCGTCCGCTCCAGCCTGTCCCAGCGCCAGGCATCGAATTCGGCCTTGTGTCCACCTGCCGGACTGAGGATGTCGATCTCCTTTTCGTCGCCCTCGAAGCGGAAGGCGAACCATTTTTGCACCTGGCCGCGCCAACGGCCCCTCCAGGCTTCCTTGCCGATATCGACGGGGAGGTCGTAGCTCAGCCAGCCCGGCGCCTGCGCGAGCAACGTGACGGAGGTGACGTTGGTCTCTTCCTGCAATTCGCGGCGCGCCGCCTCGAGCGGGGTCTCCCCCTTGTCGATGCCGCCCTGCGGCATCTGCCACTCATGGTCGGGGGCGACATGCTCGCGTAGCGCCTTGTTGGCGCGACGGCCCAGGAACACCAGCCCCTGACGATTGAACAGCGCCAGCCCGACGCAGGGGCGATAGCCGTATGGGGGTTTTTCGGTCATGGCAGCGAGCCTGTCTTGCCGGGGTCGCGCAGTCCGCGTGCGGCGCTGACGGGAACGAGTTGCAATCCCTTGCCCTCCAATGTCGCGGCCCAGCGCGCGATCCGTTCGATCGTTACAGGCAGGGCGCTGGCGGCTGCGATGGCGACGCCCCGTTCACGGGCGAGCGCTTCGAGCCTGTCGAGTTCCTTGTCGATCGCGTCGGCGCGCGCGACGCTGTCGATGACGCGGTCGACCTTGAGTGCTGGAATCTGGGCGCGCGCGGCCGAGGCCGCAAGCAGGCTGCGCGAGGAGGAGCCGTCATCGACGACCATCAGCCCGCGCCCGGCGATTTCGCGCAGCACGGGGGACAGCGCGGTCTCGTCGGCGGTCAGGCGGCCGCCGAGGAAATTGACGATGCCGACATAGCCGGTGAAGCGGCCCAGCAGCCATTGCAGCCGTTCGCCGTTTTCGGCCGCCTTGGGACCGGCCAGCAAGGTGTGGGGGCCGGGGTCGTTGTCGGGATAGTCGAAAGGTTCCATCGGAACCTGGAGGAAGACCTCGTGACCGGCGCCGCGGCTGCGCTGGACGGTGCGTTCGAGATCGGCGCCATAGGGCGCAAAGGCGAGCGAGACCGGGCCGGGCAATTTCGCGATCGCGTCTGCGGTGCCGCTCTGGCTGATGCCGAGACCGCCTACAAGCAGCGCGATGCGGCCGGCGGGTCTGGTCGTGGGCTGCGGGCCGAGCGGGCGGGCATAGACCTGCAAAGAGGTCGAGCCGTCGGGGCCGATCCTGGGGAGGATGCCCTGGCGGGTGCGTTCGACGAGGCGGTTGTCGGGGGCAGGGGCGAGCTTGATCACGCCTTCCGCGTCGGGGACGGTGATGACGATGCTGCCCGGCGCTTCGGAGCCCGGCCGGACGACGGTGACGCCCGATTCGGTTTCGAGTTGGCCTGCGCTGGACTGGGAGCGCGGAGCCGGGGCGGGGCCCGGCTGGGGAGCGGAGGCGACCTGCGCCGGCGCGCGCTTCTCGATCGGGGCGCTGGCGATCGGCTCGCCGCCATCGGGATCGCGGCTGACGGCAATGTAGACAACAAGGACCAGAAGTGCTGCCGAGACGATACCGGCGGCGGCGCGGGCGGCCAACCGCAGCCACGGCCTGCCCGGCGTGGCGATACGATCCTGGCCGAGTGGCCGATTGATCTCGGTGAGCGGCATTCCGGCCAAGGGCAGCCGTCCTCAGCTAGTCGAACCGGACCCGAATCAGCGGCCCGCCAACGCTCATCTTGGCGGTTGCGGCGGCCGCCGTCGAGAGCGGCCGCATATTCGGCCTCAGCCTTCAGTTCGGCTTGGGGGCGTCGGTCGTGGGCGCCGGGGCGGCGGCGTCCTTCTTGACGCCGCGCAGCAGGTCGAGCGCCGCGATCAGCTGCGTGTCCTTGGTCGGGTCGTTGGGAACGTAAGAGGCCGAGCCGGACTGTTCGTCCTTGCCGTCGCCGGCCTTGAGATGGCCCTTCAGCGCCGCCTCACCCTTGTTCTCGGTCAGCTTGTCCTTCAGCTCGGCCGGGATGTCCTGGATGACCTCGATATCGGGCGTGATGCCCTTGGCCTGGATCGAGTTGCCCGAGGGGGTGTAGTAGCGCGCCGTGGTCAGGCGCAGGCCGCCATTGCCGCCGAGCGGGATGACCGTCTGGACCGAGCCCTTGCCGAAGGAGCGCGTGCCCATGATGGTGGCGCGCTTATGGTCCTGCAGGGCGCCGGCGACGATCTCGGCCGCCGAGGCCGACGAGCCGTTGATCAGCACGACGACGGGCTTGCCCCGGGTCAGGTCGCCTGCCTTGGCGTTGAAGACCTGGGTCTCCTCGGCGTTCCGGCCGCGCGTCGAGACGATCTTGCCGCGCTCCAGGAAGGCATCGGAGACCAGGACCGACTGATCGAGACGGCCGCCGCGGTTATTGCGCAGATCGATGACATAGCCCTTGACCTTGTCAATGCCGATATCGGCATTGACCTTGTCGATGCCCCTGCGCAGGCCCTCATAGGTCTGCTCGCTGAAGGTGCCGATGCGGACATAGCCGACATCGGCCTCGACACGCTCCTCGACGGCCGGCACGACGATGGTCGAGCGGGTCAGGGTGAATTCGAGCTGGTCGGGCTTGCCCGGCCGCTCGATCTTGAGCTTGACCTGCGTGTTGATCAGGCCGCGCATCTTCTCGACGGCCTGAGTCAGGCTGAGGCCCTTGACCTCGTCGCCGTCGATCTGGCGGATAATGTCGTTGGTCAGGATTCCGGCCTTGGAGGCGGGCGTGTCGCGGATCGGCTTGGCGACCTTGAGGACGCCTTCCTCCATCGTGACCTCGATGCCGAGCCCGCCGAACTGGCCGCGCATGTCGGTGTCCATGTCGCGGAAGCTCTTGGCGTCGAGATAGCCGGAATGGGGATCGAGCGACGAGACCATGCCATTGATGGCGGCCTCGATCAGCTTCTGTTCATCGGGCTTCTCGACATAATCGGTGCGGATCTTCTCGAAGATGTCACCGAAAAGGTTCAGGCTGCGATAGACCTCGGCCGAGGCCGCGACCGCGCTGGTCGAGGAGAACAGGCGCGTCTGTGTGACGACGCCCGTGAGGCTTGCGCCCACCACCGCGCCGGCGAATACGAGAGAAACCTTGCGCATCATCCGCCAGCCTTTTCGCCTTGCGATTTCGTCCACCACGGCGTCGGATCGACCGAAACGCCGTCTTTTCTGAATTCGATATAGAGCACGGGTTGCCCGGCTCCAGAACCCGTTATCGAGGCAGCAGCTTCCGACGTTTCGCCCATCACTGCAACCGGTTCTCCCGCGAGAACGAATTGATTCAGTGAAACATCGATACGCTGCATACCGGCCAACAACATATAGTACCCGCCGCCCGCGTTCAGGATCAAGAGTTGCCCGAAGGAGCGGAACGGACCAGCATAGACCACCCAAGCGTCAGAAGGCGCCGAAACTAGGGCGCCGGGCCGGGTGCTCAGCGAAATCCCGCGCGTCGTGCCGCCGGTTGTGTCGTTTTCGCCAAAGCCACGCAATTGTGAACCCACTGCCGGCAAGGGAAGAAGGCCGCGCGCCTCGGCGAAGGCGATCTTGGGGCCGAGGCGGGCCGGATCCTTGAAGGCGAGCGCCGCCATGCGCTGGCGCTGCTCGCGCGTCTCGGATTCGAGCGCCGTGCGGGCCGAATCGGCGGCGCGGCTGGCGACGGATATCTCCTTCTCCATGCGCTCGACGAAATCGCGCAGGCCCTTGGCCTGGGCGGCGAGTTCGCCGTCGAGCCCGCGCTGGGTCTCGGCATCGCGGGTGGCGCCGGCCTCGCGCTCGCGCCTGGCCTCGACGAGGGAGGCGAGACGCTGGCGCTCGCCGGCGAGGTCCTCCATCTCCGACGACATCGCCTTGCGTTCGCTGGCAATGCCGTCCCGCAGACGAACGAGTTCGCCGAGATCGGTGCCGAGGATCTCGATCTCCTGGCGCAGGTCGGGGACAACGGCGCCGAGCAGCATCGAGGCGCGCACCGCTTCGAGAATGTCCTCGGGCCTGACGAGGACGGCAGGCGGCGGGCGCCTCCCGATGCGCTGCAGCGCGGCGAGGACTTCGGCGATCAGGCCGCGCCGGCCCTCCAGCGAGCGGCGGATCGCGGTCTCGCTCGACTGCAGCAGGCTCAGCCGGGATTCGAGCCCGCTGACCCGCCGTTCGATCGACTGGGTGCGGGAGGTCGTGTCGAGCAGCGCCTTGTTCAGCGCGGCCCGGTCGGCACGGATCGCCGCGATCTCGGCATCGAGCTTGGCGCGGCGCTCGGCATTGCCGGCGAGGCGCTGCTCGATCGCCTTGAGTTCGACCTCGCGCGCCTGCTTCTCGACCCGCTTCTGCTCGGCTTCGCGGGTGAGCTGGTCGGGATCGGGGGAGGGGGATTGGGCGGCCCCCGGTCCGGACGCGAGAAGCACCGCCGTCATTGCGAGCGCAGCGAAGCAATCCAGAGGTATGCGCGAGACGCCTGGATTGTTTCGCTGCGCTCGCAATGACGGCAGGCCGGCAGGGGCAATTGCCAGCCCGTGCCATCTGCGAATCAGGGAGCGCCAGTTCGTCATGCGCGATGATAGGGGTGTCCGGCGCCGATCGTCAGTGCCCGGTAAAGCTGTTCGAGCACCAGCACGCGCACAAGTTGATGCGGAATCGTCAAGGCGCCGAAGGCGAGCGTGATGTCGGCGCGGCTTCGGATCTCGTCGGCGAGGCCATCGGCGCCGCCGATCACGAGGCTGGCTGATGCCGTGCCGGCGTCGCGAGCCGCCGCGATCCTGTCAGCGAAGGCGTCGCTGTTCAGGCTGCGGCCGCGTTCGTCGAGCGCGATCAGCAGACCGGGCTGGAGTTTTGCGAGGATCGCCTCGGCCTCGTCGCGCTTGCGCTCGTCGGGCCGTCGGCCGCGGCTCTCGGTGATCTCGACGATCTCGGGCCCGCTGAAGCCGAGCCCGCGTCCCAGCGCGAGCGCCCGCTCGCGATAGCGCTCGCAGAGCTCGCGCTCGGGTCCATCCTTGAGACGCCCGACAGCGATCAGGGCAAGGCGCATCGCGCGATGCGCTTCAGCTCACGAGCCGCTCATTGGGCCGGTCGGCGCCCCACATCTTCTCCAGATTGTAGAACTGGCGCACTTCCGGACGGAAGATGTGAATGATGATGTCGCCGGTGTCGATCAGCACCCAGTCGCAGGCCGGCATGCCCTCGACCTTGGGCGTGGGCAGGCCGGAGCCCTTGAGGGCTTCGACCAGGCTGTCAGCGATCGAGGCGACGTGACGGTTCACCCGCCCGGACGCGATGATCATGGCGTCGGCCAGAGAGGTTTTTCCGACGAGGTCGATGACGGTGACGTCCTCGGCCTTCATCTCTTCGAGAACATGGATTGCGAGGGCTATGCTGTCGGCGGACGGGTTGTCCGACACAGCAGCCTGGGGAAGCGGCATGGGCTCGGCCTCACCAAGGGTTTGACGGTTCAGTTCCGTATCCTCACATGACGACGCGCTCGGAGCGCGACATCATCAAAATACGCCTGACGGGGCTGAAATTCAATCGGATTTAGCCTGTTGCCGCAATTGGGTGGAGGAGAGCGCCGAGCGCCGCCCATGCAGGACGATCCAGGCCGGTGCGCAGGCGCCGGCAAGCGCCGCCGCCTGGCTTTCCGAGATCCGCCAGCGCGACAGCCAGCCGGCGGCCGGCGAGGCGATGGAGCGATGGGTCGAGCCCGGCCGGTCGATCACCGCGATCGGCATCATCCGGGCGATTGCTCGCCACTCGTTCCAGCGGTGGAAGCTGGCGAGATTGTCGGAGCCCATCACCCAGACGAAGCGCACGCCGGGACAGCGCAGCTTCAGCGCGCGCAGCGTGTCGGCGGTGTAGCGGGTGCGCAGGCGCGCCTCGATGCCGGTGACGTGGATATGGGCATGGTCGGCGACCTCGCGGGCGAAGCCGACGCGCTGCGCGAGCGGGGGAAGGGCGGCATTGTCCTTCAGGGGATTGCCCGGCGTCACCAACCACCAGATCCGGTCGAGCTGGAGCCGTCGCAGCGCGGTCAGGCTCGCCAGGCGGTGGCCGTCATGGGCCGGGTTGAAGCTGCCGCCGAACAGCCCGATGCGCAGGCCCGGCGCATGAGGCGGCAGCCGCAGATATTCCTGCGTCGCAACGGGAGGCTGGCTCACGGCCGGATCTGGCCATCGCCATGGACGCGGTACTTGAAGGAGCAGAGCTGCTCGACACCGACAGGACCGCGCGCATGCATGCGGCCCGTGGCGATGCCGATCTCGGCGCCGAAGCCGAATTCGCCGCCATCGGCGAACTGGGTCGAGGCGTTGTGCAGAACGATCGCGGAATCGACCTCGGCGAGGAATCGGCGGGCCGCCTCGGCATCGGCCGTGATGATCGCCTCGGTGTGGTGCGAGCCGTAGCGCTCGATATGGTCGATCGCCTCGTCGAGCCCGGCCACCAGCTTCACCGCGATGATGCGATCGAGGAATTCGGTCGCCCAGTCCTGCTCCGTCGCAGGCGTGACGCGGGCGTCGACGGCTTGCGTCGCCCCATCGCCGCGCACGGCGCAGCCGGCGTCGAGCAGGGCTTTCACCAGCGACGCGAGATGCGTCGCCGCGCAGGCTTCGTCCACCAGCAGCGTCTCGGCAGAACCGCAGACGCCGGTGCGCCGCAGCTTGGCGTTCAGAACGATCGCCTGGGCCATGTCGAGATCGGCCCGCTCATGGATATAGACATGGCAGTTGCCGTCGAGATGGGCGAAGACCGGCACCCGCGCATCGCTTTGGACGCGGGCAACGAGGCTCTTGCCGCCGCGCGGCACGACGACGTCGATCGCGCCGTCGAGACCTTTCAGGATTTCGCCGACCGCCGCACGGTCGCGCGTCGGCACGAGCTGGATCGCGTCGGCCGGCAGGCCCGCCTCCTCCAGCCCCTGCCGGAGCGCGGCGGCGATTTCGGTCGAGGTGCGGAAGCTGTCGGAGCCTGCTCGCAGGATCGCGGCGTTGCCGCTCTTGAGGCAGAGCGCGCCGGCATCTGCCGTGACGTTTGGCCGGCTCTCGAAGATCACGGCGATGACGCCGAGCGGGGTCGCGACGCGCTCGAAGCGAAGCCCGTTGGAGGCTTGTGTCCACTGCGCCAGCACGCGACCGACGGGGTCGGGCAGCTTTGCGATATCGGCGACGGCGTGAGCGACTTCGGCAAGGCGCTTCTCGTCCAGCATCAGGCGGTCGATGAAGGCGGCGTTCTGGCCGGCGGCCTTCGCCTCGGCGATATCCTGGGCATTGGCGGCGAGGATGGCGGCGGCGCGCGCGGTCAGGGCGTTGCCCATCGCGTGCAGCGCAGCGTCGCGCTGGGCAGCCGGCGCGAGCGCCACGGCACGCGCAGCGGCGCGGGCACGCCGGCCAAGCGCGTGCATCAATGCCCCAACATCGTCCGCATCGTTTGTCGCGACTATGCGGAGCGTCTTATCGCTCGTCATTTGGTGAACCTGCCATTGCCTGATCCACGCAACCTTAGCCGAGCCCGAGCGCCATGTCGTCCCGGTGGATCATCTCGGCGCGGCCGGGATAGCCGAGGATCGCCTCGATGTCGCGCGAAGCCTTGCCGATGACGCGCGCCGCCTCATGCGCATCATAGGCGACGAGCCCCCGGCCGAGCACCGCGCCTGCCGTATCGCGGATCAGGACGGCGTCGCCGCGCGCGAATTCACCCTCGATCCGGCTGACACCGACCGGCAGCAGGCTCGCTCCGCCGCGCAAGGCGCGGGCCGCTCCGACATCGACATGAAGCGAGCCGCGCGGCTCCAGCGAGCCCGCAATCCAGGTCTTGCGCGCCGTGGCGGGCGTGGAGGCGGTCAGGAACCAGGTGCAGCGGGCGCCGGCGTCGATCGCGGCGAGCGGGTTCTTGGCCCGTCCGTCGGCGATCAGCATGTGGGTGCCGCCAGCTGCGGCGATCTTGCCGGCCTCGATCTTAGTGCGCATACCGCCGCGCGAGAGTTCCGACGCCGCACCGCCGGCCATGGCGTCGATCTGCGGCGTAATGCGCTCGACCAGCGGGATATGGCGGGCCGACGGGTCGCTCGCGGGTGGCGCCGTATAGAGCCCGTCGATATCCGAGAAGAGTATCAAGAGGTCGGCGCCGGCCATGGTCGCGACGCGGGCGGCGAGCCGGTCGTTGTCGCCATAGCGGATTTCGGTGGTGGCGACGGTGTCGTTCTCGTTGATCACGGGAATCGCGCGCAGGTCGAGCAGGCGGCCAAGCGTCGCTCGGGCGTTGAGATAGCGCCTGCGTTCCTCGGTGTCGGCGAGCGTCAGCAGGATCTGGCCCGCGGTCAGGCCGTGATGGCCGAGGGCCTCCGACCAGGTCCTGGCCAGCGCGATCTGGCCGACGGCCGCCGCCGCCTGGCTTTCCTCCAGCCGCAGCGGCCCGCCGGGCAGGCCGAGCACGGTGCGGCCGAGCGCGATCGCGCCCGAGGAGACGACGAGCACATCGGCGCCGCGCAGATGGAGATCGGCGAGATCCTCGGCGAGTGCCGCCAGCCAGGCCTGGCGCAGGCGGCCGCGCTGGCGGTCGACGAGGAGGCTGGAGCCGACCTTGACGACGATGCGGCGGAATTGGCTGAGGGACGGCGTTGTCACGAGGCGACCGGTTGGCTTGAGCAGGCGTTATCGCCTTGGCTGTTGGCGAAAACCGGAGCGTTGTAAAGTGTCTGCGCCGTGGTCGCCGGGGCGAGGATCGACGCTCGACAGACGGTTTGGATTGACAAGCGGGTTTCGAGCGCCCATATGACGGCGGTCGATATTTAGGCCGAACGACGTGGCCCCGCGCATGAGAATGCGCCTGCTGACGACCTTCCTGCTCAAAAAATCGAAAACACCGGTGCGTGAGGTTTCACGCACTTCCATTCTACGCAGCGAAGGAATTCGTCATGAGCGTCGGTACAGTCAAGTGGTTCAATTCTACCAAGGGTTTCGGCTTCATTCAGCCGGATGATGGCGGCCAGGACGTGTTCGTCCACATCAGCGCCGTCGAGCGCGCCGGAATGCGCGATCTCAGGGAAGGTCAGAAGATCTCCTTCGAGCTCGTGCAGGACAAGCGCTCGGGCAAGATGTCGGCCGATCAGCTCCGCGCCGAGTGAGGCTTTAAGCCGCTTCGGCGGGCATTGGAATCGGGTTCGGCGACCACGGATGTACTGGCGCTTTACCCCTCTCGCCCTCGACGATGCGGCATGACGAAGGGTCGGGGATCATATCCCGGCCCTTTTTCCGTCATTTGAAACAGGAGACACAGGCATGCAGGTTCTCGTTCGCGACAACAACGTCGACCAGGCCCTTCGGGTTCTGAAGAAGAAGATGCAGCGCGAAGGCGTGTTTCGCGAGATGAAGCGCCGCTCGGCTTATGAGAAGCCTTCCGAGAAGCGCGTCCGCGAGAAGGCCGATGCCATCCGCCGCGCCCGCAAGGTCGCCCGCAAGCAGATGCAGCGCGAAGGTTTGATCGCCGCCCCGAAGGTGAAGCCGAAGCCGGTCCGCGCTGGAAGCCCAGCACCTGCGCGTTGATTTCTATACCATTCCGACGCGATTTGGATTATTGCGCGCTCGCGGGCTGCAAATCCGCCCGTGTGAACCCCTAGAAGGCCGACCTTGAAGAACCCGAACGACCGTAGCTTTACTGATCGCCAGTCCAATTCCGCCGCAGCCAAGAAGGCGCTCCTGGAGCGCTTCAAGTCGCGCCCGGGTCCGGATGACCCGATCATGCAGCAGCGCCGCGCGGAACGCGAGGCCGTCGCCGTCGCGCGTGCCGAGCGCGAGGCCGAAAAGGCAGCCGCCCGCGTCGAGGCCGAACGCCTTGCCGAGATCGAGCGCGTCCGTTTGGTCGAGGAAGAGCGCCTGGCCGAAATCGCCCGCGAGGTCGCCCGCAAGGCCGAACAGGCCAAGCGCGATGCCGAGCGTCCGCGCAAGGTGCTGCTCGAGGCCGTGCAATATGCGCAGCTCCGGGCCGCCGGCAAGGGCGGTCGTCGCTGACCTGCTGAACAAGCCCGGCTGACGGGGTTCTCGCTCGCGCCGACTGGCGGCAGGGAGACTCGGCAGTCTCGACGTTTCCGGCCCGGGGTGTTTTACCTCAGGCCGGCGTGACACGCCTCCTCTCAAACCGTGATCGGAGCGAGCCGCCATGGCGACGCGAGGACTCTCCCCAGACGAGATCAAGCGGCGGGCCCAGATGGCTTTCGACAAGGCCGACGCCCGCAAGCAGGAAGCTTCCCGCGCCATGGAGGCCGAGCAGTCGGCCCGCGACGCGGTGCTGCAGAAGACCGCACGCCTGCGCGCGCAGCGTCTTGCCAAGGAAGCCGCCGAGGCGGAGACGGCCGCGATCGTTGCATCCGAGCAGGCCCAGGCGAAGGCCGAGATCGTCGAGGCGAAGGCCGCCGCAAAGGCCGCCAAAACCAAGACCGCCACGGACAAGGCCGCCAAATCGGCCGAGCGCGTGGCTAAGGCTGCAGAGAAAGCTGAGAAGGCCGCCAAGCGGGCCACAGCCGAGTAATCGGCGGCGACTGCGCCGTCCGCTTCGATACAATTCAGGCGGTGACGAATTTCAGTGCGATGCCGTTGAGGCAGTGACGCTTGCCGGTCGGGGCCGGGCCGTCGTCGAAGATATGGCCGAGATGGCCGCCGCAACGCCGACAATGCACCTCCGTGCGGCTCATGAAGAACGATCTGTCCGTTTTCGTCGCGACCGCATTGTCGAGCGGCGCCCAGAAGCTCGGCCAGCCGGTCCCGCTGTCGAATTTCGTCGTCGAGGCATAGACGGCCAGGTCGCAGGCGGCGCAGTGGAACGTGCCGGCACGCTTCTCCTTGTCGAGCGGGCTCGAACCGGCGCGCTCCGTGCCCTCCCGGCGCAGGACGTCATATTGCGCCGGTGTCAGAAGCCTCTTCCATTCGGCGTCGGTCCTGGTCACCTCGAAGCTGCCCTCGACGGCGGCGGAGGCGTCGAACAGGCCCAGCCCATAGGCGGCCGTGCAGGCGGCGAGCGCCGAGGCCGTCGATAGAAGCAGGTTGCGTCTCGTGATCATGATCGGACTCCAGACCTCTTACCGATAACGCATTGCGGTCAACGGAGATGCAAAGCGGAGCATCACGAGGGCGTTACGCAGGGCGCGGCCGGCTTCAGCGGTCGAGACGCTTGTCCTGCCCGCAGCGGAACGTCCCGCCGTTTTCGTCGGCAAGGCGCCGTGCCTGCGCATTAGCATCCTTGCCGCGGCCATCGACGCTGCCGACGATGCAGGAGACATCGTCCTGGCCGATCCTGTGGACGACAAGCCGGGTCACGTCGAGGTTTCCGATAGTCTTGCCCGCCTTGTAGCGCAGGATCGCGATCTGCGGCCGTCGCCCCTTCGGGCCGCGCCATTCGATCGTGGTTCCGGCCTCGAAGAATTCCAGTCCTTCAAAGAGGGATTCCCCGATCGTCCTCTTGCCAAAATTGACCGATGTCGAATCGGCCTCGGCCGTCCAGACGATCCGGATGCCGGCGGGGCCAATGCAGGTGGTCTCCATCAGGTCGTTTCCGGCGGGAGATTTGCGGCAGGCCTCGTAGTGATGACGCGTGTAGCTGCTCACCATCTCCTGTGCCGCCAGCGGCGAGGCCGTCAGCACACCGGCGAGTGCCGGTCCCGTCCAGCGCAGCGCTGATCCCATTCTCTGTACGTGCCTCGATTGGAGTCGGACGGTCATCAAGCGCGCCTGGTCTCCGATAGGCAAGCGGCACAGTTATTTTCATCGGCGCGTGATTTTTTTCGAGGCGTCCGGCGATTTCGGTTCAGAGCCAACCAAGGCGGAAACATGGCGAATGGGTCGCCGTCCTGGTCAACCGGAGAACGACAATGACACCGATCAAGAAGAGCCTGGCCGTCGCCGTCACCGCCCTCGCCCTGGGCGCTTCCGTCTTCACTTCGAGCACCGCGCAGGCTGGTCCCCGCTACGGCTGGGGCGTCGGAGCTGGCGTCATCGGAGCCCTGGCCGTCGGCGGCATGCTCGCTGCGACTGCACGTCCGGCCTATGGCTACGGCTACGGTCATGGTTACGGCTACCGTCACGGATATTACGGAAACCCGGTCTATGTCAGCGACGGTCCCGCCTATCGCTGCCGCATGGTCGAACGCGTGAACTACTATGGCGAGGTCGTCGGCCACCGCCGGGTCTGCCGCACCTACTACTGAGCGCGACCCCGCTCCATCCCCATCAGATCCGGCCTGTCGGCGCCCCCGGCAGGCCGTTCCTTTTTCAGGTGCCGAGACCTATCAATCGCCTGTCGGCCAGATCAGGTCTTCCAAATCGGTCAATCGATTGATCCGGTGTTCCCAGCCTTCGATGCAGATATGGCGCATGGGATCGCTAGCCCGATGCAGGAAGATCAGCGTCAGCAGGCGCCGCCTGACGATGGGATCGACTGCGTCCCCATAACCGAAGCCCCGTAGCAGGCTGCACACACGCCCCGGCCGTCCCGCCGCCATGAAGGCGCTCGGGCCGAGCAGGTCATATTCGCGCCAGCCCGTCATGACATCGCCGAAGTCGATCAGCCCCGCGAGTCCCCATCGGCCGTTGGTCTTACCGAGAAGGAAGTTTTCAGGGATGTATTCGCCGGTCAGGATGACGGGCGGAGCATCCATCGGAATCAGCGTCGCGGCGTTCTCAAGAAGCGCGTCGAGATCGGCGAGATATTTTTTCGGGAGTCCCAGGCGGACATGGCGCTCGCGGCAGCCCGCGATCTGCCTTTCGATGAATTCAGGCCAGCGGGGCTCGATGCGTGTGAGTTCGCCCAGGGGCACTGAGTGCACCTGCGCGATCGTCTCGCCGATCTGCTGCAGGACGCGCTCCTTCTGCTCTTCGGGAAGGCCACGCCAAGCCTGCGAGCCGAGGATGCCGGCCAACCGCGTGATGACGAGATAGGACCAGTCGTCCGCCCCGCCCTCCGCTACGATCTCGGGGATCGGGAGGTCCAGCTTCCCCCGAAGCTGTCGCAAGGTGGCGCGCTCCGAGACGAACTGGCTGCGATAGATCGGCGGAAAGACCTTCAGGATCAGCGCGTCGTCAAGCGCGATGACGAGGTTCGTGCCGGTCGCAAACGAGAACGGGTTGACCACCGCCAGTCCGTGATGGTTCGCGATGGCTTTGGCGACCGGCAGCCAGTTCGCCCTGTCGGATCTCCAGGTACGGAAGGCGCCGCTGCTCGCCACGGTCGGGAAGATCTGCATGGGTCCGCGTTGGTCCGTGCGCCATGTAAGGCCGATGCTTTAGCCGGGTTCCGGATCGCCGCGGAAGGCAAAAATTTCACCATGACCTTCGCGGCTGCCGCGCCTGCTGCCCAAAACGCGGCATGACGGCGTCGCGCAGCTCCATCCCGCTTGACCTTCGTCGCCGCATCGGACTGATGTCGCGACATGGCCCGGCCAAAACTTCTCTTCGTCGCGACCGAGGACTGGTTCTTCGCCTCGCATTTCCTGCCGATGGCGCGGGCGGCGCGCGAACTCGACTACGAGGTCGTGGTGATCGCCCGCGAACGCCAGCATCGCCGGGTGATCGAGTCTGCCGGCGCCAGGCTGATCGCGCTGGAGGCGGAGCGCCGCAGCCTCGATCCGCGCGCGCTGTTCCGCCAGGTCAGGACGCTGCGGCGCATCATCGCCGCCGAGCGGCCCGATATTTTGCACTGTATCGCGCTGAAGCCTATCGTGCTCGCCGGTCTCGCCGGGAAGCTCGCCGGCATCGAGCGGCGCGTTTATGCGCTGACCGGGCTCGGTTTCCTCGGTGCTAAGCGGGGCGCGCTCGCAAACGCGGCGCGGCTCGGCACGAGGCTTTGGCTGCGGCAGGCGATCGATGGGCCGCAGGTTCGGTTCCTGTTCGAGAATCCGGACGACCCGGCGATGCTTGATCTCAAGCCGCAGCAGGCGACCAAGGTCGTGCTGGTCGGCGGGGCGGGCGTCGATCCGCTGATCCTGATGCCGATGGCGATGCCGCCGTCGCCGCCGCTGAAGATCGCGCTGGTGGCGCGGCTGCTCTGGTCGAAGGGCGTCGATCTGGCGGTCGAAGCGGTTCGGATTGCGCGCAGCCATGGCGTGCGCGTCGAACTCACCATCCATGGCGCGCCCGATTTCTCCAATCCAAGGGCGATTCCTGAAGCGACGCTGACGGAATGGGCGGCTCGGCCCGGGATCACCTGGGCGGGACCGACGCGCGATATCGAGGGCGTCTGGCGCACGCATCATCTGTGCTGCCTGCCGTCGCGGGGCGGGGAGGGGCTGCCGCGCACCATTCTGGAGGCCGCCGCCTGCGGGCGCGGCATCCTGACGACCGACGTGCCGGGCTGTCGCAGCTTCGTGCGCGACGGCATCGACGGGGTCGTGGTGCCGCCGGACGATGCCGCCGCGCTCGCCAAGGTGCTGGTGGCGCTCGCCGGTGCGCCCAATCTGGTCGAGCGCATGGGAGGCAGCGCCCGCGCGCGGCTGCTCGAAGGCTATACCGAGCGCGACGTGATGGATGTGGTGAAGTCGCTCTATCGCGAGCTTCTGGGCAAGCCGACGACGGATCTCGCCGCGTGAGCGCGCCCATGGCGGCGCTCGACCGGCGCGGCTTCATCATGGCCAATACCTGTCTGCTGCCCGTGCCGCACGCGCCGGAGATCAGCCTGCATGTGGCGCAGGAGGCGACGGAGCTGTGGCAGAAGACCGAGGACGAGTTGGCGGTGATCGGACTGCCGCCGCCGTTCTGGGCTTTCGCCTGGGCGGGCGGGCAGGCGCTGGCGCGCTATCTTCTGGACGATCCCGGCGTCGTCGCCGGTAAGCGCGTGCTCGATTTCGCCAGCGGCTCGGGGCTGGTGGCGATCGCGGCGGCGAAGGCGGGCGCGGCCAGCGTCACGGCAAACGATATCGACGCCTTCGCGACGGAGGCGATCGCGCTCAACGCAGACGCGAACGGCGTTGCCGTAGACGTCCTGCTGGACGACATGGTCGGGAGCGACGCCGGCTGGGACGTGATCTGCGCCGGCGATGTCTGCTATGAGCGCGACATGGCAGAGCGCGTCGTCGCCTGGCTTTCGGTCTTGTCGGCGCGTGGGGCCACGGTGCTGATCGGCGATCCCGGCCGGAGTTATCTGCCTCGCGACAGGCTGGTCCCGCTGGCGAGCTACGAGGTGCCGGTGACGCGGTCGCTGGAGGATGCCGAGATCAAGCGCAGCACGGTCTGGCGGCTGATGGTGTGATGCCGCGATGCCGCCTCAGCTGATCGCTTCCTTCAGATCCAGCGTCGCGACCTTTCCGATCGCCTCGTAGTTGCGCTTGAGCCAACGTTTCGCCGCGGCCCGGCCGATGTCGCGCAGGCGGAGCAGGAAGTCCCAGTCGGCGTTCATCCGCGACGACGAGGTCAGTTCCGCCAGCGGCGAGCCGCCGTCGATGCGGTGCATCAGCACGCGCTTGTATTCGTCGGTCGGCAGTTTGCCGGCATCGACGAGGCGGTTGACGAACTCGATCGCGCGCAGCTCGCGCAGCAGCGAGGCATTGAAGGTGATCTCGTTCAGCCGGTCCTGGATGTCCCGCGCCTTCGTGGGCAGATCCTTGCGCTGGAGCGGGTTGATCTGCACCAGCATGATGTCGTCGCAATGAGCCTCGTAGAACAGCGGGAACAGGGCCGGATTGCCCATGTAACCGCCATCCCAATAGGCTTCCTTGCCGATCTCGACCGCCTGGAACAGCATCGGCAGGCAGGCCGATGCCATCAGGTGGTCAGGCGTCATTTCCGGGCCGTTGAAGACCTTGATCCTGCCGGTGCGGACATTTGTGGCGGCGATGAAGAGCTTGACCTCCGCGCAGGCCCGGACCTTGTCGAAATCGATTAGGTCGGCTATCACGCCGCGCAAAGGATTGATGTTGAGCGGGTTGATGTCGTAGGGGCTCGCCACCTTCGAGAACATCTCGAACCAGATCAGGCCCGGCGGCGTGCCGCTGCTGCCCCAGGCGCCGAGCATGGTGTCGATCAGCGAGCGCTCCGAGCCGCCATATTTGCCGTCGACGCTGATGGCGCGCCAGAAGGTCTCCAGTTTCGTCCGGGCTCCATCGGCGCCGCCCTCGATCCAGCCTTCGCATAGCACGACGGCGTTCATGGCTCCGGCGCTGGTGCCCGAGAGCGCCTCGATGGCGAGCCGGCCATCCTCCAGGATGGCGTCGAGCACGCCCCAGGTGAAGGCGCCGTGCGCGCCGCCGCCCTGGAGCGCCAGCGACACCGTCCGCTCGGCTTTCGGGCCGGCGAGGCCCTTGACCGTCTGCGTGCTGGCCTTGCGTCGCCCGGTCATGCCGCAGTCCAGCCGCCATCCATCGGCAGCGTCGTGCCGGTGATCGACTTGGCGGCGTCGGTGCAGAGGAACACGGCGAGCGCCGCCACCTGCTCGACCGTGACGAATTCCTTGGTCGGCTGCGCCGTCAGCAGCACATCGTTGATGACCTGCTCTTTGGTCAGGTTGCGCGCCTTCATGGTGTCGGGAATCTGCTTTTCGACCAGCGGCGTCCAGACATAGCCCGGTGCGATGGCGTTGACCGTGATCCCTTGCGTCGCGACTTCGAGCGCGACCGTCTTGGTGAAACCGGCGATGCCGTGCTTGGCGGAGACATAGGCGCTCTTGAAGGGCGAGGCGACGAAGGCGTGGGCGGATGCCGTGTTGATGATGCGGCCCCAGCCCTTGGCCTTCATCTTCGGCAAAGCGGCGCGGGTGGTATGGAAGGCCGAGGACAGGTTGATCGCGATGATCATGTCCCATTTCTCGATCGGGAACTCGTCGACCGGCGCGACATGCTGGATGCCGGCATTGTTGACGAGGATGTCGATCGCGCCGAATTCGGCTTCGGCCGCCCCGATCATCCCGGCGATCTCGGCGGGCTTGGTCATGTCGGCGGAAGAGAACAGCACCTTGACGCCGAATTCGCCCGCGAGGTCGGCGCGGAGCTTTTCGGCGTCGGCTGGCGGCAGGATCCCGTTGATCACGAGATGGGCGCCTTCGGCGGCGAGTGCGCGGGCATAGGCGAGCCCGATGCCCGAGGTCGAGCCTGTGATGGCGGCGCAGCGGTCTTTGAGGAACATGAGCGTCAAGGCTCCTGACATTGCGAAGAGAAATGCTTAGGTTGGGCGCAAGATGAAGGATAAGCCACCGATCCGAAAGGGTCACGGAACCGTGCCGGGTCTTCTATTGCAACGCAACATGACCGAAATGCAGCCGCACCCGAGCGATCACGATCATGCGCATCATGACGGCCATCGCCATGCCGCCGACGACGGAGAAGCTTGTCGGCACGCGCATGACCACCGCCACCATGCCGCCGAAGCGCTAGCACGGGCCGAGCGTATCTGCGGCGAGCGCGGCCTGCGCCTGACGCCGATCCGCCGTCAGGCCCTGGAGGCGCTGCATGGCGACCATCGGCCGGTCGGGGCCTATGACCTTGCGGACCGCATCTCGCCGCCCGGCGGCCGGCGGCTGGCGCCGATCTCGATCTATCGCGCGCTCGATTTCCTGGTCGAGCAGGGGTTCGTCCACCGGCTCTCCTCGCGCAACGCCTACCTCGCCTGCCTGCATGGCCATGGCGCCGACGAGGTCGTCGCCTTCCTGATCTGCGAGGGTTGCGGCGGTGTCGACGAGGATTCCTCGCCTGCCATGAGGAAGGCGGTCGCGGCCATCACGACGGGCCGCCAGTTCGCGGCTTCGCATCAGGTCGTCGAGATCGTCGGACGGTGCGAGCATTGCCGGAGCGCAAAGCCATGAATGAACGGGTCATGCTCGATTGCCTGCCGGACCAGGCGGGTCCGCAGCCGCGCCGGGCGACGGTTCCGGTCATGGTCGGACACGTGGCCGTCGGCGGGGCTGCGCCGATCGTGGTGCAGTCGATGACCAATACCGATACCGCCGACATCGCCGGCACGGTCGCGCAGGTCGCGGCGCTGGCCCGGCAGGGCTCCGAACTGGTGCGGATCACGGTCGATCGCGACGAGGCCGCCGCCGCCGTGCCGAAAATCCGCGAGCGGCTCGACCGGGTCGGCATCGATGTGCCGCTGGTCGGTGATTTCCACTATATCGGGCACAAGCTGCTGGCCGACCATCCGGCCTGCGCCGAGGCTCTGGCGAAATACCGGATCAACCCCGGCAATGTCGGCTTCAAGGACAAGAAGGACCGCCAGTTCGGCCAGATCGTCGAACTTGCGATCAAGCATGGCAAGGCCGTGCGCATCGGCGCCAACTGGGGTTCGCTCGACCAGGAACTGCTGACCGCGCTGATGAACGAGAACGCCGTCTCGGCCCGGCCGCTCGATGCGCGCACCGTGATGCGCGAGGCGATGGTGCAGTCGGCGCTGCTGTCTGCCGAGCGGGCCGAGGAGATCGGACTGGCGCGGGACCGCATCATCCTCTCGGCGAAGGTGTCGGGTGTTCAGGACCTGATCGCGGTCTATCGAACGCTGGCGAGCCGCGCCGATTATGCCATCCATCTCGGCCTGACCGAGGCCGGCATGGGTTCGAAGGGCATCGTCGCCTCGTCGGCGGCGCTCGGCATCCTGCTGCAGGAGGGGATCGGCGACACGATCCGCTTCTCGCTGACGCCGGAGCCGGGCGGCGACCGAACGCTCGAGGTCAAGGCGGCGCAGGAACTGCTGCAGACGATGGGATTCAGGGCGTTCGTGCCGCTGGTCGCGGCCTGTCCCGGCTGCGGGCGCACGACCTCGACGGTGTTTCAGGAACTGGCGCGCGACATCCAGAGTTGGATCTCGACATCGATGCCGGAGTGGAAGACGCGCTATCCCGGCGTCGAGGCGCTCAACGTCGCGGTGATGGGCTGCATCGTCAACGGGCCGGGCGAATCCAAGCACGCCGATATCGGCATCTCGCTGCCCGGCACGGGCGAGGAGCCGACCGCTCCGGTTTTCGTCGACGGCAGGAAGGTTGCAACTTTGCGGGGACAAGGCATCGCCGCCGAATTCAAGACGATGGTCGACGGCTACATCGAACGGCGCTATGGCAGGCGGGCTGATGCGGCGGAGTAGAATGACTTGTCCTGCAACGAACGCATGGCCGCGCCTTTGCGCGCCGGCCCCGGTGTGCTAGAGGCCCCGGCCTTTCGCTGCACTGCAGCATCCGCGGAGATCCCCTATGGGGCATGACAACCCGAATCCGCCGACCTCGCGGCCGGAGGATTCTCGGTTCGGCCTCGATGACGGCCATGGCCGTTCCGGGCACGGCCACTCGACCAACAGCTACGCCGCGCTGGCGCTCGGGGCGCTGGGCGTCGTCTATGGCGACATCGGCACGAGCCCGCTCTATGCGCTGCGCGAGACCGTGCTGGCGGCGACAGCCGCTCATGGCGGGCTGGGCACCGCGGTCGCCGGCGCGCCGGTGCCGCGCGACATCGTCATCGGCGTGCTGTCGCTGATCCTGTGGTCGCTCGTCATCGTCGTCACGCTGAAATATGTCCTGCTGCTGATGCGGGCCGACAATAATGGCGAAGGCGGCATCCTGACGCTGGTCGCGCTGGCCCAGCGCGGGCTCGGGCGGGCGCGCGGCGGCGTTGTATTGTTCCTCGGCATGGCCGGTGCGGCGCTGTTTTATGGCGACGCGGTGATCACTCCGGCGATCTCGGTGCTGTCGGCCGTCGAGGGCATCAAGCTGGTCACGCCGCTGCTGAACGACTATGTCGTCACCATCGCGTCCGTCATCCTGATCGGCCTGTTCCTGGTCCAGAGCGGCGGCACCGAGAGGGTCGCGAATTTCTTCGGTCCGATCACGTTGGTCTGGTTCTTGGTGCTGGCCGGGCTCGGTATCTACCATATCGCCGATGACATCGGCGTCCTGGCCTCGGTCAACCCGTACTACTGCCTGCGCTTCTTCCTTGACCACCCGACGGTGTCGCTGGCCGTACTCGGCTCGGTCTGCCTGGCGGTGACCGGCGCCGAGGCGCTTTATGCCGATATGGGCCATTTCGGCCGCGGTCCGATCCGAAGCGCCTGGATCTGGGTGGTCTTCCCCTCGCTATGGCTGAACTATCTCGGCCAGGGTGCGCTGATCCTCTCGGATCCGACCGCCATCGACAATCCGTTCTACAAGCTCGCCCCGGACTTCCTGATCCTGCCGCTGGTCATTCTGGCAACGATCGCCACCATCATCGCGAGCCAGGCGGTGATCACCGGCGCCTTCTCGCTGACGCGGCAGGCGGTCCAGCTCGGCCTGCTGCCGCGGCTCGAAATCCGCCACACCTCGGAGCATACCTCCGGCCAGATCTACATACCCCGCATCAACTGGCTGCTGCTGCTGATCGTGCTGCTCTTGGTCTGGTCCTTCCGCTCCTCCTCCAATCTCTCGCATGCCTATGGCATCGCGGTCTTCGGCACGATGGTGGTGAGTTCGCTGCTCGCCTTCATCGTGATCCGCCGCGTCTGGGGCTGGAGTCTGCTCGCGACGGTCGCCCTGATCCTGCCCTTCCTGATCATCGATATCGCCTTCTTCGCCGCCAACATGCTGAAGCTGTTCAGCGGCGGCTACATGCCGGTGCTGCTGGCGATCGCCTTGGTCATGCTGATGTGGACCTGGGTGCGCGGCACCAAGATCCTGTTCGACAAGACGCGCAAGACCGACGTGCCGCTGCTCGAACTCGTCGGCATGCTCTCCAAGAGCCCCCCCGTCCGGGTCAAGGGTATGGCCGTCTTCCTGACGAGCGACCCCGAGACGGCCCCGGCCTCGCTGCTGCACAACCTGAAGCACAACAAGGTGCTGCACGAGCGCAACGTCGTCCTGACCGTGCGCTCCACCGACACGCCCCGCATCGCCGAGGAGGAGCGCGTGCGCCTCTCGCGTATCACCGACGACTTCTGGCGGGTCGATCTGGTCTATGGCTACATGGAGAGCCCCAACGTGCCCAAGGGGCTCGCGATCCTGCGCAAGCAGGGCTTCAAGTTCGACATCATGTCGACCTCGTTCTTCCTCTCGCGCCGCTCGATCAAGGCCTCGCCGCAATCGGGCATGCCGGTCTGGCAGGACAATCTCTACATCTCGCTGACCAAGAGCGCGACGGACGCCACGAGCTTCTTCCAGATCCCGACCGGTCGGGTGGTCGAGGTGGGCACGCAGGTGACGGTGTAAGGAGCGGGCCCGGCGCGTGACGGACGCTCAATCGAGAATGCGCGTCTCGTAGGCGTAGAGCCGGCGGAAGCCGAGGCTTTCATAGAGGCTGATCGCAGGCGTATTGGTCTGTTCGACCTGCAGATACGCGCTCTGCGCTTCCATCGCCCTCGCCCATGCCATCAGGCCCGACACGATGCGCCGGCCAAAACCCTGGCCGCGATGGTCTGCACCGACGACGATTCCGCCGATCTCGGCCATGCCGCGTTCGGCGACGCTCATGCCGTAGGCGATCGGCTCACCGGCCACGAGGAGTGTCGCGAAGGCGGCCGGCAGACGGATCTTCTCGACGATCGCCGCCAGATTGCCGGCATGCGTCTTGACGCCGGTCTGGTTGGCGGCGACGCCGGCAATCCAGTCGGCACTCGGGCCGGCCTCGATCTCGATTTCGGGCTCGATCGTGGGCTCGATGCCGTCGAGGGCGGCGATCATGCCGAACGAGGCATCCTTTATCGTGAAGCCCCGCGCGAGGACGCGCGCGCGTGTTTCGGCTCCCACCAGCGGGGTTAGCCGGATACACGGCTGCAAGCCGTCGGCCCGATAAAGCTCCTCGATCAGCGCGAGCGTGTCGTCGTCCATTTCCGCGCCGGCGGCGATCGGCGAGGCGGAGTTCGCCCGGCCGGAATAGCCGCTGGCGAAGCGCACGACCCAGTCGCCGATCAGCAGCGTCGCGGGTGCGGGCCAGGCGTTGACGATGCGCCGTTCGCAGGCGAGCACCAGAGTTGAATCATCGGGTTGTCCAGACGCCGTCATGGCGTGCCTCCGCTCTTCAGCGTCGTCGTCTTGCGCGGCGTCGGGCGCCAGCCCGGCGGCGCCATCTCGAAACCCGAAAAGGCAAAGCCCGGCGCAACCGTGCACCCGACCAGCGTCCAGGCGCCGAGCGAAGTCGCGCTCTGCCACCAGCCGGCCGGCACCACGAATTGCGGGCGCTGGCCGGTCCGCAGGTCGGTGCCGAGATGATGCGCCGAGGCGTCGTGGCCGTTGGGCGAGACGCTGATGACGAGCGGGGCGCCCGCATAGTGATGCCAGATCTCGGCGGCATCGACCCGGTGCCATTCCGACGTCTCGCCGGTATCGAGCAGATAGTAGATCGCAGTGGAGAAACCGCGCCCTTCCGGGCCGGCCTCGTCGCGGAAGGTCTCGCGATAATGGCCGCCTTCGGGGTGCGGCTTGAGTTCGAGCAGACCGATCACCTCGGCTGCGCTCAGGCCGTCCAGGGACGATGTCATGCGCGATCCCTCACAAAGCCTTCGATCTCAGAACGTGTTCTTGGCTTCGCGCAGGGCCGCGAAGACCTCTCCGGCCGGCGCGCCGACGAGGCCGACGGCTGCCGCCAGCGGGCCTTCTCCGGCGCGGAAGAACGGGTTCGTCGCCTTCTCCTCACCGACCGACGTCAGGGCCCAGAAGTGGCCCTCCGCCTTGGCTGCCTCGGCTTGGGCCAGCCGCGCCGAGAGGGCAGTGTTGGCCGGGTCCATCGCGATGGCGAAGCGGGCATTGGCCAGCGTGTAGTCGTGACCGGCGATCAGGCGGAGATCGTCGGGCAGCATCATGATACGGCTGAGCGAGGCCCACATCGCCTGCATCTGGCCCGGCTGGACACGGCCGCAACCCATGACGAAGACGACGTCGCCGACGAGGGCGAGCTTGCCCTGCTCGCTGACGAAGGTGAGGTGGCCATCGGCGTGGCCGGGCGTATGCCAGACGTCGAAATCGAAGCTGCCGAACCCGACCTTGTCGCCTTCGGCGACGATGCGATCGATCGGGGCCGAATCCTGCGCATCTGCTGGGCCGCAGACGTTTGCGCCGGTCGCCTGTTTGAGTTCGTCGACGCCCTGGGTGTGGTCGAAATGCGCATGGGTGACGATAATGTCGCTGATCGTCCAGCCCTTGGCTTTGGCCGCGGCCAGGACGGGACCGGCATCGGGAACATCGACCGCCGCGCAGGCTTCCGTCGCCGGGTCGTAGATCAGCGCGCCGGCATTATCGCTGAGCGTGCGGAAGATCTGGATGTCGATGGGCATGTCAGGCTCCGGGGGCGGGCAGTCGGCAGTCGGGACTTTACTGAAGCAGCGCCACGATACGATCAAGCACCTTGGCCTCAGGGCACGGACGAACTGCCGATGCCGATGCCCGCCCTTGCGTCGTCGCCTGCCGCACCACATCTTGCGCGGCCATGGCTCTCGATGTCGTCGATCTGCGTGCCTTCTATGCCAGCCCGCTCGGCCATGTGGCACGGCGGTTCGTCGGCGGCGCGATGCTGCGCTTCTGGCCCGATTGCGAGCGTCAGCGCGTTCTCGGAGTGGGCTTCTCGTCGCCTTATCTGTCCGTGCTCGGCGTCGGAGCCGAGCGCGTGCTCGCCTTTATGCCCGCCGCGCAGGGCGTGGTGCACTGGCCATCGGAGGGACCGTCGGCCTCGGCGCTGGTCGAGCCGACGCTGCTGCCCCTACCCACGGCCTCGATCGACCGGGTCGTCCTCGTGCACGCGCTGGAGGAGACCGAGAGCCCCGACGATCTGCTGGAGGAGGTCTCGCGGGTGCTGAGCCCCGGCGGCCGGATGCTGCTCGTCGTCCCCAATCGCGGTGGTTTGTGGGCGCGGATGGATGGTACGCCCTTCGGCCATGGCCGTCCGTTCAGCCGCTCGCAGTTGGAAGCGCTGATGCGCGCGGCCGAGTTTTCGCCGGAGCACTGGGCCGAGGCACTTTATGTGCCGCCGCTTCGGCGCAGGCTGTTCATGCGCTCGGCGCCCGCCTGGGAGCGGATCGGTGCGGGGCTGTCGCTGCCTTTCGCCGGTGTCCATGTCATCGACGCCACCAAGCAGTTCTACCGGCGGGTGCCGTTGCGGGCGACGCGGCGCAGTTTCGCCTTCCGGCCGATTCTGCTGCCACAGCCGACGCCGGCTCCGCGGCTGAGGGACCAACCCGATGCCGGCTCCTCGGGTTGACAAGCACGCGGGCGCGCGGCCAAGGTCCGCCGCTTTTCGCGAGCCGGTCCCTCCCTTTGCCGCCGTGCGGACCCTCACCAGCGGAATCTGAACTGGATCACGATGCGTAGCTACCTTGATTTCGAGAAGCCCGTTGCCGAACTCGAGGCGAAGGCCGACGAACTGCGCGCCCTGGAAGCGAAGGGCGAGGGCTATTCGCTGTCGGAGGAGATCGGCAAGCTCGACGCCAAGGCCAGCCAGGCGCTGAAGGATCTCTATGCCCAGCTTACGCCCTGGCAGAAGACTTTGGTCGCGCGCCATCCGCAGCGGCCGCATTTCAAGGACTACTGCGCCGCGCTGATCGACGAATTCACGCCGATGGCCGGCGACCGTGCCTTCGGGGAGGACGAGGCCATCGTCGGCGGCTTCGGGCGTTTTCGCGGTGAGCCCGTCTGCGTCATCGGCCAGGAGAAGGGCTCGACGACCGAGACCCGCATCCGGCACAATTTCGGCATGGCCAAGCCCGAAGGCTACCGCAAGGCGGTCCGCCTGATGGAACTGGCCGATCGATTCGGCCTGCCTGTGCTGAGCTTCGTCGATACTGCAGGCGCCTATCCCGGCATCGAGGCCGAGGAACGCGGCCAGGCGGAGGCGATCGCGCGCTCGACCGATGCATGCCTTGGCCTGCGCACGCCGAGCGTGGCGCTGGTGATCGGCGAGGGCGGCTCCGGCGGCGCGATCGCGATCGCCGCTGCCAGCCGCGTGATGATGCTGGAACACGCGATCTATTCGGTGATCTCACCCGAAGGCGCGGCCTCGATCCTCTGGCGCGACACGGCCCGGGCGCAGGACGCCGCCACCGGCATGAAGATCACGGCGCAGGATCTGCTGAAATTCGGCGTCATCGACCGGATCGTGACCGAGCCGATGGGTGGCGCGCATCGCGATCCCGATGCTGCGATCGGGCGCGCAAGCGACGCCATTGCGTCGGCGCTTTCGGATTTCGCAGGCGTGGAGCCCGAGGCCATCGTCGCGCGCAGAGCGGAGAAATTCCTGGCGATCGGACGCAATCTGTGATGCCGGCGTGCCACGCCGGCGGATGGCGAACGTCAACGCGTCCTTAACCATATGGCCATCTCGCGGCGGCCTGTGGTAAGGAACGGTCAACGCTAACGCTTCTACAACCTAGCAGCCGGCACAATTTGGCCGTGTTGCATGGTCAAAGCTCGGCTCTCTGGCCGGCCGTTGGATGGGATTGACGACGTGGCATTCAAGCAACTCGCGCTCGTGGCTTTTGTTTCATTGTCCCTGGGCGCCTGCGAGGAAGACCGCTATCGCGGTTCTGCCCGCCACAACATCCCGATCCCGTCGGCGACCTACGCGCTGATGTCCGAGAAGGGCATGAACAAGGATCAGCCGATCCTGATCCGCTCCTACAAGAAGGAATCGGAGCTCGAGGTCTGGAAGCGCAAGGCGAACGGCCAGTACGCGCTGCTCAAGACCTATCCCATGTGCCGCTGGTCGGGTCAGCTCGGCCCGAAGGTCCGCGAGGGCGACCGGATGGCTCCCGAGGGCTTCTACGCCATCACGCCGGCGCAGATGAACCCCAACTCCTCCTATTACGTCTCCTTCAACATGGGCTATCCCAACGCCTATGACCGGGCCCATAACCGCACCGGCGCGCATCTGATGGTTCACGGCGCGTGTTCCTCGGCCGGCTGCTATTCGATGACGGACGACCAGATCGGCGAAATCTATGCGCTGGTCCGCGAGGCGCAGAACGGTGGCCAGAAGGCCATGCAGATGCAGGCGTTGCCGTTCCGGATGACGCCGGAAAATCTCGCCAAGCACCGGCTCGATTCCAACATCGCCTTCTGGAAGAATCTGAAGGAAGGCACTGATTATTTCGACGTGACCGGGGACGAGCCTGCGGTCGCTGTCTCGGGTGGGCGCTACGCCTTCAATAGCGGCGGCGCCGATTCGTCCGTTATCCAGGCCGTGCAGCAGAAGCGCCAGCAGGACGAGATCCAGGTCGCCGCGCTGGTCGCCAAGGGCACGCCCGCCGTCAAGCTGCTCTATGACGACGGCGACAGCCATAGCTCCTTCAAGCAGGCACTGCTCTCCGGCGGCTCGGATTCGCTGAACCGGACAGCGACCTGGGCCTCGCGCGATGTCGGCGTGAGCCGGCCGGATGCGATCTCGGTCGGTCCGCGCGTGGTAGTGCTCGACGACAGCGGCAAGGCGAAGACAACCGTTCGTGCCGATTCGGCCGATAACGACGCCGTGCTTGCAGCGGTCGCGGCTGCTGCCGCAGAGCCGAAGGCGGAGCCGGTCAAGGCTGCTGCACCTGCGGCGTCGGCCGCGACGCAGATGGCCAAGGTCCTTCCCGGCGCCGCTCAGCCTGCTCCAGTCGCTTCCAGCGCCGCTGCTGCGCCAGTCGCGGTCGCGCAGGACGAGCGGCCGTTCTACCAGCGGGCTCTTGGCTTCGTGCCGCTGATCGGCGGTTCTGTTCCGAAGGAGCCGGTCCAGTCGGCACCGATCGCCTCCGTCGGGCCGTCCGCGCCCGCCAATGTGCGCGCTCCGCTGCCGCCGCGTCGTGCCGACAGCTTGCGCACCACGCGTCTCGACGAACGCGCTGCGGCCTTCGCGAGCCAGCCAGCCGCCCGTTGAGGGCATACGCCACGCCGCATATCCGGCGTGGTCGAAATGCAACAATCCCCTGCTTTGTTGGCGTCGCCTATCTGATGGGCGCAAAAATGCCGACCCACTGGGCTTTTGCCTCATTTCTGAGCTGATCGCCTAAAAGCCCGGCTTGCCGAGAATGGCATTTCGCTGGCTTCATTGTGGCGGAAGCGCGGTGGGTCGCGCTGAGTCCTGGCGGAGCTCGATGATGGCTTTTGATTTTTACCGTTCTTCAGTGGCTGGCATTGCCCTGTCGCTTGTCGCGTTCGCGGGAGCTGCGCAGGCTTCGGATCTTCCGAGCAAGAAGGGCGCACCTCTCGCTCCCGTTCCGCCGGCGATCACCTGGATCGATGCGGCGATCAGCATCAAGGGCGTGACCGACTATAACTTCCGCGGTATCTCGCAGACGGATCGCAAGCCCGGCGTGCAGGGTTCGGTCGAACTGCAGTTCTACGACAACCTGTTCTATGCCGGCGTGTTCGGCGCCAATGTCGATCTGGCCACCAGCCCCCCGGCGGAAATCGACTTCTTCGGCGGTATCCGTCCGAAGTTCGGTCCGCTCAGCTTCGATCTCGGCGTGATCCAGTACTACTATCCGAACGAGAAGCAGTATATCGACAACGCGGGCGTGATCTGGACCCCGCGCAACACCGATTTCACCGAACTCGTCGGCAAGGTCTCCTATAACTGGGAAGACAAGGTGACGGTCGGCGCCAACGTCTTCTATGCATGGGATTGGCTCGGTACGGGTGCCAACGGCACCTACGCCTCGGTGACGGCCAAGTACACCCTGCCGTTCCTCGAAGGCCTTGCAGTCTCCGGTGAGTTCGGCCGCTACTGGCTGGGCACCACGGATGCCTATCTCGGCTCGATCCGGCTACCCGATTACAACTACTGGAACGCCGGCCTCTCCTACACCTACAAGAACCTGACGGCCGACCTGCGCTACCACGACACCAACCTGTCGAAGACGAGCTGCTTCCTGCTGACCTCCGACCCTCGCGGCATCACCCGCGGCAATGCCGGCGGCATCTACGGCTCGAAGTGGTGCAACCCGACCGTGGTCGCGACCTTGTCCTTCGACATCACCGCGAGCAGCATCGGCATCTTCGCGCCGAAGTGAGACCGTTCGTTCGGCTCTGAGAACACAAAAGGCCGCTCGCGAGAGCGGCCTTTTTCATGTGACGGGGCGGGCGGTGGCAGACGCCGAACGTCCTTCGTCCTTGCGACTACGTCCAGCCCATAAGTTCGCGCCGCACCGTCGCCTCCAGCGCGTCGATGCCTTCCTGCGAATCGTTCAGGCAGGGCAAATAGGCGAATTTTTCGCCGCCATTGTGCATGAAGAATTCGCGGTTCTCGACGTCGAGCTCCTCGAGCGTTTCCAGGCAGTCGGCCGAGAAGCCAGGGGCGACGATCGCCAGTGATTTCGTGCCGGATTTCGCCAGCGCGATGACGGTTTCGTCGGTATAGGGCTTCAGCCATTCGTCCGGCCCGAAGCGCGACTGGAACGTCAGGCGGAAGCGCTCGGCCGGCAGTCCCAGTTCCTCGCGCAGCAGCCGCCAGGTCTTGGCGCAATGGCAGTGATAGGGGTCGCCCTTGAGCAGATACTCCTTCGGCATGCCATGGAAGGAGCAGAGGATGACCTCCGGATCGAAATCGAGCTTCGCGAGCGAACCGCGCATCGAGTCGGCCAGCGCTTTGATGTAGGCCGGGTCGTCGTGATAGGGCGGGGCGACGCGGACAGCCGGCTGCCAGCGCATCGTCATCAACGCGCGAAACGCCTGGTCGCAGGCGGTCGCCGAGGTTGGGGCGGCATATTGCGGATAGAGCGGCACCAGCAGGATACGGTCGCAACCCTGGTCGAGCAGGGCCTTCAGCCGGCTCTTCACATCGGGGAAGCCATAGCGCATCGCCCAGTCGAAGACGACGCGATCACCCAGCAACGGCTGCAACCGCGCGGCGAGCTGTTCCGTCTGCGAACGGGTAATCGTCTTCAGCGGTCCCTCGTCACGGTCGTTGTTCCAGATCGAGGCGTAGTCCTTGCCTTTCCGGCCGGGCCGCGTCGTCAGGATCACGAGGTTGAGGAGCGGCCACCAGAGCCAGCGCGAGGTCTCGATGACACGGCGGTCGGAGAGGAATTCCCTCAGATAGGCGCGCATGGGCCAATAGCTCGTCCCCTCCGGAGTGCCGAGATTCATCATCAGCACGCCGATGCGTCCGGGCCGGATTTTGGGATGATCCGAAGGGATCCGGACAGCCTGCGTTGCGGCGGCCGGCGTGGTCTCGACTGTCATCGTAGGGCTTTCCATTTCCCTGTGATTTAGAGGAGTTCCGGCTTTCGTCCAGTCATTAGCTGCCTTTCGCGCGGGGGTGCGACATCGTCGAACGGTCGTGGCAACGCGGCCGGCGCGATGGGGCTAGTCTTCGCGTGGCAGGCTTTGCTAGGTTTAGAACACAATCAAACAGAGGCGCGAACCCATGAGCCAGTTGACCCGCCGCAAGGCGCTTGGCGTGCTTGCCGCTCCCGCCGCCATGGCTGCGACGACACCGGTGGCGATGGCGCAGATTCCGGCTCCCGCCTTCACGCTGCTGCTCGTCAACGACATCTACAAGATGGGCGACGACAGGGGCAAAGGCGGCTTCGCACGGGCCGCCGGCATCGCCAGGGCGGAGCGAGCCAAGGGCGTGCCGATGCTGTTCTGCCATGCCGGCGACTGCTACTCGCCCTCGCTGATGTCGGGCTTCGACCAGGGCGCGCATATCGTGGAGATGCAGAACAAGATGGGCATCGACGTGTTCGTGCCCGGCAACCACGAATTCGACTTCGGCAAGGAGAACTATCTCAAGCTCACCGCCGCCCAGACCTATCCGACCTTTGCCGCCAATCTGCGCGATGTGGCGGGCAATGCGCTGCCCGGCCACAAGGATTCGCAGATCTTCGAACTCGGCCCGGTTAAGGTCGGCGTCATCGGCACGACCTACGATCCGACGCCGCAGCTCTCCAATCCCGGCGATCTGAAATTCTCATCGACGATGGAAGCGTTGCGGCGCGAGGCGCGAGCGCTGAAGACGCAAGGGGCCGACATCCTCGTCGCCGTGGTCCATGCCGCCCGCGGCACCGACAACGAGATCGTGCGCTCGCGCCTCGTCGATATCGTGCTGACCGGCCACGATCACGACCTCGCCATCGCCTATGACGGCAAGGTCGTGATGGTGGAGTCCAACGAGGAGGGCAACTACGTCACCGCAATCGACATCGCGGTGACGATCACGGGCGAGGGCGCCGCGCGCCGCGTCGCCTGGACGCCGACCTTTCGCGTCAACGATTCCCGGGCCGCGACGCCCGATCCGGATGTCGCAGCCATCGTGAAGGGCTACGAGACCGAGCTGTCGAAGGAGCTCGACATTGATGTCGCTAAGCTCGCGGCGCCGCTCGATTCGCGCACCGGCGTGATCCGCACGCAGGAAACCGCGATCGGCAACCTCGTCGCCGATGCGATCAGGACCTCGACCGGCGCGCAGCTCGCCATCACCAATGCCGGCGGCATCCGCGCCAACAAGCAATATGCCGCGGGGCAGACGCTGACGCGGCGCGACGTGCTCAGCGAACTCCCGTTCGGCAATGCGACGGTGATGGTCGAGATCACCGGCAAGGACGTCAAAGACGCGATCGAGAATGGGCTGAGGGATGCGCCGCAGGGGGCGGGCCGCTTCCCGGTTGTCTCCGGCCTGAGCTTTGAGGCGGATCTCAAGCAGCCGCAGGGCTCGCGCGTGACCACCGTGACGGTCGATGGCAAGCCGATCGATCCTGCGGGAAAATACACTGTCGCCTCGAACAACTTCATGCTGGAGGGCGGCGACGGCTATGCTGCGCTCGGCCGGGGCAAGACGCTGATCGGCCTGACCGACGGCAAGCTGATGGCCAATGAGGTGATGGTCTATCTGCGCCGGCTCGGCACGGTCGACGCCAGGGTCGAGGGGCGGGCCGTTCTGAAGTGACAGGCCGTCTGAGATGAGCG